>JAYGDO010000035.1:0-2109 GCA_046582885.1 Pirellulales bacterium | reverse complement strand
TCGTTGTGTTGTTTGGCGGTTACGTTGTGACGGCGGTCGTCATCGCCGACGTGTCGATATTACCGTAGTTTCGTGGTATTCCATTCACGAGTTCAACCATCCACTGGCCGCGACTTCGCTTACTTCATTTCGGCGGCGATTCTTTTGAGCAAGGGCCGCAGATCGGTTTGCGCGTCGCCGGGCACCGCATTGCCGCCCGGGATAAATTCCCCGAAGGGACGCTGCACGAACCTGCCCAACTCCTGCTTTAGATATCGCTGCATCTCGCGGAGTTGTTTGCGATTTTTCCTGTCGTCGGCGACATTTATCATTTCCTCAGGATCGGCATTCAGGTCGTAGAGTTGATCCGGGTCAAAGGCATCGGGCTGCATCCGGGCGCGTGATACGCCGCCGCTTAATCCCATCAACTGCTTTACCGACCGGTGGTTTCTTCGAATTGCCTCGACTTGCTCCTGCGTGTATCGCAGGGCGATATAGTTCCATTCCTTCGTCTTGACGGATCGCGCTGAACCCATCTCACCGTAAACGAACCGCCGAACCGGTTTTTGAGAATCCGCAAACAGAGGCGCGACGCTGACGCCGTCAATTTGGTAGTCGTCCGGCGGATCGATATTCGCAACGTCGAACCAAGTCGGTACGAAGTCGGTATTCTGAATCAACTGATCGCAACGTACGCCGGCTTTGATCTTCGCCGGCCAACGAATCAGGCAGGGCACTTCGGTTCCGCGGTTCTGCAGCAAAGATCCCTTGTGGACCGAGCCATGATCGGCAAGAAAGAGCACAATTGTGTTTTCGGCGATGCCATGTTTATCCAGCCGATCGAGCAGCATTCCCAGGCTATCGTCCATCCAGAGGTAGCCGGCTTCGTTCTCGGTGAGACCGGCCTTGCCGATTCGCTCCATGACGCTCTCGCGATCCATCAGGCCCAGTGGCTTCTCGAGTATGCCCTCGCCGGTGATCAGCGGTTTGCTGAGCGATCGATGCCATTCGCCGTTGGGACCGTGCAGCAATGTCGTGCAATAGTGCAAATAGAATGGACCCTCCCTGTGCTCGTCGATGAACTGTAAGGCCGCGGCGACGGTCCACTCGGGATTGTGCCCCTTGAAGGGAGCCTTCGTGTTCTCCCAGTAAATGTTTTTGACCCACTCAAAACCACGTTGGCAAATGAGTTCACAGGCACGCTTCTGATTGTGTCTCTTTTTGTGAGCTACCTCTTCTGTATAGTCGCTGCCCTTAGGGAGGTACCTCCAACCGAAGGCAGCGGCGTTTGCTTCATTTAGGTGCGGACCAACATGGTACTTGCCGACGAAACCCGTCGCGTAGCCGTTGTCTTTCAATACCTGACCCACGTTCATATTGTCCGGCTCTAACTCGACATTGAACGCCGGCAGTCCCTGCCGACCAAGAGGACACTCCCGCAGATAGTAAGCAGACGTCGAGGACCCGGCATAACGTCCGGTGAGACAGGTGTATCGCGAAGGAGTGCAGACCGTACTGGTGACGTGGGCAGCGGTCATCGTCATCCCTTCGCGCGCCAGGCGGTCAAGGTTTGGCGTTAGTACGTCTCCACCGTAGACACTCGTCTCCGGTTTGTCGTAGTCATCGACCAAGAAGAATATGATGTTTGGCGGTTTCGACTCGGAATACGCAGTCGCCATAGAGAGAACCGCGATGCAGACCGGAAAAAATAAGACCACACCGATGGGCCGTGTCTTCGCCGCCGGGATACGCGAATTTAGTTTGTTTGGGATCACGACATTCACTTCCGTCGATCTCTAGGCGAGAGGCACCGTGCAGTCGACTCGAACACAAGCAGAGAGGGTTTTGACCATCATATCAACTTAGAACTGCAATTTCCGGGGATTGTGATCACGAGGCCCTGTGGGGCTGGTGATTTGTTCATTTTCCGCTCGCCGGCGCGTGACGTTCTCTCAAGCTGCACTGCGGCCTGCTCCATCACCCACAAGGGATGCCGTCTTGAGGCGGCGGCCGCATGCGAATCAGAACCATCGCGGCGGAACTGCGGACGCTGGATTGAGGGGTGAGTTGCGAATTATACTGTCCCCGAGATCGTTTAACTCCAAACCATTACAGGATCCAACATGATCA
>JAYGDO010000019.1:0-4923 GCA_046582885.1 Pirellulales bacterium | reverse complement strand
ATCGTCAGCGCATGAGGCAGCGTCGTCGTGTTGGACCGCTCGCATTCGCAAGCTAGCAGTCGTTCTGGTTTGCCGAACTGTTTCAGAAATCGCTCATCCATGCTCGGTTTTTTGTCCCGCGCACGGACGCGGTGAATGCCGGCCAACTGGCCCGCTCGCGTACCCTTGGGGTAACCGTTGAATTGCGGCGCGACGTCCAGGAACTGGCATTGTGCGTCGAGTAATTGTTCCGCCGTCAATCGATGGACGGCGGCGCGGGAGTAGTTGGCATCGTCCGTCGTTTCGCGATGGCCGCTCTCGTAATCGAGTTGATAGGCGGTCGAATTCATGATCGTGCGGATCATGTGCCGGACGCTGTAGTCGCGGGCGACAAAATCCTCGGCCAGTGCGTCCATCAGCGGTGGATGTGTTGGCGGGTTGGTCGTCCGCAGGTCGTCGATAGGCTCAACCAGTCCGCGGCCCATGACGTGGTACCAGATCCGATTCACTTGCGCGCGGGCGAACCAGAGATTCTTCGGATTCGTCACCCAGCGCGAGGCTGGCACGAGGCGATCCTCCTCCGCCGCGAAGGCGGGTGTGGCCGCGCCGAGGAATTGTGGTTTTGCATCGCCGCCTGTGCGGGCATTTTTCACTTCGCCCTGATCCTTGATCTGCACAATCTGCTCACCGTCAAATTCGTGTTTGTCGTATTTATCTTTGCGGTTGTTTTTAACGATCTTGTAATCGATCCGCGCAAAGATGCCGGCCCACGAATAATAATCGTCCTGTGTCCAGCGTCCGGTCGGGTGGTTGTGGCATTTGGCGCATTGCAGGCGAATACCCATGAAGACCCGCGCTGTAGTTTCCGCGCGTGTCAACGGATCGCGCTGCGCACGCCAGAAATTGGCCGGCGCGACTTTGTAGGTGCTACCACGCGCGGCGAGCAACTCGCGGGTAAACTGGTCTAGTGGCTTGCCTTTATTGAAACTGTCGCGGATCCAGGCATGAAATATCTCCACGCCTCGCGGGTCGAGCGTTTTTTCCTCATTGCGCAAAACGTCCGACCACTTCAATGCCCAGTGCTCGCCGAATTCTGGGCGATGCAGCAACTCGTCGATTAGCCGTGCGCGTTTGTCGGCTGCCGAATCGGCTACAAACGCCCGCGCCTCGTCCGCTGTTGGAATCAAACCGAGCGTGTCTATAAACGCCCTGCGTACAAAAACATGGTCGCTACAATTCTTCGCCGGGTTGATTTTGAGCTTTTTCAATTTGGCGAAGATGTGACGATCGATGTAATTTGACATCCGTGGAGAACTCCAAGTAAAGTCCTCGCGCCGGGGCATGAACGCCAGTGAAGCCGGTTTTTGTAAATGAGAAAATCGAACCATGACGGTCGTTTCGCCATGCTGTTTTGGTTCGACCAATCCCGTGCGACTGACAGTCGCCAATGTGTTGGAAGTCTCGTAGACGGCCAAATCAGTGACATCGAACGGCTGCCCTCTGTCGTAGTGCGCTGTGACCGATAGTTGCACATCGGACTGTGGCGCGAACAGAACGCGATCCGTTGGCCGCACGTCGAGCTGCACCAATCGCGGTCCGCCGGCGTTCGGTGCCGGCAATTGGGCATCGATCCAGCGGCGCAGTAATTTGTATTCGCGCGAGTCGAGCGAAAACCGTTGCCCCCCTTCGTGAGGCACTTGCGTGGTGGGCTTTAGCAGCATCAGGCTGTTCTGCGGGCGAATTCGATCGATGCGGCGGCCACCTAGTTCGCGGACCAACTCGTGGAAGTCGTGCTCGGGATCTTCGCCACGCAACGAGAGCTTGAATCCGCCGCGACCAGATCGATATCCGTGACAAGCGCCGGAATTGCATCCGGCCTTTGTCAACACCGGCGCCACGAATTGCTCGTAGGTCGGCGGCATGTCCAGCAAATCACCACTCGAAGCTGTCGCTACTGGTTCGCAGAAGACTAATGTCAGCACCGCAGCGAGTGGCTTGAAACGGTTCACGGCGGGCTATATCCAGGGTGTCTGCGCGGGGGAACGGTCCGAGAAGCATTCACCAATATGAGCGAAACGATGGGATGTGTCTAGCAAATATGCCGGTCAGCTGCGAATCGCGAGCGGATGACCGTTGGGCGGGCGGCTGGAATTGCCGAGAAGTCAGTCCGTGGAAACCGTGCGGCTGCAATACGGACAGCAGGTAGGGTTGAGGGACTGACCGCCCGGTTCTTCGTCGGAGCGATAGGCCGTTGTTTCGCGCACGCTGCAATCGAGGCAACGGTGTTCCCAAGTGTGGATTTGCAGATCGTCTCCCGCGAAAAAATTGTAGCTGCAGCGAACGGTTCCCGTGCCACATTGGCCGCAATTTCCAGCCTGTTGTTGATCGCGGGCCATCTTCGCGTTGCCTCGAATCGCAACCCGCGGCGCGAACGAGGAAGCCGCATTCGCTGGCCTCGGCCGCCTGTTGAATTGCGTTGCCGACTGGTTGCTAAAATTTGGTTACAACGGAAGAATAAGGGGTTTGTTGTCCATACGCCAGCCTCTGCTGAGGGTTCCCCATGCATTCACAACTTGTCGTACTCGGCGGCGGACCTGGAGGCTACTCGGCGGCTTTTTTGGCGGCGGACCTAGGGTTGGAGGTCACGATCGTCGAACAGGAACCGCGACTCGGCGGCGTCTGCCTGTTACGCGGGTGTATACCCTCCAAAGCCCTGCTGCACGTGGCCAAGGTGATCGACGACGCCTCGGAACTGGCCGGCTGGGGCGTCGAGTTCGGTCCGGCGATGATTGACGTCGGCAAAATGCGCGAACGCAAAGAAAAGGTCATCAAGACATTGACCGGCGGACTGAAGCAGTTAGCCAAAAAGCGCAAAGTTCGTGTCGTTCAGGCTCGAGGTATTTTTGAAAACTCGCAAAGGTTGAAGCTCAGTGGCGGCGATCGGAAGACTTACGAAGACCACGACACGCTGACGTACGACAATTTGATTCTAGCTGCCGGTTCGGTGCCCGCCATGCCGTCGATGTTCAAACTCGGCAGCGATCGAATCATGGACTCGACCGCAGCGCTCGAATTGCCGGACGTACCGGAAAAGCTGCTCGTGGTTGGCGGGGGCTATATCGGTTTGGAGATGGGCACGGTTTATGCCAGGCTCGGCAGCCGCGTAAGCGTTGTCGAAATGCTCGATGGCCTGCTGCCCGGTGCGGATCGTGATCTGGTCAAACCGCTTGCCAAGCGGCTCGACGGACTTTTTGAAGACATCTATCTCAAAACAAAGGTCACCGCTCTGATCGATCACGGGGATCAGATCGAAGTTGTTTATGACGGAGAGAAGGTGGGCACGGAGCGATTCGATCGCATCCTAGTCGCCGTTGGCCGCCGTCCGAACAGCGCCGGGATCGGACTGGAAAACACAAATGTCCAAATCGACGAAGGCGGCTTTGTCGCAGTCGATGGTAAGCAGCGGACGGCCGATTCGCATATTATGGCGGTCGGCGACATTGCGGGAGAACCGATGCTCGCCCATAAAGCCACCCATCAAGGCAAAGTCGCGGTTGAAGTCCTTGCCGGCAAACCGGCCGAATTCGATAAGTTGGCCATCCCGGTGGTCATCTTCACCGACCCAGAAATCGCCTGGGCCGGTCTGACCGAAGAGCGAGCCAAGCGGGATGGTATCGCCTACGTCGTCGCCCAATACCCGTGGGCCGCCAGTGGCCGTGCTCAGGCTGTCGGGGCAACAGCCGGGACGACTAAAATACTTACGGACCCCGAAACCGAAAGAGTTCTTGGCGCCGGCATCGTCGGCAGCGGCGCGGGCGAATTAATCGCCGAAACGGTGTTGGCCATTGAAATGGGCTGCACGGCCCGCGATTTGGCCGAGTCGATCCATCCGCACCCGACACTGAGCGAGACGATCTCTTTTGCCGGCGAGGTGCAACTGGGCCTGGCGACCGAAGTTTACCGGCCGAAACGGAAGAGATGATCCGCGAGGGCTGGAACTGCGAAAGCTCGCTGCGGTCCACCCGCTCCCGCCGCGTTTGCAAATCAATCAGCGCGGCGGCAGCCTCGCCCACGCATGAAACGGCACAAGTTCAACGCCGCATTTCGGCAAGCAGCGCGTCGCACTCCAATTCGGCTGCAAAACGACCGCCGAGAATCTCGATCAGATTTTGATCGCGATCGGAAAAATCACGCGGGGCGGACGAGAACAGCCAGAAGGTGCCCAGGATCGTAGCGGCACTGGCGATCGGTACGCAAACCGCCGCCGCGTAATCGGGCTCGGGAACCCGCCAAAACTCAAAAAGTTTATCGTTTTCAAGCACGACCGCATGACCAATCAGCGCTTCCAGGTCGGCCGTTGCGCCTTCGAGCTGTCTGGGATCTTCAGCGAGGCGAATGACCGGCAAGCCCCAGCTAGCACGGAGCTTCAATTGCGTCGTCTCCTCGTCCAAAATGTAAACGGCCGCAGCATCGCAATCGAGTGCTTCGCCGCCATTCTGTAAAATCAGTTCGAGTCTCTGCGTGAAACGGCGAGAATTCTCGCGACGGAGCGGCGAGGTCACATTGTCGGCAAATTCCGCGTCTCGATCGCGCAAAGCATGGCGGCATTTTCCAAGTTCGTTGGAGTGTTCGCCGATCTTTTTGGCTAAACGGACGGCCGCCGATTGATCGCACTGTGTTTCACCAGCCGCGGGACCCATTCTGAGGTGTCCGAGAGCAGTTCCGTCGCCCGGGTCGACCGGGGCAGACCACTGCAGATCTGGATCTCGCGCGGTGGAATCAATGGCCTCGGGTGGATCGGCCGAGAGACGGAGCGACCAGCCTGTCGCCTGCGAAAATGCGTCACAAAGAGACGTCAGTCCAGAGCGACCGTCGTCATCGGCCGAAAAAGACTCCTCCGCGGTCTCGGGGGCTGCAAAAAGCCGCAGGTATGTACGGTCTTGG
>JAYGDO010000613.1:0-7670 GCA_046582885.1 Pirellulales bacterium | reverse complement strand
GTGCGGTTGTTGCACATGGAGAGATCTGCCTGCGGGAAGGACTGTTGGAATTGTTGATTTGCGAGGAAGGCGGCAAGACTCACGAGTCGGTCATTAAGGTAAAGGGCAAGCCTTCGACGATACACGCCGGACTGCTGCTGGTTGGTGGCAGGCAAGGAACGCCGGTTACATTCGAGCCCGAACATAAGCCGGCGACCGGATCCGAGATCGACATTTTCGTTAAATACGTTGACACCAAGGGGAAGGTCCACGAAGTCCCGGGCCAGCGGTTTGTTAGAAATAAGAATACAAACAAGGCGCTTAAGCACCCCTGGGTATTTGCGGGCAGTTTCTTTTACGAAGACGATACGATCAAGAAAAAGCTTTACATGGCCGACGAAGCGGGCGAATTTGTCTGCGTGGTGAACTTCCCCAGCGCGACATTGGATTTGCCGATCCCCAGTAGCCAGGCTAATGAAAATCTCATGTTCGATGCCTTTACCGAGAATATTCCACTCGTGGGGACCAAGGTACAAGTTACCTTCAAGCCAAAAATCGAAAAAGCAAAGAAGGACGAGCCCGCCGGAGAGGCCACCGAATAGAGAAGACCGCTCCAGGCTCCTACCGTGACGGCCAACAGGCCTCCGTTGGATTGCCCAAATCCTCTGGGCTGATCGCGGGGGCCGACTTCAACTAAACTCGCTTCTAAGCGGCCGCTTTCGGTATCAGTCGATCTTCCAGGTCAAAATCGGCCCGACCACATACTCCGCGACACGCGCGCCGTCGGCATGCGCTTCCCAGCGGTGGCCAGTGTACGAATGAATGCCCCTCTGACCGTTCGCCTTGACGTTGCCGTAGGACTTTAGTTTGTTGTCAAAGCCGACCCAGTAGATTTCGACCTCCTTGTCGAGTCGATTGCGTATCCGAAAGTGCGTTGAATTGGCCGGTGGGGTACCGTCGTATTTCTCCACGCTCATTTTCGGAAACGCCGCCTGCAGTCGCTTGATCGCCGCATCCGAGACCTTCGAGTCGGCAGCCAGCTTTAACTGCGGTATGTCATCGAGCTGCTCCAGTAGCCTGCAGCCCTCGTCGCCACCTTTCCAAAAGCGGCCGAGCAGTAAATTCGAAACACGGTCTCCGTCGAAATCTTTGCTGCTGCGGTCGGCGAGATTTACATAGCATCCCAACTGACTGATCTTCAGGAGTTTCTGTTTGAGTTCCGGTCCAATTGCCGTCGAACTGAGCAGTTGGCCCATCGCCGGATTGACGGCGAGTTCCGAAAATCCCAAGCGGTCGAGCGTGGCCTGTAGACGATATTCGCGCGGTGCCGAGGCCGCAACGTTTACCGTTTGCCAGTGCAGCGACGGTGCTCCGGCTTCAGATTGCACGATGCGAAGGACGACGTTTTGTCCCCGGAGAGCCGAAACCGGAAAGGCCAGTGGTGGGGAATGCTTCTGCCAGGGCTGCAGTTGAGGAAACTCAAGTGGCGTTATGTTCCGACCGTTGGCCTCGAGGCGGATAGCGTCGGCCGGTACGTTGCCATCGCCGCGGGCGTCAACGATTACGTACGTCGCGTCGTCCCCAATCGTCGTTTTACGGGTCAAAACAAGCGGCCCCCGCGTCGGCTGAATCAAAACGTCGTAACGGCCCCAGCCATCCTGGCGGGCGTTAAATTGCTGGGTCACACGAAACTCGACGCCCCCACCTTCGCCGACCGTCCAGCCCAGCCAAGCGGGGATGTGTCGTCCCGCACGCCGCCCCACCTCCGCACGCAGCAACTCTCGGTCGAGCGAAACGATCGGTTCGAGCCAGTCGAACATGTCGCGCACATCCAACGGATCGGCTCCCCGCGGTCGGTCCTCATGCGCCGAGTCCACTTGCAAAATTAGTGTTCGCGGCGCGTCGGATAGGTTCGGCAATTCGATATGCGGCGTCTTGCTAACCGCTTGAGATCCGATCAGCAACGGGCTCTCGTAGAGCGGACGGCCGGATACCTCATTGAGAAAAATGCGGGCCCGCGCACAGCCCCCCTGTCCGGCCGCAGCGTCGAGGCCGAACCGCGAATGAAACTGCCTCGCGATACTGCTGAGCGGAAAATACATCTCGTTGTAGGCATGCACGCCGAATCCCCAGGCGTGATGCCGGCCTCCGCTGGTCAAGGGATTCCCGGAAACGCTACGGTCGGCGCGCCACGTTCGGCCGATGGCGAAGGCGCCTCTTCGCACCGCCCGTAACGGCGCGAAGCGGCTAAGTGGAACCTCGGCCGGGTCGAAGATCGAACGCTGAACGACCCGATCTCCCCCTAATAGGATCGGACCCAATGACCAAGCCGGTTGTAGCATTTGCAGTCCGCTCTCGGCTCCACCGTTGGCTGCGCGAAAACGCGCCGTCGAATTGGTGAGGATCGCGCCGCCCACCGTCTCAATCCGCTCAAGGCGGCCGTTGACTTGAGGATCGACGGCCGCAAGTTCTTCAAAATAGCCCGCCCATTGGTCTCGGTGCGGTAGATTAAGCCGCCGTAATTCGGCGTAGGCTATCGTCTTTACCGTTTCGTCCGTAAGCACCCGTACGCCATTGGCCGTCAGTGTCGCCGACCGCAGGTGGATGACTCGCCCGTTACGCAGAATGGCCGTGCCGGGGCCGTGGTCCGGGCTCCTGCCGTGCTGCCGCCGCCAAATAACACGCTGTACATATCGGGCATCGACCCGCACCGTCGACAACACGGGAGGGGTGTTGTCCTCGTCCGACAGCGTCAACAACTCGTCCGGCAATATCTCGAAATGGGCCGGCCAAGCAGACACCGAATCGCTTGCCGGCTCAACGTACTTGAGAATCTCTCCCGGAATTACATCGCCGCCGACCAATTCGAGCCCGGTTCCCGGACGAGTCTCCGTCTTCGCTTTTCGATTATGGATCCAGCGGTAGTGATTTGCCGGATTAGTAAGAGGACGCCCGTCTAGCTTCAACTGCCCTAAATTATCCCAGGACTCCAATCGCTGACCGTATAACCGCTGCCCATCGGCCAGCATGACTTCGTAACGCGACGTTTCGTCCCCCCCGCAGGCGGAACACCAAAAAACCTGCAGTGCAACGCAGACAGCCATGATGGCGAAAATGCGCGTCAAACGACTAACCTCTCTAAAACTCTGTCCGGACCGCACAGCAACGCCGTCAAACATTAAACTCCGCTCTGATCCGCAGTTAGTTGCCGCTTGGTGAGGGGCGAGACGACTATTTCAATCGATTCAAAGTATAGAACGCCATCGGATGTTTCAGCTCACTGCCATCGGTCGCAGCCAACCCCGTGATGTGTAGTTCGTAGATTTTTTCCTTAAGTACTTCTGGCAGTTCCAGGGTGACCTCGCGACCATCCGGAGAAACCGTTGCCGCTGTGGGTGCCACTGCCTGAGCCTTGCCGGGTCCCGCGCCGTACCCGGCGTGCCAGATCAACTCAAAGTGGCGCAAAGAGTAGTTCTTCACGTTGATCGCTGCGGTCCTGTCCACCGGCTTGGTGAACACTAGGCGAAAGCCCGTTTTGGTCAGCGACATCCGCAAAATTGCGTGCGGGTCTTTGCCCAGGTACGTGATTTTCTTCAGGCCTTCGCCCGCCGCCCACCCACGACCGGTAAGACCAACCCACATCACCCCGGACTTGTCGAATATCAGGCGATTCACACCTCCACCGAGACGGCTAAATATGAAGGGGTAGCAAGCGCCCTGATATTCGCCACCGACCTTCTCCAAGGTAATTCGGGACAGCTTTCCGTTTTGAACCTCGCCGACAAACGTCTGGCCGGCGAACGGGCCGAAGCGGCCCGACGTGGTATCCCATACCGGTTTTGATGTCGAATTACCCATCGTCCCATGGGGCAAAAATACTGCAGGACGCTTCCGCATGCCGAGAAATTTGTCGCGGGAGAACTTCCACGGCTCTTTGTATCGCACGTCGTCAACCAGCCCACTCGGATGGCCGAGAAAATCGCCCTGGCGGACGTGCATCAGCCAGCCACAGGCGATGTAGCTACCCTGGTTATCGGTCGTGAATAATTCTCCATCCGGATCGATTGTGATGCCGTTGGGCGCCCGTACGCCCGGCGCGAAGGGGATCAATTTCCCCGCCGGTGTGATCTTAATTACCCATCCGCGATATTTGATGTTGTCCTGGGTGCCCAGCCAGGTGCCCTTAAAGCGGTCCCCGCCGCGGTAAAAACCCAAGCCGAGAGCACCGTAAAAATTACCTTCCTGATCCCGTTCTAAGCCGAACGCATACTGATGGTAGTTGCCGGTGTAGCCCCAGTCCTGGTTGACCGTGTCGAAACGGTCCGCCTTGCCGTCACCGTCGCTATCGGTGATGTGCGTGATCTCGCCGCGCTGGATTACCCAAATTTCACCTTGCCGACCCGGGCAAAGGCCAAGCGGTTCGTGCAACCCGAAAGCAAACAGACTGAATCCGCCGTCCTTGTACTTCCACACTTCGCCGCGCCGGGTACACATCAGCAACGTACCGTCTTCCCAGTAGCCCATGCCGCCGACTTCCAGGCGAATATCCTGTGGGACTTTAACCGTCTCGACGAGATATGATTGCGCGAATGCCGGTTGAAAGGCAACGGTGAGGACTGTAGTAGCGAGGATCAACAGCGAGCGTGTCATGTGCAACTTTTCGATGGATCCATTTGGAAAAAATAAAAACGCTGATTTTATGACACTGTACGATATGACTCAGACGCCGTTCTTTCATTGACCTCGGGGAATTATCGCGCGCGAAATCGCCGCCCGGACAATAAAATGACCGAGCGGCTTGTCGTTTTCATCCGTGATCAGCCAGGTGTTATTGGAATACGAATTTTGGCGACGAGTTTCGCCCGGCTTAAGCTCGCCGTAAACCTGAAGCTTGCCGTCGTAACCGACCCAAACGATCTTCACGCGGCGATTCGTCTTGTTTTCAAAAAGGACGGACGCATCTGAGCCGGACTTCGAGCTAGGAGGCTGTTCCTCGCCCGCTACGACCCACTTTAACAGATCCTTAATTTCAATCTTCTTCATCGGTAACGATCGCCGCACTCTGAATTTCACGGACTTGCCGGCGCGGATCGCGAGAACGCCGTCCCGAAATGCTCCAGCCGTTGACGTAGACGCCCGCTGTTTGTCGTCGACGAAGAAAACTGTTTTCGGGGCGTTATCGATCGTGTAGTGCCGCACCAACTCGGTTTCCGTCACTTCGAAACGTTCGTGAATTTCCACGCCATCGACCGCGTAGCGAAAGATGGGATATTTTTCCAGCAGATAATAACCCAGGAAACGGACTTGTGGTTCCGCTAAAGCATCGCCGATACGCAGTGGAAAGTGATCAATCGGCACAAAAAGTGATTCCGGCAACACGGTCACCGGTTTTCCGCCACGACCGCGCCATGCCGGGCCGGCATCGATGAACTCGCCCCGCCAGACGCCGCGCAACCGGGCGGTTGCGGCGTCAAACGTGTAGTTGATTCCACTGGGCAGCCCGACATTAACGGCCCGATTAATTTGCAGTTGCGGCGTAATCTTTGTGGCGACGCGAAACACGACCGGGTCGTCGCCCACGACGATTTGCGTACCCTCAGACTGCGTTTCGATTAGTCCCTTGGGCAAGGACAGGCCCGCCTGATGATACAGGGCTGCCCACAGTTCGTCGATTTTGCGGTCGCGCGGATCCGCTTTTAATTCTTGGAAAAACCGGGGCATCGAAGTGCCCGGCTGAATCCGCTGCGGATCGTGCAGCCAACGCCGAAACCATTCGCCTCGCAGCGTCTCACCAATCTCGGCCATGTCCGGTGCGGGCACAACACCCTCAGTCTGCTGATTGATTCCGCGGTAGTCATGGCAGGTGATGCACGCCGTCTGCCCCCGCTGAACACCGATCGTTTCCAAGCCTGCCGCGGCCAGTTCCCTATTTGGCTCCGGCGAAGGGTCTTTGAGGGGACTGCCGGACGCGGCGGCAAACAACTCAGGCAATTGTTCAAGTCCGCCACCAAAATGCGGCATCCGCAACTTCATCCAGGGTCGCGTACGTTTGTTGTCGAACAACACGCGTTTGATCCAATCCACTCGCAACTTGTCGCCTGCGCCGGTGAGCGACGGCGGTTGTTCAACATTAACAATTTTTCCGTCGTCGGTAATTTGCTGGGCTGGGCCGCTGTTGCCGTCGTTGAGTGAATGACAGGCCACGCAATTGTATTGGCTCAGGCGTCGATAAAACGCCTCAACGGGAGCCACTGCGACAACCGGTTGCCCGGCAACCGAGCCCAGAAACGCCCGCAAGCTGGAGCGGTCCGCCGCCGAGAGCTGGTAGTTGGGATGCTCCTTGGCCGGAACATCCGCCAGGCAGCCTTGGTGCGAATCAAATCGGGCGCCCGGTTTTGTGAATTGAGGAGACGCCAATGCGTTCGACAGAGGGTTCTTGCCGTCCTTGACTCGATGGCAAGCAAGGCATCCTCGCGACTGGATCGCCTGGCGGCCGCGAGCTATGTCCCCGCCCGTGGGTGATTTTAATGGGCTGCTCGGGGTACCGGGCCCCTTGTCGGTGTGAAATAAGTACTCGGCAACGAGTTCGGCCTCGACGGACTGCGTTTTGGGGTCAAACATCTGCGGCATCCGCCCGCTGGGGTCGACCCGAAGCGGGTCGGCAAGAAACTTAGCCAGCGCGCGGGTCGATCGGTATTTGCCGCCGACCCCCGACAAAGAATGCTGTCCGCCATGACATTTGCTGCAGCCGGTTCGGTCGAAGAGTTCTTTACCGGCCCCGACACGCTCGGCATTTTTCACCACCGGGCCATTTCCAGCGGAAGGCGTTTCAACCAACTTCGAGAGATATGCCACAACGTCGCCAATTTCATCGGCCTTCGTTAACAATAACGGCATGGCGGCCGTCTGGCGGTAATGCCGCGGATTGCTAAGCCACGTGAAAATCCAGTCACTGCCGACACGGCCGCCGATGTCCGACAAGTCGGGGCCTGCACGGACGGAGAGATTCCAGTCGCTGGCGCCATGACATCCGCCACAACTGAAGTTCTCATAGAGCAACCGGCCTCGTTCAACTTGAGCCCACGAATCTGCAACTGCGGCGTCTTTTTGCTCGTGAGCGAACGCCTCGGGAGGAATCGGCTCTTCAATAAAGAAATCCGATTTCCAGCGGAGCTGCAGCCGAGCCGCACCGGTCTGGCGGCGATAAGTGATCTTCAAGGAATGATCGCCGGCCGAGAGCCGGAGTGATCTGCCGGCGGCAACGTTGCCGTCGATCTCGATTGCGGCATCACCCTCAAGGGTGTATTCACCACCTCGGCTGATCTTTAGCACCCCGGTGAACAGGGCGTTAAACTGGGGTCGTATCTGCGCGTGAACAGATTGGTTCGCCGTAAGTGTGAAATTAGGTGTTGGCACGACGCGCTGAACGGAGTGTTCGGCATCGCGGTAGACGGCGAGCAAGCCGGCGGCCGGGAAAGCCGTCTTGGTGCACAGTACAACCAGCGCTGCGATTACAGAGGCGAGGACGGATCTTTTTGTAGTTGCGGCTCTGGTCATAAACAGGAAAACGTGTTTGCTCAATGGTTTCCGCGAACGCCAATGATGTAGAAGGCAATGTACGGCGCCCCGGAAGGCCCGCAGTTTTGAATGTTAATCCTATTTTGGAATCACCGCACGGCCGACATCTGCCC
>JAYGDO010000438.1:0-47514 GCA_046582885.1 Pirellulales bacterium | reverse complement strand
TTTGATCCGTACGCAGACCGATTCCGGCATCGTGGTGATTCTCGATCCACGAATTCAAACCAAACCGTACGGCCGTGTCTTCCTGGAGTCTCTGCCCGGTTGCCGCATCACCCGCGAACCGGCATAGCAGCCCGGTTGCTTTGCAACCGGGGGATTGGGGACCGGGGATTGGGGACCGGTGCGGGCTGCCGTGCTCCGACCGGTGAACGCTTGAGGCGACGTCTTGCTGCTGTTAGCATTGGGCGCATGACTGAACTCCGCGCTGTTGGCATCGACTTGGGAACGACCTATTCCGCCGTGGCCTGTCTGGACGAGTCCGGACGGTCGTCGGTGGTGCGCAATACCGAAGGACAGTTACTTACGCCGAGCGTGGTGTTTTTTGACGAAAACGAAGTTGTCGTCGGCAAGGCGGCAAAACAAGTCGCGGGCTTGGAACCGCATCGCGTCGCCGAATGCGTCAAGCGTGACATGGGCAGTGAGTTTTACAGTCGAGCAATTAATGGCCGGCAAATACCGCCCGAAGTTGTCCAGGCGTGCATTTTGCGGAGGCTGAAGGAGGACATTCAGGCCTCCATTGGGTCGGACTTCAAGGCGATCATTACCGTACCGGCCTACTTCGATGAACCTCGCCGCAAGGCGACGGCGGACGCTGGCGAAATAGCCGGGCTTGATGTGCTCGACATTGTCAACGAGCCCACCGCTGCGGCGTTGGCTTTTGGTGAGCAACTGGGTTATTTATCGCCGACCGGCGATCCGCTGCAGACGATGAAGGTTCTGGTTTACGACTTAGGCGGCGGCACATTTGACGTCACGATCATTCACCTCGCACCGGGAAATATTCGTACGCTGGCAACCGACGGCGACGTTCAACTCGGCGGCCGCGACTGGGACGAAGCGCTGGCAGACTATGCTGCGGAAGTCTTTCAGAAAAGTCACGGGGTCGATTTGCGTCAGGATCCGATGTCGCTCGGCAAATTAATGATTGCCGTGGAAGACGCGAAACATACACTCACACAACGGGACCGGGTAGGCATTCGTGTCGAGCACGAAGGCATCGTGGTCGATGTTCCCGTCTCGCGGGAACAATTCGAGCAAATGACGGAGGGATTGCTCGAGCGCACTTCATTCACGACGCGGCAAATGCTGGCAGCGGCGAATCTTTCTTGGCGCGACATCCCCCGCATTTTAATGGTCGGCGGTTCCACACGCATGCCGATGGTGTCGGCCATGATTCAGCAGCTTTCGGGTATCGTGCCGGATCGATCGATTAATCCCGACGAAGCGGTCGCACGCGGCGCGGCGCTGTTCGCCGGATTTCAGCTTTCCAAACGGGGCGCCGCGCCCGCCTCGCAATTCAACGTGACCGACGTGAACGCACACAGTTTGGGACTGCAGGGAATTGCAGAGGGGACGCTGCAGCGAGAAAACATGATTGTGATTCCCAAGAATACGGCACTGCCCGCGAAAGTGAAGAGGCAATTCGTCACACAAAAGCCGGGACAAAAGTCGATTGTGGTGCAAGTGCTCGAAGGTGAAAGTACGCAGCCGTCGCTGTGCTCGCAGATCGGCCGCTCGATCTTCCGCAACCTGCCGCCGGACCTTCCCCAAGGCTATCCCATCGATGTGACGTTTTCCTACGGGACGAACGGGAGGCTGAACGTCGAAGCCGAATTGAGCGGCAGCGGCCGCACGGTTCGTATCGAGTTGGAACGCGAGCAAGGATTGACTTCGGCGCAATTGCAGCGCTGGCGCCAGATTATTGGGAGCGAGGTCGTCGGGCCGACTACCGAGGCGGTGCTGGCCGAGATACTGCAGTTGTCCGGTGGGGCAACGGGCCCGCCCTCAACCCCAACACCGGCGGCTAACTCCGCGGCGAGTTCTCCCGCGTCGCCAGCCGCGCCGCTGGCAAGTTCCCAGCCGGCGACTCTCGCCTCGCCGGATTCCGCGCAGCCGCAGCCCAGCGGTGCCGCGACCGCCTCTGGAACTGCGGAAAACCCAACGGTGGCCGCAACCGCTGCCACCGCAACGACAACGCCGCAGGCAGGCGAAATAAAATCCACCGCAGCGGCGGCGACGACCGCCGCCGAACGGACGGCCAAAGCGCAAAAACAACGTCGCATTCAGCGTACGATACTGATTTGCGGCCACGTGGTGTTTGCCGCGTTGGGCCTGGCGGCCGGCTATTATATTTTGTGCTGGCTGAAGCCCGAAGCGGATATTCTGGGGATTTTTGGGCCGTAAATTAAGCGGCCGGCGTTATATTTTCCGCGGCGCGTCGGGGCTCTGGGGGCCTAACCGAGTTCCCCCCATAACTTCTCAAACTGCTGGGAGAATCGGCGTACCAATCCCGGGTCGTCTGTTATAACGAAGTTCTCCTCGTTTCTGGTTGCCGCGCTCCGCGTCCAGTTGTAGCTGCCCGTCAGCACGCTGCGGCGATCAAACACCGCAAATTTGTGGTGCATGTGGTATTCGGAGCGATCTTGGCGAACCGGTACTCCATGGCGGCGCAGCAGCCCGATATCGCTGCCCAAGTCCGCCGACTTGTCGTTGTCGGTGATAATTCGCACCTTTGTGCCGCGGCGATGAATGTCGACGATCGCCTCGGAGATGCGATCGTCGGTAATCGTAAAAACACAAATGTCGACTTCGTCCACGGTGTTTTTTAATTTGCTGGCAATCTTCCGCGCACAGTCGTCGTCCGGGCTGAAAGCCACTTCGGACGAGGGCCGATCTTGCTGCGAACGCAGCAACAGTAGTTTGGCCACATCTTCCAACCAAGTGATAACCGCCCGGCTTTGATCGTCGGAGAATTGGCCCCGGGCAATTTCGAAAACGCGATGGCGGACGAATGCCAGGTTGTGTTCGGTCGCACCGATTTCGCCCAGGATATCGCGCACCAAACGCTTTTCGCCGCGAGAAAGGCGGCAGTCTTCGAGCGTTTTAAGCAGAATTTCGTCGATTTGCGATTTGTGCATGATAAAAAAGCGGTCAGCGTTTGAAGCCGATTTTAGCACTTTTTCGGAAATATTTACGACCCGACGGCGAATACCTAAACACAGCACGGCTTACCGGCGCCGTGGGAGCGACCGAGGCATCTCCGATGACTCGTTCCCAGAAGAGGTCGCCTTTTGGCGAGTTTCAGGACCGTATAACCCCTGGAACTGGCCAAACTGCTGCTTTCGACAGAGTCGGCCGCAGAGTCGCATCCGCGTCTGATTTTTACGGAGGGCGTCGTGAACAGCATCGGCCGCTGTCCGGCAGGGGAAACGGTTGACCACCCTATCTGGGCGACCGGTAAAAATATCCTATATTTTCGAAATGTAGGCAGACGATGGTCTCTGCCCGCAGAAAGACGGTGTCATGATCGAGTTGTATGAAACGGCGTTTTCGGCGGTTAATACGCCCTACACGCTACTTTTGATTCTGGTGGTTGTGTACTGGATGCTTGTGATCGTCGGCCTGGTGAATATCGACGTGTTCGATTTTGATCTGGATGCCGATGTGGGCATTGACGGTGACCTGGACGCCGACATCGGCGATATCAGCGGAGCCGGCGGTTTTTCCATGCTCGGTTTCCTCAACTTGGGTGAAGTCCCGATCATGTTTTACGTCAGCATCGTATCGCTACTGATGTGGGTTACTTCCATTCGGGTTAACGAGTTGTTCAATCCAGAAGGAAACGCTTGGTTTGCCGCGGCGCTGGCGGTACCAAATTTTGTTGCCGCACTGACGATTACAAAGTTCCTTCTGGAACCGATCAAATACTACAAGCGGCACCGCCCGCCAACATCGACACTCGTGGGAAAAGTTTGCGTCGTCAAAAGCCTTGAAGTTACCGAAGAATTCGGACGATGTGAGGTCGCAAACGATTCGGCGCCGATCATCGTCAATGCTCGCACTGAAAACGGCGAAGTCCTCAAGCAAGGCGACGCCGCTCTTATAGTTAAAGCCCTCTCCGGAGGATTCCATCTCGTCACCAAACATGATTGGGAGTAACGGCTATGTTCGCCCTCTTCGCAGACTCGGGAAACAGCATGTTGTACGTCGTCCTTATTCTGCTTGCGATATTCGTATTTGGGCTGCTTATCGTCGGCCTGCGGTTCTATCGCAAGGTCCACCAGGGCGAAGCGTTCGTCCGCACGGGCGTAGGCGGCACGAGAGTCAGCTTCGGCGGCATGCTGTCTTTTCCAATCATTCACCGGTTGGAAGACATGGACATATCGGTCAAGCGGATTGAGATCTTTCGCCACGGCGCGGAAGGCCTGATCTGCAAGGACAATATGCGGGCAGACATTAAAGTGGCCTTCTTCGTCGGCGTCAACAAAGAGGCGGACGACGTGCTCAAAGTCGCTCTGCAACTGGGATGCGACCGGGCTTCGCAGGAAAGTGCGCTCCTGGAGTTGTTCGACCCCAAATTTTCTGAAGCCCTGAAAACGGTCGGCAAGCAGTTTGACTTTGTTGAGCTTTATGTCGAACGCGAGAAATTCCGCGATGAGATTCTCAAGCAAATCGGCGAGGATTTAAACGGATACAAGCTCGAAAATGCCCATATCGATTATCTGGAACAGACGCCCAAGGACATGCTCAATCCGACCAACATCCTCGACGCCGAAGGCATCAAGAAGATCACCCAGCTGACGACCGGCGAAAACATCAAACGCAATCACTTCGACGTTGAGGAAGCAAAGCAGATTAAGCGGCAAAACGTCGAGCGAGACGAAACGCTGTACGAACTCGAACGACAACGTGTCGAAGCGGAACAAAAACAACAACGCGAGATTGCTGCAGTCACTGCCCGCGAGCAGGCCGAGGCGGAAAAAGTTCGTCAAGAGCAGCGCAACAAAGCCGAACAGGCACGGATATCGACTGACGAGTCTGTCCAGGTTGCGGAAGAGAACAAGGACCGCCAGATTATCGTCGCCGACCTGAGCAAACAACGGACCCTGAAGGTCGAAACCGAGCGCGTTGAAAAAGACCGCGAGTTGGAAAACACCGAACGGCGGCGTACGGTGTCTGTTGCCGAAATTGAAAAGGACAAGGTGGTCGAGACAGAAAACAAACACCTGCAAGACGTCGTCCGCGAGCGGGTGATGGTCGAGCGCAAGGTAGTTGAAGAGGAGCAAAAGATCATCGACACCGAGCAATTCGCCGGCGCCGACCGGTCGAAGCGCGTGCAAGTCACCAAAGCCGAGGAAGAAGCCCAACAGGCCTTGGTCAAGCAAGTCAAAGCGGCCGAAGCCGAAAAGACATCCGCCGAACTACTCGCGCAAAAGGTCGTCATCGAAGCCGAAGCCGACCGCGAAGCGGCCGAAAAAGAGACCCACGCCAAGAAGATGTTGGCCGAAGCCACGACCGCCGAGACCGCGGCCCCCGGCTTGGGTGATGCCCGCGTGATCGTGGCCAAGGCAGATGCCTCCGAGAAACAAGGATTCGCCGAAGCCAACGTGCAAAAAGCCAAGGCCGAATCGTTGGAGAAAGAAGGCCTGGCCGAAGCCACGGTGATGAAAGAGAAATTCCAGTCCGAGGCCGATGGCATCACCGAAAAGGCGAAATCCATGAAGCTGTTCCATCAGGCCGGCAAGGAGCACGAAGAATTCAAATTGAGGCTGAATAAGGATAAAGATGTCGAACTGGCCGCGATCGGCATCCAGAAGGACATCGCCGAAGAGCAAGCCAAGGTGGTCGGCCAGGCGCTGGAGACCGCGCGGATCGACATCGTCGGCGGCGATACGGAATTCTTCGACCGCATCGTTAACTCGGTCACCGGTGGTAAGGTTGTCGACCGTTACATCGGCAACAGCCATGTGCTGCAGGATATCAAGCAGACGTTCTTCAATGGCGATCCGGAATACTTCAAAAAGAAGCTGGACGAGTTCTTCGACATGTTCAACCTGGACACTGCAGACGTGAAGAACATTTCCATCGCCGCATTGATTGGCAAGATGATCAGCATGTCCGATTCGGCCGACGTACGGAGCGAACTGGAGGTATTGCTGGACATGGCCGAAAAAACCGGTCTCGCCGATCGCAAGGCGAGCACACTGCGGCTCGGTAAACCAGACAAGGCGAAATGATAAGCCACCGAGTGTATGCGGCTTTTTGTCTTTGTGCGGTACGGTTTCCCGAGATTGAACTCCCAAACCATCCGCCGCTGACGACGCGTGGCCGAAGGACGAAGCCGCCAAGTTGGCGCGGTGGACAATTTAATTAGTAGTACAACCCTATGGCACAAGCCGAAGCCATCGACGATACGGTCGACCAGCCGGACGAAACCGCCGCGCCAGGCGGGCTGGAAGGCCAAACCTATGAAATCATCCGCAAGCGGCTCGCCGCCAGTGGCGCAGAACTCCGCGCGCGGCTCGACAGGCTGAACGATGACCGCAAA
Source organism: Pirellulales bacterium (assembly GCA_046582885.1). Classification (GTDB taxonomy): domain Bacteria; phylum Planctomycetota; class Planctomycetia; order Pirellulales; family UBA7805; genus JAYZEI01. The sequence continues at coordinate 41,129 of JAYGDO010000438.1, read as the reverse complement.
GAGATCTTCGGCTCGATCGAAACCGCGCTGCTGTCAACCAAGCGGATCACGACCGACAACAACTGCGTCCCGCGCGATATGGTTGAAATCGGACGGCGGTTTCTTTTTGGGTTCAACGTGCACGTCGGTCTTCGCGCGGAAACCGTGCTCAAAGACGTTTTCGCCGTTTATCATTTTGACGGCGACGAGTTTCATCCCGAGCCGCTCGACGTATTGCGAGGCGGTCCGTTCGAGGAGGACTTTCGCAACCTCTACAAGTATTACAAGCACACGCGATTTGCAAAGTTTTCGGTTATCGGCCCCCACCTGTTCATGGTGTTCCGCGTGGGGCCGGGCGTGGATGATATCAAGACCTTCAAATGGCTGATCGAAGGCGATTCGATACGCTACCTCGACAACCGCAGCGATCACGACTTTCGCTTCCCGGCCCAGCACGAATTCGAATGGATCCGCGCGACGCGCGACATGTACCGCTTCGGCGCACATCCGCACGTGTCGATCGAGGATCGGCTGTTTGTCGAAACGGTCGGCGGCGATCTGACAATCAAAATCGAAAATAACACCGACAGCGGTGAAGGCATTTACGCCGAACCGGTCAACGACGCAGACCAGACGCTCGACGATGGCGAGATTTACTACGTCGTCATTGGCAACATCGTTGCGCTGAAGGTTCGGCCGTATCAAGAGCAGGACTTTCGCTATTTCGTCTACAACGAAAAGATTAAGCAAGCGCGGCGGATGGACGCCATCGCCGATGCCTGCGTGCTGCTGCCTGACGACCACGGGCTGATCTTTCCCAAGGGTTACTACCTGCAAACCGGCCAGTACAAGACATTCGATTTGTCGGCGGAAAATCTAGTTTTCACCAACCGCCTTCGTGCCAGCAACGGCGAAGATTTTCTGTTCGTCTTTTTCAACCGTATGTCGGGCACGTACGTGCTGCTGGCTTATAACCTGATTTCGCAGGAAGTCGCCACACCGATGGTCTGTAACGGCTACGCGACGTTCGGCGACGGCGTGATGATCTCGTTTCGCCATCACGACGAACCGGAAAAACACCACGCCGTACAGGTTTGGCAGACGCCGTTTTTGACGACCGAGCAAGCTTCGACGGCCAAGACTGATTCGATGCTGTACAAAATCGGCAACCGCGACCTCGTTCGTGCGATGGCCGAATGCCACGAGGTGCTGAACCTGATCGGCAAAGAAGACACGTACGCCAACCTGTACCTCGACCTGAGCAAACGATCCACGGATATCGTCGATTCGTACTTTTGGATTGACGATGAGGTCGCGTACAACCTCAAAGAAATACTCGGCGATGTACGCGACACCGCTTCGAAGGCGATCAATGAGTTTGAAAAAGTTGTCCGCGTTCGCCGCAATACCGAGCAACAAATCGCGGAGGTTACCAAAGAAACAGATGCCGCTGTCAACGCCATTAAAACTCGCGATTTCGACGACGTCAGCGAATTCGTCGAATCGCTCGCCGAACTTCGACGTCTCCGCGGTGAAATTATCTCGCTGCGAGAATTGAAATTTGCCGCGGCCGACGCCATTGACTCGATGGAAAAGCAGGTTGAAGAGCATTCAGATAGCTTGGCCCAACGCTGCGTCGAGTTCCTTATCCATCCAGAATCACTCCTCCCATACGAACAGCGGGTCGAGGTCGAACACGCCAAAATCGACGGTCTGACCAAGGTGGCTGACGCGAAACTCGTTTTGGAGAATGTCTCCGCTGCGTCCGGCGAGTTGGAGATGCTGATTGAGATCGTCAGCAACCTTAAGATCGAGGATGCCACACAACGGACCTCGATTATCGACAACATTTCAACGATTTTCTCGCGACTGAACCAGACCCGGGCAGCACTGAAACAGAAGTCTCAAGATCTCGCTTCGGCCGAAGGGGCCGCTGAGTTTCATTCACAGCTCAAGCTGCTCAATCAGGCGGTGGTCAACTACCTCGATGTCTGTGACTCGCCGCAGAAATGTGAAGAGTATCTGACGAAGGTGATGATTCAGATCGAGGAAATGGAAGGCCGTTTCGCTGAGTTCGACGATTTCGTGCTCGAATTGGGTGAGAAGCGCGACGAGATCTACAACGCGTTCGAATCCCGACGGCTGTCATTGGTCGAAGCACGCAACCGTCGCGCCAACACGTTAATGAAGTCTGCCGAGCGAATTTTGAAAGGCGTCAAGGCGCGGATCGACAACATGGATTCGGTCGACGAGATCAACGGCTATTTCGCGTCCGACCTGATGATTGAGAAGGTTCGCGACATCGCCGAAGAGTTGAGCGGTCTGGACGATTCGGTCAAGGTCGATGACATACAGAGCAGGCTGAAGACAATTCGCGAAGATGCCGTTCGCCAGCTGAAGGACCGACAAGAGCTTTTTGTCGACGGTCAAAATATTATCCAGCTTGGCCGCCACAAGTTCTCCGTTAACGTGCAGTCGCTCGATCTGACGACGGTGATGCACGATGATGAGTTGTGTTATCACTTGACCGGCACGAACTTCTTTGAGCCGATCACCGACGAGCGACTGCTGGCCACGCGCAACGTGTGGGATCAAGAAGTCGTGTCGGAAAACAAAACCGTCTACCGGGCGGAGTATCTGGCACGCCTGATTTTGCAGTCGCTCGGGCAGACTGACGAGATGCCGTCGCTGGCGGACATTGCGGTGTGCGACGACGAACAACTCGCCGGTCACGTGCAGAAGTTCATGGCTCCTCGATATAGCGAAGGTTATATCAAGGGTGTTCACGACCACGACGCCGCTATCTATTTGCGGGCACTGGTCGATCTGAAGTCTTCGATCGGGCTGCTTTCGTACAGTTCTCCCGCGCGGGCGCTGGCGGGTATTTTTTGGCGAGCCTGGGCAGACAAAATTCGCAAACCGCTGCTTACCGCGCGGCTGGAGGGATTCGGCAAGATCTCAAAGCTGTTTGCGGACACGAAAACACAAGCCGACTGCATCGCCGAATTACAAACTAGGATCGGGCAATTCTGCAACGAGCGGCCGGGCTTCGACGAGACACTGGCCGATGAGGCCGGAGAATTCGACTTTCAGCAGCTTGCCAGCGGCGAACCGCCGGTGATCAGCCGCGAAGCTAGCGAGATCTATCGCGCGTTTTACGACCATCTGGACTTGAAGGCGTATCGGCACGAACTCGAAGCGTCGCTACAGGCCGTGAGCAAAGATGCCGTCAGCAGCTTCCTGCTCGCGCGCGACTGGATAGGCGCATTTTTGGACGAGCGCGACGAGCCGCAGTGGAACGAGTACCGCGACGAAGTGGCGTTGCTGCTGCTCGAAAAAGAATTTGACGAAAGTCGCGTCATCCACACTCCGGTTACGCGTGACCTGAAAGGGTTGCTTGGCACACACGGCGTGATTAAGGACGGCAACCAGCGATTGAATTTTAACGAATTCATGACGCGAGTAGCGCGGTTTGCCGAGGGTGTTGTGCCGAAGTACAACGACTACACACATCTCAAGCGAGAATTGGTCGACGAGGCCCGTGAAGAACTGCGGCTCGATGAGTTTCGCCCCCGCGTGCTCACTTCGTTTGTCCGCAATAAGTTGATCGACAAGGTGTATCTGCCGCTAGCTGGCGACAACTTTGCCAAACAGCTCGGCGCGGCGGGCGACGAAAAGCGGACGGATCGTATGGGCTTGCTACTGCTCATCTCGCCGCCTGGTTACGGCAAGACGACGTTGATGGAATACATGGCTAATCGGCTGGGCATCATTTTCATGAAGATTAACGGTCCGGCGGTTGGCCACCAGGTCACCTCGCTCGATCCGCAAGAGGCGCCAAACGCTGCTGCCCGCGAGGAAGTCGAAAAGCTAAATCTCGCGCTGGAGATGGGCGATAACATCATGCTCTACATCGACGATATCCAGCACTGCAACCCGGAGTTTTTGCAGAAGTTCATTTCACTCTGCGATGCCACGCGAAAAATCGAGGGCGTCTACAAAGGTAGGACGCGGACTCACGACCTTCGCGGTCGAAAGGTCTGCGTCGTGATGGCCGGTAACCCGTACACCGAAAGCGGCGAGAAATTTCAGATTCCCGACATGCTGGCCAATCGTGCCGACACTTACAATCTGGGCGAGATCATCGGCGACAGCCGCGACGTGTTCGAGATGAGCTACCTGGAAAATTCGCTCACGTCGAATCCGACCCTCTCGCAGCTCGCCGCACGCAGCTCGAATGACATTTATTCGGTCATTAAGATGGCTGAAGCCGCGGGGGATGAGCCGATCGAACTGGACGGCAACTACTCGATGGACGAAGTGACGGAGATGGTTGCCACAATGCGCAAACTGATGCGAGTCCGCGATGTGGTGCTGGCGGTCAATCGCGAGTATATCCGCAGCGCTGGGATGCAAGACGATTACCGCACTGAACCGGCGTTCAAACTGCAAGGCTCGTACCGAAACATGAATCGAATTTCCGAAAAAGTTTCGCCGATCATGAATGACGATGAGCTACAAACGCTAATCGTTTCGGCCTACGAGCAGGATTCGCAAACACTGACGACCGGTGCCGAGGCGAACTTACTGAAGTTTAAAGAATTGACCGGCATGCTTAGCGAAGAGGAAAACAACCGTTGGGAGCAGATTAGGAGAACCTTTTCGCGGAACCTAAAATTCCGTGGCCTGGACGAAGGTGACAAATTCGGACAGGTGATCGCGCAGATGGATGTGTTCAGCGACGGCCTCGATTCGATCCGTAACGCTCTAACGTCCGGCGTTCAGCAGCTCACTTCCAACGACGGAGAGGTCGAGCAAATGGGACAGTTGCTCGACCATTTGGCCGACTTCAAATCCAGCTTGGCGGCCATCCGTGAAGCGATGACGCAGGGTATGGATCAGATGGGAAAAATCGTCGGCCAGAGTTCAACGAGACCTGCCGAGTTGAACGCTACATTCTCAGCCGACGCACTCAAGGCGCTAACCGAGGCGGTCGAGTCGGTAAAAGCCTCGGTTCCCGCCGCCGGCCAACCTCCGGCCACTCCTCCGCCCGCGGCTGGGCAGCCCGGCGATGCCGCGTCACTACCGCACGAAATCAGAGTGGTTAACAAAGTCCCCCGCGTCATTCTGGGTGTCGTTCGCGAACAGTTCAACCTAATGCAAGGCTGGCTGGCCCCGCTCGTGCAGGCTTCTCAAGACCAGCGGGAAGATATGCAGTATCTCAGAGACCGCCTCAACGCCGCGCTGGATCAATATCGGGAACTGATCGAAAAGTTGGAAAAAGACGAAGAATAGTCGCCCCGTTGTTCGCCGTCACCCGTTGCCACGGCCAATGTGGTTGCGGCTTTGGAGATATGGATTCGATCACGTTTCCGCCAATGAAGCCTCCAGCGTTCAATGGCGGGGCAACCAAGTCCGATGACTTCACATGCGAGTTAAACTGCTGCGAAGTCGGTACTCGGCACAACCCGTACACCGGCTTGCCGCAGTTGCTTCAGTGCTCGTTGTACGTCGCGGGGCTGCAGATTGACTCCGCGGCAGGCGTCTAAGATTAAATGGGTTTTAAATCCAAGCCGCCGCGCGTCGAGCGCCGTGTATTTTACGCAATAGTCGGTCGCCAGTCCGCAGATGTAGATTTCGCGAATTTCTTGGTCAACGAGATAATCGCGCAGACCTGTGGCCCTGCGCTGGCCGTTGTCAAAAAAACCGCTGTAGCTGTCGATCGTGCGGTCAGTGCCCTTTTGGAATACGGCGTCGATGCGGGCTAGATTCACGGCATTGACGAAATCAGCGCCCGGCGTGTCTTGGACACAGTGGTCCGGCCAGAGGATTTGGTCCAGACCGTCGAGGTCGATGACATCGCCTACTTGTTTGCCTTCGTGCTGGCTGGCGAAACTTGCATGATCCGCGGGATGCCAATCTTGGGTGGCGATAGTACGATCGAATTGCGGCATGATTCGGTTTGCGATGGGCACGATTTGGTCGCCGTCCGGCACGGCCAGCGCCCCCCCGGAGACGAAGTCATTTTGAACATCGACGAGGATTAGTGCCTTCATTGGTTGCCCGATGCCCGTAAGCGTCCGAGGTGGTTTTGCTCGACTGCTAGATTTCGAAACTAAAGCCGTCGTTGACCAAACGGTTGTATTTGCGTTTATCGAATTGATAGAGTCTCGCCGCCCGGTGCGCAACATCGGTTTCGACTTCGTCTAATTCGACGAGGATATCCATGCTGAGTATCTTTTTACGAAAGTTGCGCTTGTCGATCGGTTCGTTAAGAATCGTTTCGTATAGTTGCTGCAGATTGCGGAGAGGGAATTTGCTGGGCAATAACTCGAAACCAATCGGTTGATAGCGGACTTTATTTTTTAGCCGCTGATGGGCCGTGTTGATGATCGTGGCGTGATCGAACGAAAGTTTCGGCATCGAGTCCAAGGCGAACCAATTGGCCGCGCGGGCGTCGGAAGCGGCGCGGACTCGGTAGTCTTTCATGGCTACCAGCGCAAAGTAACCAACCGTGATGACGCGCTCGCGCGGGTCGCGGTGTGGATCACCAAAAGTGTACAACTGCTCAAGATAAATTCGACCGACGCCTGTCTCTTCCTTCAACTCTCGGCGTGCGGCGTCTTCCAAGCTCTCGTCGATTTCAACGAATCCGCCAGGCAAAGCCCAGAGACCGGCAAACGGCGGCTGATCTCGCTGAATCAACAAAACTTTTAAGGCCGCATCGGCGAGCCCAAAAACGACACAATCGACTGACACGGCTGGATGTGCGTATTTGTAGATGAAGGACATTGACGCGAGTGTTCAGTCTTCAGGTTTCAGTAATGCGGCTTTTAGTTCGGCCAACTCACGTTCGAAACCGCCGGAAAGAATTGGGAACCGGCACCAGGTTTTGGGATCAAGGTTCTCGTCGTCTAAATGAAACGACGGCGCATAGCGCTCTCGCTTCCATTGATTGCGAGTCCACAGTCGGAAGAATTTTTCCGTCCAAACTCCAAGTTGCTCACGTGGAAACTGAGCGAATTGAACTTCGATCAAACGAAACACATCCAACGGCATATGCTTGTCGCGAATGGCCGCGCGTTCGATGGCATCGAGTACTTCGTACGGCATGAGATCGACCTCGTCGGTCTGTCCGGCCGACAAAGGCCGCAGTTCGGCGGTCGGTTGCAGGGCATTAACCTCGGCCAAAGCCGCTACCTGGCCGACGCCGGCGGGACCCTGCCGCTCCATCCAGGCAAGCCAGTGCCGCAGGAATGCCTTGTCGATGCCGGCGATCGGCGATAGCCCTCCGCTGGTGTCGCCATCCATCGTCGCGTAGCCGACAGCCGCCTCGCTGCGGTTACTGGTCGAAAGCAGCAAGGCACCGCGCAAATTGGCAACCATCCACACTCCCGGTGCCCTGGCCCGAGCTTGAATGTTTTGCAGCGCCACGTCATCGCGGTCCCAGGTCAATTCACGACCAACCCCGGTCGCCACGATTTGAACGTACTCTTGAACGATATTGTCGACATCGAATTCGAGGAACTCGGCTGCTATCGCTGCGGACAACGCGCGGGCGGCGTCGCGAGTCGTATCGCTACTGTTGCGAGTCGACTGATAGACGCAAGTCAGCAGTTGTCGAGTGATCTCGTTCGGAGATAGCTGCCCATCCAATTCTGAAATATAACCCAGCTTTTGCCGCAGGCCGTCAATGCCTAATTCATCGATGGCAAAACGTATGGCCAACGCGACCAGCGTTGCCACGGACGACGAATCTGCACCACCGCTCAACGAAACAACGAATCCGTGGGAACGGCTCTTACGTAGGTAATCGAACAGGCCAAGTGCAACAGCCCGGGAAAATTCCTCTTCCTTAACGGAATCGCCGCTTTCCCAGGCTGCGACCGTGGCACTCTCGGCGGTGGGCGGAATGCTCGGAAACTGAAACGCCTGGCGCACCGGTGACGATCGTTCGTCGGTCACGTCCGGTTGAAAACTGTTGACCCGAGCCCGCTGCAATCGGGTGGCATCGATATCCACGATCGCCGTCGTCAAAACATCGTGGCGGAACGAAAAGCGAGGGCCTTCCCGCAGCATCTGTCCCCTGCTGGCGATCATGGTGCCCCCGTCATAGATCGCCCGTCCCGCTTCGTTCCCCAGTAGATTTGCATAAACATAAGTGACGCCGAACGCCCGCGATCCCTCGAGCACAAAACGTCGACGAATTTCTTGTTTGCCGAAGGCAAAATGACTGGCGCTGGGATTCAAAATCACGTCTGCGCCGCCCGCCGACAGGTCGCGACCAGGACGATCCGCGACCCAGGCGTCTTCGCAGATTTCAAAGCCGATTAAAACTCCGCCACAATCGAAAATCAGATCGCCTAACGGATGAGATTGCCCGCCGACTTCCAACTCCGCGTGTGTATCAGCGGGCCATGGTTTGAACCAACGCGGCTCGTAGTGAATACCTTCTCCGGCTAGATTTTGCTTCGCGGCGAATCCAACGATCCGGCAATCTGTGATCAGACAAGCGGCGTTAAATAGCCCGCCGCTAAATTGAACCGGCAACCCCAGGGACAAAATGAGGTTTTGCGTTTCCGGAAGAATCTCCTCTAGTACCGACAGCGCTGTTTCGCAAACACCCGGCGCGTGGAAGGCGTCTTCGCAGCCGTAACCTGTGATACATAGTTCAGGAAGACACAATATGCTGACATCGTTGTCGCGGGCCGTGCGGATCGCGGAGAGGATGTTTGCCTTGTTGGCTTCCCAGGCAAGCGGTGTTTGGTTGACTGCCGTCGCAGCGACCTTGATCAGTTGCATGTTTGTGGCCTTATTGGTTGCACAGCGCGAGTTGTAGCATTTTCACGGTAAACCGACGGGGCAGCGAGGGAGGAGGAATCGGTCCCGGCCGGCGCTTTGGGTCGCAGAGCGATGCCTAAATACCATTGCGCACCTCCCGGGCGAGCCTAGTTTTTAACTCAAACAGATTTGCCTCCAAGCCGACGGGATATTCGTCCGGGTTTCGGAGCCTGCGCACACTGGGATGCAGCGCTTGCAGTTGCGATTTCACCAGCATCCGCGACTCGTCCAACGCAGGCGGCTGATAAACTTTTGTGCCCTGGCGAAAGATTGGCACCAGAAGGTCATCATATTCACTTGTTACGTTGATTCGGTACGGTGGCGTCGCGTCTTTGGTTTTGACGATTTGTGTCGGTTCGGCAATTCCCGTTAGCTCGTCGTAAATCATGTCCGCGATCAAGGTGTCTTGCCGACGAAATCGCCGGATTTGTAGGATGCCGGGCGTCGTGACTTTGATGGGCTGCTCCGAAAGTTTGATTCGATGTTGCCAATCTCCGTTGGGCTTGCGAATCGCCGTCAGCTTATAAACGCCCCCGAGCGCTGGTTGATCGTACGCCGTGGCGAGTTTCGTGCCGACGCCCCAGACATTGATCTTGGCGCCTTGCTGTTTGAGATCGTGGATAATCTGTTCGTCGAGATCGTTGCTGGCAACAATCGCTGCGTCCGGAAATCCCGCTTCGTCCAGCAACCGTCTCGACTCAATGCTGAGGTAGGCCAAGTCGCCTGAATCGAGACGAATGCCGGCCATTTCGTGTCCCTGTTCTCGCAAGCGACGCCCCGTCGCAATTGCCCGGCGAACACCGCCAACGGTATCGAATGTATCGACGAGAAAAATGCAATTGTTGGGTAGCGCCTCGGCGTACTGATTGAAGGACTCTGCTTCATCGTCAAACGACATGACCCAGCTATGCGCATGCGTGCCCTTGACCGGAATCGAAAACCGCTTTCCGGCCAGTACGTTTGACGTGGCAACGCAGCCGCCAAGGTAGGCCGCTCGACTGGCGGCCAGCGCGCCGTTCATTCCCTGTGCGCGGCGTAAGCCGAATTCGATGACCGCGTCGCCTGCCGCTGCCTCGCAGATTCTCGCGGCCTTGGTGGCCACAAGCGTTTGAAAGTTGACAAAGTTCAGCAGCGCGCTTTCGATGATTTGACACTGAAGTATCGAGCCGCGGACGCGAACCAGCGGCTCCTGCGCAAATACAACCGTGCCTTCGGGAATCCCGTCGACGTCGCACGCAAACTCGAGGTTTCGTAAATAAGTTAGAAACTCATTCGGAAATAATCGCTGCCCGTCATTGCCCGTCAGGCTCGCTAGGTATTCGAGCGCTGCGTTGGAAAACTTCAAGTTATTTAAGTATTCGATGACGTCGACCAGTCCGGCAGCCACGGCGTAACCGCCGTGGAACGGATTTTGACGAAAAAAGTGATGGAATACCGCCTGCTCTTCTCCGCGGCCGATTTTCCAATATCCCAAGGCCATCGTCAGCTGGTAAAGATCTGTTAGCAGTGCGAGGTCGTCAGCCCGGGGCGGTTGTCTGATGGTCACCGTTGGATTCTCCACTATCTTAGTGTAATTATTACACTATAGGGCCGGGAGTCAATAGACCTGAGTGTAGTTCGAGGAAAAACGAAACGGCTGGGTCGTAAGATGCGTAGTTTCCGGATGGCGAATTAGTAACCCAAAGTACATATGAGCAGGGTAGCTTCCTTCTGACGGACGTATTGAGTGATGAGGCGTTGGATGATTCGGCAGCCTGTGGCCGGATAGCCGCGCCCCTGGAAGGTCGGACCTTTGCTATCCTTTCAGCTTCATTTAAAATGGCGGGGTGAGGGGTGAATTGAACGATTTACGAGTCCGCCGCAACGGTACTGCGGGCTATTTCTTTTTCCGGAACAGATGAAGTAGAGATGACAACAAAGAATAAGCCTTTCGGAATCGACTTGGGGACTACCTATTCGGCGGTCGCATATGTGGACGAGTCGGGCCGCCCCACGACGTTGGTCAATGCGGAAGGCGATTTGGTGACCCCCAGCGCCGTGTTGTTCGAAGGAAGCACGGTGATCGTCGGCAAGGAAGCGTTGAAGGCCGTCGCCACGGACGCCGAAGCGGTGGCCGAATGTGCCAAGCGCGATTTAGGGCATCGCGCATTTCATAAACTGCTCGAGGGCCGTCAGTATCCTCCCGAGGCGATTCAGGCGTTCATCCTCCGTAAGCTGAAAAATGACGCCGAGCAACAGGTAGGCCCGATCAAAAAAGTTGTTATTACGGTGCCCGCGTACTTCGACGAAGTGCGGCGAAAGGCCACGCAAGACGCCGGTCAGATGGCGGGTTTCGAGGTTCTGGACATCATCAACGAGCCGACGGCCGCTGCCATCGCCTTCGGCTATTCCAGGGGAATTCTCACGGGCGATGAGGACGACAAAGAAGACAAGAAAATCTTGGTGTACGACCTAGGTGGTGGTACGTTTGACGTTACCGTCATGGAAATTAGCGGGACGAATTTTACGGCACTGGCGACCGACGGCGACGTGTTACTGGGCGGGCGAGACTGGGATCAGCGGATCGTGGACTTTGTGGCTGAAGAGTTCATTCGAAATCACGGACTCGACCCACGCGAGGACCCTTGCACTTTCGGACGGCTTTGGCGCGAGTGCGAAGACGCCAAGCGGACGCTTTCTGCCCGCAATAAAGTGTCCGTCACGTGCGACTACCGCGGTCAGGCCGTGCGTGTCGAAATGACCAGAGAACGATTTGAGGAAATAACGCGAGACTTGCTAGACCGAACTGAATTTACGACGCGACAAACGCTGCAAGCCGCGGGCCTGAGTTGGGAACAGATTGATCTCGTGCTGATGGTGGGTGGCTCGACGCGGATGCCCATGGTGATCGAGATGCTCAAACGGCTGACCGGCAAAGAGCCGGACCGCAGTGTGTCTGCCGACGAGGCTGTCGCGCACGGTGCGGCGCTGCGAGCCAAGTTAATACTGGACAAAGCGGATGGGGCACCGCCCGCTTTTGACATCAAGAATGTCAATTCCCATAGTCTCGGAGTCGTGGCGACCGACCCCAAAACGCAGCGCCGCCGTAATGCGATCTTGATCCCGCGGAACACGCCGTTGCCGGTGAGTGCCCGACGGGTTTTCAAGACACAACGAGCTGGGCAGAAGTCCATTCTGGTCCAAATCGTCGAAGGTGAAAGCGCCACTCCGGAGGACTGTTCGCAGATTGGCAAGTGTGTCGTTCGGGACCTACCGCAAGATTTGCCGGCGGAGACGCCAATCGATGTGCGTTTTCGGTATCTGGAGAACGGCCGGCTGACGATCATGGTGAAAGTGCAAGGAACGGAAACCGAATTGAAGCACGAGATCACTCGCGAGAACAGCCTGACCATCGAACAGCTCGAAAGTTGGTCGCAATATATCTCGGCCGTCAGTAGCGGAAACGACCAAGAGAGTAATGGCGACGAGAACGGTAGTGGCGGCCGTTGGTCTTAGGCTGCCGCGCACGGTTATCCCGCCGCTGGCGGTTGCCACGAATGGTGTGCACGAATTGTACAGTCGCCCGCATGTGCCTGCTCAGCGTACGGGTGTTCGCGAGTGTCGTAGCGAATATTCGAGTTGCGCAAAGTTGCCACGCTGGCCGCATTGATTGACCGCCGGACCGCAAGGTAATTGCTGCCTATTTAGATTGCCGAAACAACCTGTACGCTACACGGCGAACCTAGTGGTGCCCGAGGATGCGGCAATAACAGCTTTAGGATTTAACGGCATGACGCCCGATACGATTAACTTGGCGCTGAGCATCGCGTTTGTGATGGTCTGTTTCATCACGAGTGACGTAATGACCGCCGGTGGATAGTGGTCTAATTCTGCCTGTGTTGGAATTCTCTACGCTGACGCGGCTTGGTTCCATTCTCGCCTGTCGCAGTGCCGTGCACGCGGCCGAGGAAATGTTCAGCAGATGGACTGTGGTTTGAAGAGTTTGAAAGGTGGCAACCAAGAAAAAGGTTGCCATGAAAAGAGAGGCGATGGCGTCGGCGAAAAAGGAACCAAGAATAAGTGATCGGCCTACAGTTTTTGCGGCGGGAAGTCTGACGAACTCGAGCATAGGTTCAGGCCGGCTTGTCTAAGCGGAACAAGATAGGCTGGTTTTTCTTTGCGCCGAGTAATATCTTGAGTTGACGGAAGTCATTGTGCCTGCTAGGGTTAGTTGGTGGCGGGCGGTGTAATTCACTGGGTGGAAATTCTTTAGATAACGTAGATAGATGATGACCGAGCCGCTGCCGCATAACGACGTAGGTTTTTCGGACTTGGGGCTGTCTGACATCATGATGAAGGCAGTCGAACATGCCGAGTATGCTGCGCCCACGCCAGTTCAAGCCGGTTTGATCCCGCGTGCGCTCGACGGCGCCGATGTTATTGGTCAAGCCCGAACGGGCACGGGCAAGACCGCGGCGTTCGCAATTCCGATTTTGGAACAGCTTCAGCAATCACAGTCGCGCGGGCCTCAGGCGATAGTGCTCGTGCCTACCCGTGAATTGGCTGTTCAAGTACGTGGCGAGATCGTTAAGCTGGCGCACGGGCAAAAAGCTAAAATCGCCGCGGTATATGGCGGCAAACCGATCCGCAGCCAAATTGAAAAACTCGCGCGAGGGATCGACATTGTGATCGGCACTCCCGGCCGGGTCTTGGACCATCTCAGTCGAGGGACTCTCGACCTAAGCAACATTTTGTTCGTAGTTTTGGACGAGGCCGACCGAATGCTGGATATCGGATTCAGGCCGGACATCGAAAAAATCCTGCGACGCTGCCCGAGAGATCGTCAGACAATGCTGCTCAGCGCAACGGTGCCGCCACCTGTCCAGCGGCTCGCCTTGCGTTACATGCAGAATCCAGAGTCGCTCGATTTTTCGCCGGAGGATATCGCGGCAGGGACCATCGAACAGTTTTATTTCACGGTTGATCAAAACCGGAAATATGACCTGCTGCAGAGGCTCCTTCAGCGCGAGCAGCCGAGGCAAGCCATTGTGTTTTGTCGCACAAAACGCCGCACGGACCAGATTGCCAATCGGCTGAAAAAACACAATCACAACGTCTCCTGTATTCACGGAGATCTGCCTCAAAGCGCCCGCGATCGCGTCATGTCTCGTTTTCGAGAGGGGAAGGTACAGATCTTGATTGCGACCGATGTCGTTGGCCGGGGAATCGATGTCAGCGGCATTTCACACATTATCAACTACGACATTCCGGCGTTTTGCGACGACTATGTCCACCGAGTTGGCCGGACGGGACGCATGAGCAAAGAAGGGCTCGAGGAGGGTATCGCCTATTCGTTTGTTACTCCGGAAGAAGGCGGTGAACTTACTCGAATCGAGGTGCGGATTAACAAACTGTTGGCCCGTGACGAGATGCGGGACTTCGAGTCGGTTGCGGTTCCAGTCAAGCAGGAACAAGAGCCGAAGGATGATGCCGCCGCGAAACCAGCGCCTCCGTTAAAGCCGGGAGGCCGTCCGCGCCGACGCATCCGACGGGCGTTGTAAAGGGACCAGACACGCCCTAACGAGTTGTTACCGGACACCCATGTCGCAGCTTAAACCACCGGCGGCCGGAACGTAAGCCGTGCGGCAATAGTCCATGACCATGCGATGAGCGCTGAACCGCCAAGCCAAAGAGCCGATTGAATTCATCATCCGCTCGATCCAACGGCGCGGTAGCCCATCGACGTCACGATCGTAATACATTGGTACGACTTCATTCTCGAGCGCGTCATACAGCGCCAAGGCGTCGCGTTCGTCGGTCACCTCGTCCGATGCGTGGTTGCGGCCCGGGCCGATCGCGAAGCCGTTTTCACCGTCGTATGCTTCCGCCCACCAACCGTCAAGAATCGACAGATTCAGTCCCCCGTTGAGTACGACTTTTTGTCCGCTGGTCCCGGACGCTTCTAGCGGGCGGCGCGGGTTGTTGAGCCAAACGTCGACCCCCTGCACCAGATGGCGCCCGACATTGACATCGTAGTCTTCCACAAACACGACACGCCCTGCTGTGCGTTCGTCGTGTCGCATGTTCGCAATTTGCTTGATGAGTTGTTTTCCTGGTTCGTCGGCCGGATGCGCTTTGCCAGCGTAAATGAACTGGATCGGCCGCTCTTGATCCTGCAGCAGCGCCGAGATGCGTTCGACATCTTTGAAGACTAGGTCGGCGCGTTTGTATGTGGCGAACCGCCGCGCAAATCCGATCGTCAGAATGTTTGGGTCGAGTAGATTGCGAGCCGCGTCAACCACTTCGTCGCTTTCACCGCGGCGGCGGCATTGGCGGCTGATGCGGCGGCGGACGAAATCGATCATCAGGCTCTTCAGTGCATAGTGCGTTTCCCATAGCTCGCCCGGATCGATGTTAAAAATGTGTTGCCAAACTTCGGGTTCTCCCATCCGCCGGAACCACTTTCCCGGAAAGTAGCGGTCGTAAAGCTGCCGCATTTGAAAGGCGAGCCAACTCGGGATGTGGACCCCGTTGGTGATGTGTCCGATTGGGATCTCTTCTTCGACTCGCCACGGCCAAAGGTGTGCCCACATACGACGGCTGACATGTCCGTGCAGCGCACTGACTGAGTTGGCACAGCGCGAGAGTTTTAGAGCCAGGACGGTCATGCAGAACGACTCTCCGTCATTTTGCGGCTCGACGCGGCCTAAGCCCATTAATTGTTCGCGAGCGATGCCGAGTTGATCGCGAAGCGGTCCGAGGTGCTCCTCAATCAGGTCGCCGTCAAAGCGATCGTGCCCCGCGGGGACAGGCGTATGTGTCGTGAACACCGTTTTCCGCGCGACATCGCGGAGGGCTTCGTCGAATGATACCCCGTCGTCTTTCATGGTTTTGCGGATCATCTCCAGTCCCGCAAACGCACTATGCCCTTCGTTCAGATGCAGGACGCCCGGGTCGATGCCGAGTGCCCGCAGTGCTCGAACGCCGCCGACGCCAAGCACCAACTCTTGGCGGATACGGGTGCGGTGGTCGCCGCCGTAGAGGCGGCTTGTCAATTCGCGATCTTCCGGCTGATTGCCTTCGACATCGCAATCAAACAGGTATAGGTTCACGCGGCCGACCCGCATCAGCCAAACTTTGGCGAATAGCGTGTCGCCTCGAGTTTCAATTTCAACCGTGATGGGCTGTCCGTCACGGCCCACGGCCGGTTCCATCGGTAGATTTTCGACGCGAGTGTCTTGGTACTCTTCGACCTGGTATCCTTCGAGATCTAGCCGCTGCCGGAAATAACCTTGGTCGTAAAATAGTCCTACAGCGACCAATGGAATGCCGAGGCCGCTGGCGCTTTTAATGTGGTCGCCCGAGAGGATGCCTAAACCGCCGGAGTAAATGGGCACGGATTCGTGGATGCCGAATTCGGCAGAGAAATATGCGACCGGCCGGGCGCCGAGCACGCCGGCGTGTGTTCGCCCCCAAGTTGTTTTGGTGGCTTGGTATTCTTTCAAACGCCGATGAGCCTGATTGATACGGCTGTACAGAACCAGTTCGCTCGCCCGCGTCTCCAGCCGTTCGGGCGTGAACTCGGATAGCTGCGCAATTGGATTGTGGTCTAACTGCCGCCAGCGGATGGGGTCGAGGTCGCGGAACAGGTTGACCACGTCGGCGTGCCAGGACCACCAGAGGTTGTGGGCCAATGCCATGCACTTGTCATAAAGCGCCTCGGCAGGCATTTCTTCGCCGATTGGTAGACGTTTCGGTTCGGGCGGAAGTTCTTGGATCTGACTCATTGCGGGAATTCATTTTTGCGGAAAGTGTCATGGAAAACGACCGGCGAATTATACGGTTTTCGCCAAATCGTAAATAGTCTTGTTTGTGCGGAGCGTGTGTGATGAGTTGCTCATGATTCCGCATCCGGCTAAGTTGAATTGGTGCCCGGTTCCACCCTCAATTCAACAATCGACTGAAATCCGACTATGTCAGAGGTTATTAGTTCGCCGGATGATCCCTCGCTGGACACGCTTTGCCGCGCGCTGGCCTCGTCCGCCGAAGAGGTCGACGCGGCCGGGCAATGGCCGGATGCGCAGCTTAAACTGTGTGCGCGGTACGGCGTTTACCGTTGGTTTTTGGCGGCCGAAGACGGTGGGTTGGGATGGACGGAAGTTGATTTGATGCGCGGCTATGTGAGGTTGAGCGCCGCGTGCATGACAACGACTTTTATTCTGACGCAAGCAACCGGTGCCATACGCAGGCTTGCCGCGACAGGTAGCGATGAACTTAAAGGCGAGATACTGCACGATTTGCTTATTGGCGATGCGTTCACCACTTTGGGGATTTCACATTTGACGACGAGTCGTCGCCACTTGGCGGGGACGGCATTGCGGGCGGAAGAGTCAGATCATGGATTTTTGTTGGACGGATTTAGCCCGTGGGTTACCGGCGGCGAGCGGGCGGATTGGGTGCTGATCGGCGCACAACTTGACGACGGTCGACAGTTGCTGGCGATACTGCCGATGGATCTGTATGGAGTCAGTACCGATGATCCGGCCAAGCTAGTGGCGCTGACGGCAAGCCGGACCGGTGCGGTTCGTCTGAACGGTGTGAAACTCGATCGAAAGTGGCTTCTCGAAGGGCCAAAAGAAAATGTGATTGCGGGCGCCACCGGTGCCAAGACGGGGGGGCTGCAAACTTCAGCGCTGGCGGTCGGCTTGGCGGGCCGCGCGGTCGAGTTTCTGGCGGACGAGTGCGAACATCGGTCGGATTTGCGTGAGGCGACTGCGGGTCTGCGTGGTGAGCAGGCCGAATTGGAAGAGAGCCTGCTGGGCCTGGCGGCTGGAAATCCGGTATGCAGCAGCGAGCAACTACGGATCGCTGCGAACAGTTTGGTGTTGCGGGCGACACAGGCTGCGCTGGCTGCCGCCAAAGGAACGGGCTATGTGGCAGGCCATCCCGTCGGCCGCTGGTGCCGCGAGGCGATGTTCTTTCTCGTTTGGAGTTGTCCTGAGTCGGTAATGTTGTCGAATCTGTGTGAGTTGGCCGGGATCGACTAAGTGACTGCTATCTAACGATCTGTCTCCCATGATGCGATGAAGGAAGACGTGATCTGGCCGCGGTGAAATTCGTTGGGATCCACTACGATTCCGCCTCTTCGGCCCTTGCTCTTCGGCCCTTGTCGCCGGGGAGTAAAATGCGTGTCACTGGCACGTCGGACAATGTCCCTTGAGGAGCACTTCGGTGACCTGTCCTAAATCGGATTTGCTCTTTCCGGTGACACGAATCGAAACATCGTCGGCACAGGTGACTTGACCGCAGTCGACGCACATGAAATGGGCGTGATCCGTGATTTCCTGATCGGGGCTTAGCAGTTCGAACCGCCAAACGTGGTCGCCGACGTCAAGCCTCGCGGTTATGCCACCTTCAGAAAATTCAACAAGCGAGCGGTAGATCGTCGAATTGTCGAAACCATCGGCAGCCAGCGGTTCGGCAACTTCGGCATGGCTGACCGGATTGCTGCGTCCGGCCAAATGCCGCAGCACGGCGATCCGGCACGCTGTGCATCGCAAACCTGCGGCCCGCAGGCGGTCACGAGCTTCGTCAACGGTCATCTTCGTGAATGATTGTTTTTTGGCCACGGATTTTCTCGCATACATCGACGCTACGTTCAACCAAGTAGTGCTGAAAAATTCGAGGTGCTGCGTTGTCGTTCATCCTTTTACTTCACGTTGAGTTGACCGTGATCGTCGCAGTGGTCGCCGTGCGGGTGATGTAAATGGCCGTCGACCAGATAGTCGAAATGGTCATCGTGTGGAACCGTTTCATGTCCGCAATTCGGACCGTGGACATGATTGGCGTCGTGTCCGTTGCAATTGTGGCCTGCCGTGCAGGCAGTCGGGTTCGTTGCGGATGCGGTGATCGTGTGTTCTTCAACCGTGCCGTCTTCGAGTTGATGGTGGAGGTGCCCATCGTGCAAATAATCGATGTGTCCATCGTGCTCGACGGAGGTGTGTCCGCATCCGGGGCCATGTTGATGGTCATGGCCGGAGTGTGTTGAGTTTGTCACGGCAATTCTCCTTTAAAGGGTCGCGGTTGCTATTCATCGGCGGTGTTCTTCGGCATGTGCCAGGGCATTGGATACCAAATCGACGACGTGCTGGTCGTCCAGT
Source organism: Pirellulales bacterium (assembly GCA_046582885.1). GTDB lineage: Bacteria > Planctomycetota > Planctomycetia > Pirellulales > UBA7805 > JAYZEI01. Next base: position 22,170 of record JAYGDO010000438.1, on the reverse strand, counting down.
GAGTAGTAAACGTGTTTTCCCGCGCGGCGCGAGCTGACAATGCTCTCGCCACGCAGCAACTTCAGGCGTTGTGAAACTGCGGGCAGATTGTCGCTTAGGGCATCGGCGATCTCCGACACGCACATTTCACCGCCATGAAGTAACGACAAGAGTTGCAGTCTCTTGGGATCGCCAAGCGCCGCGAATATTCCGGCCGCACGCTCGCAAAGCGGCAGTTCGGCCACGTAGCGGTTGTCCTGGCGGTGATCTTCGGATCTGCATGTGGCTTCCGGCATCAGGCCCACCTATATTTAAACGATTGGTTGATTAATTAAGTATTTGCCGCCGGGAACGAATTGTCAAGCAGACGAATTGGCAGCACCGGACCTTGTTGACAGTCGAGGTTAAGTGCATGCTAATTGCAGAAGCGGAATTTTGCGTGCGAACTGCCAAATGCCATCAACTGCAACACTCGCCGTTTATTGTGTCCTGATTGTGTTCGCCTCGCTCTTTGGCGGCTGGCTGCCGTCGTTGATGCGTTTAACGCATATGCGATTGCAGCTAATGATGAGTGCGGTGGGCGGGCTGATGCTGGGAATTGGCTTGTTCCATCTGTTGCCGCATGCAGTTAATCCGAGTGTGCCGTTGGATGACGCAATTTTGTGGCTGATGCTGGGACTGCTCACGACGTTTTTCTTGGTCCGTTTTTTCCATTCTCATCATCACGCGCCGGCTGAAGAAATGAGGCCTGACCATGACGGTAGCGATTCGTTAAATTCTGGCCAGCGGCCGGACGACCAGAGCAGCGACCATGGTACTTCCCATCATCATCACGGACATGAACATTCGACAACTGCTGGCCACCGTTGGGTTGGTATCTTTCTCGGGCTGTCGCTGCACACGTTACTCGACGGTGTCGCACTATCGGCGAGTGTCTTAAATGACAAGCAGGAGATGCCCGATGCCGTGCTGCTTGGCTTCGCGGTTTTTGTTGGAATTCTTTTACACAAACCGCTGGACTCCCTATCGATTACGGCACTGATGGCCGCCGGGGGGTGGTCTCGTCGATCACAACAACTCGCAAATTGTGCCTATGCGACGATGTGTCCGATCGGTGCGATGCTGTTTTATCTGGGAGTCCAGCAATCTCCGACGCAAGAGACGGTAATCGGCATCGCGTTGGCGTTTTCAGCCGGAATTTTTCTCTGTATTTCGATGGGGGACCTGCTGCCGGAATTAGAGTTTCATTCTCATGATCGAATTAAATTGAGTTTGGCGCTCATTTTCGGCGTCGTGCTCGCCTATGGCATTCGATTCCTTGAGCCCCCGCATGTTCATGATGGAAATCACGCCAATCACCATCACGGATATCGTGACCACGGCCCGGATGACTGACGCGACTTCAGCCCGGCGTTGCATTGCCTGATCTACCGGCCTGGGCTATGATCGCTTGCCGATCTGTGTTCGACCGAGAGGGTCACAAGAATGCCCAACGAAAGCGGTGGTGTGCACTGGCACGAGCAGAGTGTCTCGCGCGAACAGCGCGAGGCGCTGAACGGCCATCGTGGCTGTGTGGTGTGGTTCACGGGACTTTCCGGATCGGGAAAAAGCACTATCGCCAATCTGGTGGACCACAAGTTGCATGGGCTGGGCGTGCATGTTTGCACACTCGATGGCGACAATGTCCGGCACGGCTTGAACGCCACGCCTTTGTTGCTGGAACCACGACACGGCGAGGCATTTGCGGAGCGGTTCGGGCTTGGATTTTCGGCGGAAGATCGCGAAGAGAACATCCGTCGCATCGGCGCGGTCGCCAAACTGTTTGCCGAAGCGGGAATTGTCGTTTTGACGGCTTTTGTCAGTCCCTACCGTCGTGATCGCAATCGTGTTCGAGAGCAGCTGCGAGAAGGTGACTTCGTGGAGGTATTTGTAGATACACCACTGGAAGTCTGCGAACAGCGTGACCCGAAAGGACTCTACAAGAAAGCCCGCGCGGGGGAGATTCAGGGTTTTACCGGTATCGACGATCCATACGAACCACCCGATCGAGCCGAGGTTGTTTTAGACGCTGGTGAAAAGGATGCACCGACTTTGGCCGACGAGGTAATCGCCCACCTCAGATTGCGGGGGCTTGTCGGTACGGACACCGGTGGGTGAAGCGGGGGCGATTCTCACCTGCTAATGCGTACGGTGTGGGCTGCGATCGGCGTCTCCGGTTAACATTCAGTCTGTTAAGGCGATGCTAGCAACTTGTCCGCAGCGGATAATTCCGAACACGGATGGTGACCTTGACCGGCGAACCGCTAGCACCATACATTGAATGGAGACGGCTTGTGGGTCAGCACGGAGGAGACCATTCTTGATGCCCGAGCTAACGGTGGAGGACTGTTGCCGGCAGGCGCAGGTCGCGCTTGTATCTAGTCCCGTTTACGAACTTCGCGACCTGAGCGTCGTCCGCCGCGAAGACGCTTTGTTGCTGCGGGGTCGTGTGAGCAGTTTTTACCACAAGCAATTGGCACAGGAGGCCGTCCGCGCGGTCGCTCCGGACGTGCGGGTGGTTAATTCCATCAATGTTGACTGAACTCTACGCCGCGCGGGATATCGGCAATGTGTTTGTTGGTCGAGCGTTTGGTGACAGGGCGAGGATGACCTGTCGGTAATGCAAGGATGCGCCCGTAACTTGAAGTTGTGTATCAGCCCGAACCGCCTCGCTTCAGCGTCTGGCGATGGCCCGTGGGGTTGAGTCCAACGTGGGAACGGAAATCAAGATGATCAAGGATGAAGTAACGAACCAACGCGGCCAGCCGCGTGCGATTGGTACGGTTGTTGAATCGGCCGAGCAACTGAGCGGGATGGACCAATTGATCCGTCAAATCAAGCATGCAATCTGGCGAGAGACGAATGGCCGTGTTCATAACTTGGCTGTGATGATTACCGGGACACACATTGTATTACAGGGTTTTTGTTCGACCTATCACGCGTATCAGCTGGCTCAGCACGCCGCGATGCAGCTGGCCGATGACTTGGGTGTCGAAAATCAAATCGAAGTCCTTTAAGCCAGATCAAAGAGCTCGCCAGTCTCACTTATTGACGACAGCTTATGCGGCTTCGATATGCCGGGGTTGGTCAAGTTGCTTGGCCACTTCGCTGTAGACGCGGTTCACGGTGAGGTCTCGCATGCAGCGGTGGTGGCCCTCCGGACAGACTCTTTTCATGCAGGGCCCGCACGGCATGTCTTCCTGAAGATGGATGGCCCGGGCGTAATGCGTGTCACCCCATTCTATGTGTGTTGGTCCGTATAGAGTGATCACCGGCACGTCAAACGCGGCGGCAAAGTGCCGAGGCCCGCTGTCGGTACTCACCATCAGACGAGATCGCCGCACGCACGCTTTGGACAGACCGATGTTGAAGGGCTGATCGGCCAGGCTCACGACACGGCGGTGATTCGCATGCAGTGCGATCTGCGCGGCGAGTTGTCGTTCCTTGGGACCGCAAATGACAAGCACGCTTAACGCATGGTGTTGGGCAATGCGTCGCGCCAACTCTCCAAAGTACTCAATGGGCCAGGATTTTGCGGACCCGTAGGCTCCCCCTGAATTTAGAACGACCACTTCGCGTCCATTCGGCAAACCAAGTTGATCCCACACGTGATCCGCCCGACGTTCGTCGTCGCCGGTTGTCGCCAATTCAGTCTCGCGCGATTTTGGTTTGCAGCCGAGTAGAACGGTAAGCTCTAGGTAGGCATCCAGTGTTGGCGCGGGAACAGAATGTCCGCGAAGTTTTTGAAATCGGAGCGTGTCAGTTAACAGCGGACCGCGGCCATATTTCGCGTATCCCACTCGCCGTCTGGCGCCACTGAGGAAGGCCATCATTCCCGTGCGAAACGAATTGGTGAACAGCAAAGCCGTGTCGATATCTCGCTTCCGTAGCTGACGTAGGAGTGGCAAAATCCGCATGTCGGGAGCTTTGGATCGGGGATCGTAGAAAAGTTGCTCATCCAGCCACTCCGTTCCACTCAGTACGTCGGAAATATACGGCCGCATAATGCCGATCAGATGCGCATTGGCGAACTGTTCCCGCATCGCGCGGAGCGCGGGTGTGGACATGACGACGTCGCCAACCCAGTTTGGCAGAAAAATTGCAAGGTTCATCTCGGGAATGTAACGTGCGGTGGAGCCGAGCCACAATTGCAGTTCGTGCTAGCACGATTGGGGTTGGGTTGGCGGGATGGAGGCGGGTAAAGTTGGCGCTGGCAGCGCAAGCAGTCGGGCGGACGCAGCATCTCTGGGCGAGATCGCACCGGTCGCCTTCGACTGCATGACCGGGGGTCGTTTAGACGATGTGGCAACGCCGATGGCTGACAGTAGATTAACGACCGTCCACGTATCGACACAACAGACCTGGCACGGTGGCGAAGGACAGGCGAGTTTGTTGATCCGCGGTCTGCGCGAGCGAGGCCATCGAGTCGTCGTTTTCGCGCGGCGTGGGGGCGAGTTTGCCGCGAGGACACGTCATGACGGATTCGAAGTCCGCGAATTTCGGCGGCGTGGCCGTGGCCCGAGCAGTTTGTGGCAGACCCGTCGATGGCTAAAAGAGATCGGCCCCGACGTGACACACGCCCACGATGGCCACGCGCTGACTGCGGTTGGACTCGCTTCGCTTGGTTTGGCGATCCCGCTGCGTGTCGCAGCCCGCCGTGTCGATTTTCCAATCCGGTCCGCGAGCAAGTTCACGAGGTTGGCGGATGTTGTCATCGCAATTTCAAATCCAGTCGCCCAGGTTTGTAGAGTTGGCGGAATTCCCGATGCAATGATTCGGATTGTCCATAGCGGCGTCGATCCGTCGCGAGCACAGTCCGGGCACCGCCGTCGTGGTCGGGTAGGCTTGGGAATTGAAGACGACGAGCTGTTGATTTTGGTGGTCGCTAATTTGACCGATCATAAGGGACACGAGTATTTGCTCGAGGCGATGCCCCGCGTGATTGACGGGGTTCCGAATGTTCAGCTCGCTCTGGCGGGATCGGGAGAACTTGAAGTTTCGCTGCGCCGACAAGCCCGGTCGTTGGGGATCGATCACCGGGTGCGGTTCCTCGGCTATCGCGGCGACATTCCGGATTTGCTGCAGGCGGCAGACCTGTTTGTTATGCCATCGAACTTAGAGGGCCTCTGTACGTCGCTGGTCGATGCCATGTTTGCCCGCCTGCCGATTGTCACGACCGGTGTGGGCGGAATTGCGGATGCAATCGGCACAGACTTACCGGAGGGGCCGGTTGCGTACACGGCCCGTCCACGTGATCCGGAATCGATGGCCGAGGCGATTGTTACAGCGTTGCGTTCCGCGGATTCTAAAATCACGACCGGCCGCGCTTTTCTTCACGCGGCAGAGAACTTTACGGATCGTCACATGATCGAATCGACGCTAGCAGTCTATCGCGAGTTGCTTTTCGCAGTGTGGCCTCAGGCTGCTTAGCAGCGGCGTGAAAGAGCCGTTCGATGCACTGGATTGAGCTCTCACGCGGTCGCTAACTGCTGATGCGGTTTGGCGTCGTCCGCTGCCTGTGCGACCGCGGACCGCTCGGCGTGGCGAATTTCGTAATATGTCATGCCGTAGAGAAGAAACAGGCCGGTCGAGAATAATCCGTATTGCATATACCAGTGATGCGCGAGCGGTTCGGGCAGTCGGACGAGCCACAGTGTTGTCAGTCCAATCGTCAGAGACAGTATCCACTGGCAGCAGTGCGGCGGTTCGCGGCGGTCGTGCCAAGCTTCCAGCCGCCGGTAAGCAATTAGACCAAACGCTGGCACGAGCGTCACAAAGTGCGCTGTTCGGCCGTCCGGATCGATCAACGCCCAGGCGACGCCAACCATAGCGATTTCTTCCCATAGGCGGGTCGCGTTCTCGTCGCGCCAACGGCTGCGGAGCAGCACCCGCAGCGTCGGCAACCCGATCAAGACAGTCGCCAGTACGCAAATCAACTGATACACGCGGGGAGACATGGCATCAAGTCCCGACCAAAGCGGATCGACGAATATCCGGTAATGGACAAAATTCAAGAAACTCCAGGTCTGAGTTGTGTCTTTCACTTGCAGCCACATGTTTAATGTCGCCGAGTTGCTAATTGCGCTCAGTTCTTTGTAGAGTGCCGAACCCAGCACCGCGCGGGGCAAAATCCAGATGATTCCGATGGCCGCCAACGACACACCCGCGGCGCGACGCCAGTCGCCTTTGATCACCAACATTATTAACAGCGGCAGCGTGAACAGTTTCAATCCAATCGAAAATGCCAGCAACACACCACCGCAGAACTGCGCCGGCCATTTCTTTCGCGGTATCATCAACCACAGCCCCAGACAGCCGCACGTAAACATAATCATGTTCAACTGCTTAAGATTCAGATCGTTGAGTAAATAGCGGCCCGCCAGGATCATGCCGATAATCGGCCCCGCCGAGGCCCACGGCACCCACCCGCGAAAGCCGAGTCGTCGCTCTCGCATGCCGTCCTGCATAAACTTGAACATCGCGTACCACATGCCCAGAATTGCGAGAATTAAAAAGACCCTCATCGCCGGCATCGAGAGATAGCCAAGCGGATACAAAAGCATCGTTAGGGATAAATGCCCATAGGGCGCGAACGCAAATGGATTATTTTCTTTGTCGTAGATTCCTTGCCAATTATCGGCATGCGCACACTCTGTAACGTACGACCAAAAACGAACATCGTCATTGCTTCTGTTGGCGCGAAGAAAGATCAACACCAAGGCGGTCGCCAGTACCGCCCACAACCACCACGGGATCGCCCGATCGTGTTTTGACTGCATGTTGGTTGTATTCATGCGTTCCAATCGTCCGTTGACCAACTCCCTGCGTCCGCTGGTCATGCATCAAATGGGTAGAATGAGTCGCTGCGAACAGCCGTGCTTTGCAGCTTGCATTTTTTCTGCACCGCTCCTCCTGCGAGCGGAGAAAAGCTTCATTAACCGGCGACTCGTTGGGGAGCCTCCGCTGTCGGAAAACTCACGGTGCCCGGCCGTTCTCCACCCTGCAAATCGTTCACCAGTTGGTCAACGATGAACGTTGGCCGATTTTTTGTTTGATCGAAGATTCGTCCAACGTAAAGCCCCAGCATTCCAATCAGCGTGATCATGACACCCGACAGTAGCCAAATCGAAACGATCAAGCTGGTAAATCCCAGCACAGTAATGCGGCCAACGAAGTACAGATAAATGTTGTATAACGCAAACCCGACCGCCGTCATTGAGATCAACAGCCCAAGCCGTACGGTCAGTCGCAGTGGCTTGTCGGAAAATGACAGAATGACGCTGATTGCCAGGTCCATCAGCTTCTTTAAGCTATAAGTCGTATCTCCATCAGCTCTCTCGTCGTGTTCTACGTCGATGGCCGACGAATCGAAGCCAACCCACTTTACCATCGTGGCGAAAAACTTGACTTGGTCGTTCATCGCCAGTACGGCATCAATCACTTTGCGATGATAAATTCCAAAGTTGCCCACGGCCGGGTCTTGCTGTGTCTCGGTCAAATAGCCGAGAACGCGGTAAAATATTTTGGAGGTCAACCGCTTAATAACACCGTCCGAGCGGCGGGCGCGGCGGGCGAAGACGAGGTCATGTCCTGCATTGGCCTCTGCCCAAAGCCGGGGGATTTCTTCGGGGCGGTCTTGGAGATCGCAATCCATCACCACAATCCACTGACCCCGGCACTCTGCCAGGCCGGCCGTAATGGCGCAGTGCTGGCCGAAATTACGGCTTAACTTAACGCCTTTGACGCGGCGGTCCGCATGGCATTCGGCTTCGATCGCCTGCCAGGAATCGTCCGGACTGCCGTCATCGACGAGGACGATATCGAAATCGCTGCTGATCGATTCGAGAACCTTCCTACAGCGGCGCACCAATTGCGGGAGTGTTTTCTCGCCTCGGTAAACCGGGGTGACGATCGAGATCAACGGTGTCGATTGACTCTGTTCCATACCTTGGGCCCCGTGACTTACGACCCATGTGTTTTGCGGCAAGTGTAAACGGCGACGCGTCCGGTCATTAAACCGGGGTTGAGCAATATCTTCATGATCCGCCGGTTGCGCCGGCGGAGGTTTTGATTTGGCTCGGAAAGAATCATGCGGCGATACGTCCGCCACCACATGAACGGATAAATCAGAGGCAGCAGCAGCGTGGACGCTCTGCGGCTGCGGCTAAAGTGCATTTGCTCGACTTTGAAACCGCCGCGCCGCAGCCCGAGTTCGATCGTTGATATCGGTGCGGGGTGGATGTGCTCCATATAGATGCTGCCGTACTTCGGGTTCTCATGGTCGATCGGCCGCGGAGCGCAATCGTCGTAACCGGTCAACATGTAATTGATGCGTGACTCGATCGAATGACAATTAGGCGTGCTGATAATGATGTGCCCGCTTGGTTTGCAGATGCGGCAGCATTCCCTCAAAAAATGGTAATGATTTTCGACGTGTTCCAGCACTTCGACCGACAGCACTACGTCAAACTGGTTGTCGTCGAATGGCCACTGCCTGCCGAGATCGGCGGCGACAAATGGGATCGTCGCCAATTTGAAGTTGTCACGATCGACATCCACGGCCGTCACGTCGAAACCCGCATCCGCCGCCCAGTCGGACATCGCCCCCTGCCCTGCCCCGACGTCGAGCAGCGAGCCCCGCGGCAGTTTTTCCAGCGCACGGCGGACGGCGGCATGCACTCCGTGCATGGCGATCGCGCAGGGTGGCGCGGTGTGATCAGGCGGTTGAACTTCGTAGCCCGACGCGGCCGTTGCGTCTTCGATTTCCGATGGTGGCGAAATTGCGTTCACGATATCAGGACTTATGCAGTTTAATTTCCCGTTGTGGCTTGCGAAGCAAATAAACGATCGTCCGCCCGAGAAAAATGCGGGGGTCATTCATCAGGCTAAAGACGCGCCGGTTGAGTTGCTTTGCTTCCTTGTCTCGGACGAACCACTTCATGCGGATCATCAGTCGTAGCGTCTGTAACGGATATAAAAACGGCAGCAGCAGAAACGACCACTTGCGAAACCGGCTCACTTCGTATCGAACCAATTCCAGCCCGGCGCAACGCCAGGCGAGTTCCAACTGCGAAAGCGGAACCATATGAATGTGCCGCAACGGCAGTTTCGGGTCGTCTTCGCGAATCACATACGGACTATGTCCGTAAAAGCCCGTCGTGAAATAGGACCAGCGGCATTGAACGTTGTGTTCGTTTGGAGTCGAGATAACAACGTGCCCGCCGGGACAAGTCACGCGTGCCAGCTCGCGCATAAAATGAAAAGGGTTTTCCAGATGTTCGATGATCTCGCAGCCGACGGCAACATCGGCCGATTCGTCGGGCAATGGAAGGCGTTCGTTCAAGTCGGCCTCGATGAACTGGACGTCCTCCAACTCGAATAAATCTGGTGCAACGTCGACGGCCGTCACTTGAAAGCTGTTTGCGCTGGCCCAATGCGACATGGCGCCGTTGCCGGCAGCCATGTCAATCAGGTTTCCACGCGGCAGTTTATCCAACAACCTACGGGCGGCGTCGTGTACTCCCGGGACCGCGCGCTGTTTGGGTTCCCGACTAGAGGACTGTGGAGAATCGGCCGTCGCGCAGCGGGTCTGTTCGGCTGTTGACGCGGATGCCATGGGGTCATTCCTGCTTGCGGGCCGGTTGCGGTAGTACTGGCGGGGGTCGCAACACGGCGAAGCCGGGTTGTATCGGTTTCCCAGCGGCGACGGAATCCCAGATTGCTCGGCGGGGGCAAATCGCTTGATCGCCCAAATGGATCCGCCGTGCGGTTGATCTTGCCCGGGCCAAACCGCACTGTTAGAGTCGATCGTCGCGCTTCATCACAATAGTGAAAGCACTGCTGTCACATGTTCGACTCATCGCGCCGGCGCGGCATTCGACTTGCTGAGGAACGTCCCGTCGTTGTTATGGGACGCGGCCATTCGGGAACCCGCGTCTTGGCCTGGGCGCTGCAGAAGCTCGGCATCCGGATGGGCGCTACCGAAGACGTACCCACGGGGGACGTGCAAGACTTGCGGTTTTCACGGGCGATTAAACGAATCTGCCGCGGGTCGCTACACTTGCCGTCAACGGTTGCCTCGGAACATCGCAGGCTGAAGTATTTTCATCGGTCACTTGATCGTTATCTGCATTGGCTGGGACACACCCAGGATGACTGGGGTTGGAAGTTTCCGGAAACTTATCTCATTCCAAATTACGTGGCGGCGACTTTTCCACAGGCTCGTTACATCCACATGCTGCGCGACGGGCGTGACGTTGCGTTCAAGCATCATTTGACGGATGATCCGCGACGCCCGCTCGGTCGCATGTTGCTGGCGCATATCGGTGCCATGAACTTGCCGCATCACGTCCAAGCGGCGATGTCGTGGGATTTTCAGGTGTGCCGATTTGAAGAGTTCGTAGAATTCGCTCGGCCAGCGATGTGCACGATCACATTCGAAGCACTCTGTCGCGAGCCGATTGCGACCATGCAAACCGTCTGCCGGTTTCTCGGCCGAGAACTGACTCCTGCCTGCCGTGACTATTTGCAAACGCAAGTCCGCCCCGAAAAAATCGCACAGTACCGTACGGAAGCGGCGGTGCAACTCGCCGAAGTCGAAACCGTAATTGCACCGACCCTGGCACGGCTTGGCTACCGCAAACAAGCGGCTTAAGCAGCAGGTGTCCGGCTCGACATTTGTGGCGGCGCGTGTTCCGCCCGTCCGTCGGCGCTGACGAACTTAATTCGCCGGATGTAAGGTCGCCTTCCGACGGGCAGTCGCCGGGTTGAGTTCCGCAGAATTCAATCATGCGGCTTGACGCTGGTCGGACAACTCGTCTTCTCGGTTCGATTCGGCGCCCTGCCACAGTTCCCACAGCCGTGCCTGTTTTAGAAAGGCGTAGTAGGCGGCCAGATAGGCGATCTGTACGCCGACTTTTCCGTCGAAGACGCCGCCGTAGGCGATGTAGGACCGCAAGAATCGCAGCGGCGGGCGGAAGAGCAGCTGCAGCAGGCTCGGCCTGCGTCCTGCTTCGAACCACCGCTTGGCTTGCAGTGCCGTATAGCGATGGCATTTTTCAAGTTGCTCGGCGTACGAACGCCGCGCATAGTGTTTCATCACGTGTTGGAGGCGGCCAATTTGTTTACTCAAGGTGACGAATTCGCCGTGGTCGGCCGATTCGTTTGGGTAACGAAATTGGTCTCGCCGAAAAAGGCGAATGACGCGGTCACGTGCCCATTCTGAAAAGCGGACTCGATGCCCTAAAAAATAATTGTGACGCCGTACGAGGTAGCCGTCGCAATCTGGGACGCCGGTCAGCGTAGTCTTGATTTCGGTTGCCAGCTGAACGGTCAGCCGCTCGTCGACGTCCAGGATCAAAATCCACTCGTGACGAGCCTGCGAGATGGCCCAGTTTTTGAAGCTACAGGCTGTAATGTAGTCGCGGGCGGTGACCGTGCATTCACACCAACCGGCGCACGATTGCTGCGCCGTTTTGACGGTGCGATCGGTGGCACCGGAGTCGGCAATCAAAACTTCGTCAGCGATGCCACGACACGATTCGATGCATTGGCGAATCAGCGATTCGTGGTTCTTGATGGCGATGATCACCGTGAGTTGGGGGGCCACGCGTAATTCCTGATGGATTGTTTCTGTTGTGTGCCGGCTTGGCGGGCAAGTATAAAGGCGCGTTGCGGGCCGGTCCCACAGCATTTTCGAGCTACCGTAGAGTTTGCTAGCATTTGTAGGATGGCTCTTCGCCGCCGTCCATCGAGTGGCGAGGACGATTAACGTACGTTGGATGGACTCTGGGGCCGTCAAAACAAGAAATGGCCCCGGAACCATCGGACACGGAAATATAGTATGGGCACGCCCAGAATCGGAATTATTGGCGCGCGTCGGTGTGTACAGGGAATCGGCGAATATGTCGCCCGCGATCTGGCGGTATTGGGGGCGGACGTTTGTGCGATTGCCGGGACGAGTCAACAGAGCGTCGCGGAGGCCGCCGAATCCTTACAGGTGAGGTTTGATCTGTTGGTGCGAGGGTACTCGAGCGCCGAAAGAATGATGCGGGACGAGACGCTCGACGCGGTCGCCATTTGTTCGCCGCACCAGTTTCACCGCGAGCATCTCCGGTTGGCGTTGGAAAGCGGATCACATGTGCTTTGCGAAAAGCCGTTTGTGTTTGACTCCGGCCGCAAAAATCTGGCGGATGCGACCGAGATCGCGGAGGGTTTTGCTAATGCCGGCCTGGTGCTGATGGTCAACCAGCAGTGGCCTTATACACTGCCTGCTTTTCATCAATGCCATCCCGCAGTTTCTCTTAATGGCGGTATGGATCGGTTGGAAATGCTGCTCGCGCCGGCCGACGAGGGGATCGGCATGATTCCTAACGCCATGCCGCATGTGTTGAGCATGTTGTTTTCGTCGGTGTCGGTCGGGGGCCGCGTGGAAAAAATCACTTTCCAGCGGCCCGGACCCGGCCAATTGTTACTCGCGTTGAATTACGTTCACGAATCCGGCGAAGTACGCATCAGGGTTCGGTTGGTACATGGCCCCGTGCAGCCCCGCCCGGCTGGTTACGCTATCAACGGCTGCACCGTGCTTCGACGCATCGATCTAGCGACATACGATATGTTTTTCGAATCAATGGACACCCCATTGGAGGCATTGGATCTGAATGATGGGCCGCAATTTGGCCCGTCCGATCACCGTGGTGTGTTGGTTCCGGTCGAAGATCCGTTGCGATTATTGCTGGCGGACTTTATAAGACGCATTGAAACCCCCGAAAACTGGTCGAACGTCGACGACCGCATTTTGGATAACGTCCGAGTCCTTGACGACGTATACCTCGCGGCGCGGATCGACTTCGACGGTTGAGCCAAGGAAGGCGAGCCATGGATGGCGCTCACGATTTTCATGATTTTGGTTCCAAATTGCGGCAGCAGTCGGTGCTGCCGCGTGTTGTTGATTACGTGCGTTGGCAGGCGGAATTGAAACAGGCGAACTCGGCCGGGCACCAGCCGCCGCTCCCGCCGGACGCTGCGCCGCTGTCGATCAATCTCGATTTGACCACAGCATGTAACTACCGTTGCGATCATTGCATCGATTGGGACATTCTCAACACCGGCGTCAAGCACAAAGAAGACGAACTGCTTGACTCGTTGCGCAAACTGTCTGAGCGCGGCATGAAGTCTGTGATCCTGATCGGCGGTGGTGAGCCGACGGTCTATCCGCGGTTCGTCGAGATTGTGCGATTTTTGAAGCGGGAGCTCAATCAGCAAGTGGCAGTGGTTTCAAACGGTGGGAGGAATGATCGAATTCTCGAGGCGGCCGAATATTTTGGGCCGGGTGATTGGGTACGGCTTTCGCTGGACTCGGGCACGGACGAGACGTTTCAGGCGATGCACTTGCCGCGGCAGAAAGTGACGCTGGACGAAATCTGTGAGTGGGTGCCCAAAATCAAGGACCGCAACCCGACCTTCCAAATGGGCTACTCGTTCATCGTTACCTGGAAGGGCGCGTCGCGCGATGACGTGAAAATTGTGGAAAACATTCACGAGTTGTTAACGGCCGCCCAACGAGCGAAGAAATACCGGTTCGATTACATGTCGGTCAAACCGTTTCTCATGCGGCAGGAGGACAATGGTGCGGAGATCATGAACCCGGCCCGCGCGGAAGAAGAACTTACGACCGTAACGAAGCGGATCCAGGCAGCGGTTGCCGAGGCCAAACAATTGGAAGACAGTACGTTTAAGATCGTTGAAAGCACGAACTTGCGGCTGTTGGAACAGCAGAGTTGGCGCGATTACACACGGCAGACAAAAAGTTGTCACATGCAGGCCTTCCGTCAGGTATTGACGCCTCACGGAGTTTTCAACTGCCCCGCTTACCGTAGCGTACCAATGGCGATGATCGCCGACCGGCGTGGTTATCGCGACGAATCGATGATCTCGGAAACGCGCAAGAAATTGGGTGACATAGTCGTTCGTTTCGATGCCGCGCATGAGTGCAAAAATGTGACGTGCCTGTACAACGCAACGAATTGGTGGATCCAGGACCTGATCGACCATCCCGAAAAGCTCGAAGCGCTGGTGGCAACGGAAGATGCAGGCGATTACTTTCTCTAGCAGCCGAGAACTTTGACTTTCAGGACGGATCGTAACCAAGATTCGGCGACAGCCATCGCTCGACTTCTGTGACCGCCATATTTTTCCGGCTGGCGTACGATATGACTTGCTCGCGGGTGATGCGATCGACAGCGAAGTAGCGGGCTTCCGGATGCGCAAAGTATAAGCCGCAGACACTCGCCGCCGGGTGCATAGCGAACGATTCGGTCAGTGAAATGTCGGTGGCTGCCTCGGCGTCGAGTAGATCAAACAGAATCTGTTTCTCGGTATGATCCGGCTGAGCCTGATAGCCTGGCGCGGGGCGGATACCGCGATACTTTTCGCGGATTAGATCGTCGTTTGAAAATCTTTCGTCCCGACCATAGCCCCAGTCGCGGCGCGCCCGTTGATGCAGGAGTTCCGTGAACGCTTCGGCCAGCCGGTCGGCCACCGCTTTGACCATGATCGCGTTATAGTCGTCCTGTTCCGCATCGTAGGCGGCGCACAGTTCGTCGCAACCGCCGCCGGTGGATACCGCGAACGCACCGATATAGTCGCTTCGTCCGCTATCGAGCGGTGCGATGTAATCGGCCAGAGCGCGGAGGCTGTTTTGGCCCTTGCGAACCCGTTGCTGACGTAACGTGTGCAACCGCGTTTTCTCGGTTGTTCGCGTATCGTCGATGTAGATGACGATGTCGTCACCGTCGGCTGCCGCTGGCCAAAACCCATAAACGCCGTGAGCCGTCAGCTTTTTGTTCGTGACGATCTCGTCAAGCAAATCCGAAGCATCATCCAGTAGTTTTCGGGCGGCGTCACCTTTTTGGGGATCCTCCAAAATTGCCGGATATTTGCCCCTCAATTCCCACGTGAGGAAGAACGGCGACCAATCAATAAATGGGCGGATTTCCTCGAGTGAAAAATCGCGTAGCGTTTTTCGACCGACAAACTCGGGCTTGTCGATTTGCACGGTTTCCCAGTCCGTTTCGAACTGCTTGGCGCAGGCCTTCGCGTAAGGAACGAGTTTTACTTGCTGCTGGAGTTGGAACGAGGCGACGAGTTGTTTTTGCTGTTCGATGTTCTTTTCTAAAAATTGCTCCCGATTTTCCGCGCTCTTCAATTGATTCACGACACCGACACACCGCGAAGCATCGAGGACATGTACAACCGGCTGTTTGTAATGGGGTGCAATCTTAACAGCCGTGTGTTTAGCGCTGGTCGTCGCACCGCCGATCAGCAGCGGCACGTTGAAGTTGAGCCGCTGCATTTCTTTGGCGACGTGGACCATTTCGTCCAGGCTGGGTGTAATCAGGCCGGACAGCCCAACCATATCGACGTCCCTTTCCTTCGCGGTTTCCAAGATTTTGTCGCAGGGGGTCATGACACCGAGATCAATCACTTCGTAGCTGTTGCAGCCGAGCACGACGCCGACGATGTTTTTGCCGATGTCGTGGACGTCACCCCTGACGGTGGCCATCAGAATGCGACCGCGCGCGGCTTGATCGGCGAGGCCGGCTTCGCGTTTTTCCTGTTCCAGGTACGGCGAAAGATAGGTGACCGCTTTTTTCATAACGCGTGCCGACTTGACAACTTGTGGTAGGAACATTTTTCCCTCACCGAACAGGTCGCCCACAACGTTCATGCCATCCATCATCGGGCCTTCGATGATGGAAAGGCAGCGATCGTATTTTTGCCGCGCTTCTTCGACGTCGGAAACGATAAATTTGTCGATGCCTCGGACCAGCGCGAATTTGAGCCGCTCTTCGACCGTTTCGCTGCGCCACGTTTCGGTGGCGGGCTGGCCCGGGGCTTTGTCTTCACCGCTGGCCTTGATCGTTTCGGCCAATTCGACCAGTCGTTCGGTGGCATCTGGCCGACGATTGAACAGTACATCTTCGACACGATCGAGCAGATCTTTGGGGATGTCTTCGTAAACAGCTAATTGCTCGGAATTGACGATCCCCATGTCAAGTCCCGCGCGGATCGCGTGGTAGAGAAACACCGCGTGCATTGCTTCGCGGACTGTGTTGTTGCCGCGAAACGAGAACGAAATGTTGCTGACGCCGCCCGAGACTTTCGCGCCGGGACAGACCTCCTTTATTTTGCGTGTCGCCTCGATGAAGTTGGTGGCATAGTCGTTGTGTTCATCGATACCCGTGGCGACGGTCAAGATGTTTGGGTCGAAGACGATGTCTTCCGGCGCAAAGCCGACCTCACGGATCAGCAGGTCGTAGGCCCTCTTCGAAATGCGGACTTTTTCCTCCGTCTCGGTCGCCTGCCCCGATTCGTCGAATGCCATTACCACAACGGCCGCTCCGTAGCGGCGGATTAACCGTGCTCGGCGGAGGAACTCGTCTTCACCATCTTTAAGACTTATCGAATTTACAATGGCTTTGCCCTGGACATTTTTCAGCCCTGCTTCGATAACCGTCCATTTCGAACTGTCGATCATTACGGGCACGGCCCCGACGTCGGGGTCGCCCGCGATCAGCCGGAGCAGCCGCGCCATAGCCGCTTCGCCATCAAGCAACGCATCGTCCATGTTGATGTCGATGACGGTCGCACCGCCGAGGACCTGCGAGCGGGCCACATTGACCGCTTCGGAGAAGTTGTCTTCACGGATCAAGCGGGCAAACCGCCGTGATCCCGTGACGTTGGTTCGCTCACCGATCATCATGAAATTCGAATCGGGTCGGATCGTCACTGCCCGCGTGCCGCTCAGCCGTGTGAATGGTTCGATGGCATTCGGTTGATGTATGCTGCAATCCGCGATGCGTTGTTCGATCGCCCGAATGTGTTCGGGGGTTGTGCCGCAGCAGCCGCCGACAATGTTGACCCAACCATTGTCGGCAAACTCGCCGACCATTTCCGCCATTCGCGTTGGACTGAGGTCGTATTGGCCCATCTCATTGGGCAGGCCGGCGTTTGGATGGCAACTTACAAAGCAGTTCGAAATGCCGGCAAGTTCCTCAAGGTGCGGCCGCAACTTTTCGGGCCCCAGTGCGCAATTGAGGCCGACGCTGAGCAATGGAAAGTGTGAAATTGCGTTCCACAACGCTTCGACCGTCTGGCTGGAAACAAAGGTGACACCGCTTTCCAGAACTGTGGCTGAGACCATGACCGGCAACGTGCGGCCGCTGATCTCAAAGAATTGAGCGATGGCAAACAGGCACGCTTTCAGGTTGAGCGTGTCGATTACGGTTTCCGACAACAAGATGTCAACGCCACCCTCGACCAGTGATTCGACTTGCTCGTAGTAGGACTCGACGAGTTCATCGTAAGTCACGCCGCGGGCCGCTTCGTCGTCCACATCGGTGCTAATCGAGGCAGTCCGTCCGGTCGGGCCAATCGAACCGGCCACGAATCGCGGTTTATCGGGAGTCCGTTCGTTGTATTCGTTCACGGCGCGCCGCGCGCAGGCGGCGCCCGCGAGATTCAACTCGCGCACCAACTCGCGGGGCAGTTCAAATTCGATCATGCCGACGCGGCTGGCGCCGAAGGTGTTCGTTTCGACGATGTCCGCGCCGGCATCCAAGTACTTGCGGTGAATATTTACGATTGAATCGGGATGCGTCAGATTGAGCACATCGACAAAATTGCTCAGATCTTTGTGGTGTCCGGCAAACCGCGGACCGCGAACCGCCGACTCATCGAGTTTTAGCGATTGCACCATCGTACCCATCGCGCCGTCCAGCACGAGGATTTTCCGCCCGAGCTGTTCCTCGAGCAACTGTGTGCGATCAGATTCGGCGACAGGTGGCATAACGTGTATGAGTAGCGGGAAGTTGATGATCGAAGTAAGGGTGCCTAATTTATTGTCTGCCGAGTTGCGGCAAAAGGCCATTTATCAAAGTTGCCTAATGGCTGTGGACCTCGCAAACAGGCTGTCCTCTCAGCCGGGGTTGCCTAATTTTCACAATCGGTCAAATCGCTCTAATGCTCAAGATCGGCCTGATCGTAACCGATAACCTACACCGTGAACTCTAATGTGCCACCTCCCCGCGAACAGGTTCGTGCCGCAACTGCCAGTAAGTTCTCGGTGCTGGCTCGGATTCCCGACGTATTTGTGGAAGCAAATCGTCCGGGCGCGCCGATCGCGGTTCATCATCTCGAACCCACGACGACGTCGGAGGTAGCTACGGCTTTGGAGACGGAGCCATCAAAAAATAATGGCTCGCGCAGGAGCGACCGTGTCGTTAATCGAAATAGCCGCACAGGACGCGCAATGCAGCCAGTCGCCAGACGTTCGTCCAAGCTTAGACAGCAGCGTCGCCCGCCGATCATAGCAAGATTGTCGACCACGCACTGGGTGCTGATGTCACTGATTGGTTTTTTGCTCGTCGTGATAGTTGTGTTATTGACGAGACGAAATCAACCAGCGTCGGTTGAGGATATTGCACCGAATTGGCCGCCAGAATCGCAAAACGACCTTGTGACAAATAGTTCCAATCATCAGGCGACGACATCTGGACTGAGGTCAGCGGACCAAGCATCTGGCCCGAATGTTGAAACACAACCAGCGGTGACCGCCGCTGAACAATCCGGAGGCGCACTGCAACCCGCACCGTCGCCCGCCATCAATACGGACACCGCAACTGCAGGTACTATCCGGCTCAACGGGACTATTGGCAAGCCTGATCGACAGGCACGACAACCGCGGAATAACGGACAATTTCGATGACGGGGTTCGACCGTTCGTTCATCAGAGCTTTTAACCGGCAAGATTTGGCGGTACAGGCTCGTTGTAAAGTCACGGCGGACGGCGCTGCGGTTACGCCGCTGCCAGTCGATGAATCGGAAAAACTGGCGTCTCGTGCGACGATTGAGACTCCAGTTAGCCAACCGGAGAGGTCCGAGGCTGCTGCACAAGATCAAGGCCCGCTGACGTGGCGCTTTGATGTCCCGGCTCAATTTCTTTCCCCGGGAAGCGGACCGCATTTTTTGGGTACACCGGTCGCGCGAATCCCGAAAAATCCTTGTGGTTCGGCGATTGAACCGAAACCGATGCGGACCGGTGCTTTTACGTTTCCGGACGAAGCCGATACGACGTTACCACCGAATCAGGCTCAACATACCCGTGACGAACCAGCAATTCGCACTTCGGCATTTACCGAACCGGATCGGCTCGCTCTGGCGGAGCCGGATTTGGCACCAGGTTACACGTCGATGGTGGGTCAAAAGGTTGGCGATCCATCACCCGGCGGGGCTTCAATTATTCGTCTGGACAAGGCACACCCATCCACGCGGGACACCGAACCAGCAGAGGTTTCGGCAGAGGTTTCCCCAGCGGCGGAAGGCACGATTTGGAGTAGGCCGGCGTTCGAAGTCGATCAGTTCTTCTGGCCGAAAGTCCTGCAGCACATGGCCGAGTTCGCGAAAAGCGGCATGACGCGGGTTGCGGACGAGGTGTGGAATCAGGTTCGGTCGGGTCGCAATGTTGTTTCGATTGCCGGTTGTCGTTCTCGCCAAGGTCGAACCACGATCGCGCTTAGTTTGGCTAGTCGGCTGGCTGAGTTGAACCTGCGGGTCTTGGTAATCGACGCGAATCTGATCGATCCAGCAGTGGCCAGAACATTGGGTGTCGCCGCGCAATTGGGTTGGGACGAGGTGGTCGCCAGCCACTTGCCAATCGGTGAGGCGCTGATCGAATCGATGGACGACCGACTGACGATCATGCCGTTGCGAACGGCGCGCTCACATACAATTATTCAGCAGGGAGAAGCGGGCTTTTCCCTGGTCGTTGCAGAAGTGCGACCGAGGTTTGACGTCGTACTGGTCGATTTGCCAGCGACCCATGCGCGCCGCATCCCGCCATGGGTTAACCGCGAGGCGGGGATCGACTGGGCCATTTTAGTTCGTAGTGCCGGTAATATTGAAGACGGACTTGATCAACTTGTGAACCAGCTTGTCTCGTTGGGAGTGACGCCGTTGGGCATCGTGGAAAACGAAATCCAAATCACGTCCGGAAACCGTTAAGCAGGGATTTGGCGTTACTGATGACGTCCGAGTGATCAATGTATACCGATTATTGGCAATTGACGAAAAAACCATTCGAAAGCGGCGCCGATCCGGACTTTTATTATCCGGGCGAATCACATCAGGCCGCACTTTTGAAGCTGCGTTATGCGGTCGAAAGCCGTTGGGGCGGCGTTACGTTGACGGGCAGAACCGGTTTGGGTAAGAGCCTAGTTATTCAATTGATGAAACGGATGTCGGCGGGTCATATTCAGCCGATTATTCACGTCCGGTATCCACGTATGGCCGCAGACGAGTTATTGGCGTACATCGCCGCCGAGGTATCTCCTGTTGGAAAACCGCCGCAAAATCGTAGTGTCGACATCAGCGTTCGCTCGATTGAGCGGTCGCTGGAAGAGAATGTCCGTAACAACCGTCATGCGATTTTAGTGATTGATGAAGCGCACTTGATGCACGAAGCGGATGGGCTCGAAGTTTGTCGGTTGCTGGCAAATCTTGAATTCAATTCTTATCCGGGATTTACGTTGGTGCTTGTTGGCCAACCGACTTTGTTGCCAATGTTGGATCGGCAATCCGGACTCGAAGAACGTGTGGGTGTCAAATGCTTGTTACGGCCATTCAACATGGAGGAGACGATCAGCTATATCGCGCATCGGCTAACTCAAGCGGGTGCGGGCCGCGCGATCTTTGACAACGAGGCGCTCGAAGCGCTGTTTCATCTCACGAGCGGTGTCCCACGTCAAATCAACCGCCTGTGCGATTTGGCCATGCTGATTGGATTTGCCGAGCAATTGCCGTCGATTTCGGCTGTGCATCTTGAATCGGTCTGTAACGAGCTAGTGGCCGTTTCAACGGAATAGTGGCGGACACGCGGCCTGTTTTCCAATCCTCATCTCCAACGTACTCTTTCGCTTTCCCACGGTACGAACCTCGGCGCCCGTAATGACAGCAAAATTTGATCAAGACGGTGTTCTTTTTGAGTACCCGGAGAATTGGGACCTGGATATCGAAGAGGATGGCGATGCGAGATTGGCGGTAAGTGTTTACAGCCCCAGCGGCGGTTTTTGGTCGTTGCGGGTTGAAAACGAGCCCGCGGCGGTACCTGACCTTATCCAGTCGGTGTTGGCCGCGATCCGGGAAGAATACGACGTGGTAGATGCCGAAGAAACCACTCAGGTCGTCGAGGGGAGTGAGTTATCGGGCTTGGACATCAATTTTTTCTGCCTGGATCTGACCAGCACGGCCCAGGTCCGGGGCGTGATCGCGGAAATCGGTACGGTGATGATCCTGATTCAGGCTGAGGATCAGGAATTTGCTCGGCTTGAGGCGATCTTTTTGGCCATAACAACCAGCTTCCTACGCGGCTTGTCGATGGATCGGCGATTCTAAATGCGTGTGCGGTGTTGTAGGAATTTCAAAGCCGCAGGCGGTCGGCCGCACGTGCTAGCGTGAATTAGCGCTAGATTTCCCCGGAAATTTAAGACCGCTGTCCGATTTTTTGAGTCCCACTCCGATTGGCATACTACGTGCATCGTACGTCGGCGATCACGCTTGGCCCATTTGTGGCTCGGCGGTTCCCGCAAACCGTCGAGCCACACTTTGAATCATACGATGGTGAGACTGTGAATCTTAGGCGCGGGACATTGCCGATGGCTGAACTGTTCCGGTCCGTTTCGGACTAGCCGGTTTTTCATAGAGGGCCCGATCGGCTTGCCCCGCAGAGCCGATCGGGGCCTTTTTTTGCGCGCGTTCGCTCGGGCTTAAGGCGGGCGAGTCCAGTCGCTCAGCGTAGGGTTCCCATCTTTTCGGCATGCGGATGCAATCCGGCCGAGGATCGGCTCTGCGGTGTATTCGCAACCGGTAAAAGAGATCGGAGTCCGTCAGTAACGGAGTCCGTCAGTAAGAAGGAGCGACGGATGGCTACGGCGATTCGAGGCAACTGCATCGGGGAGTCCGGCGAGACAGCCGGCGATATTTGGCGGTTGTTGAATGATGCTGGCCCGATGCCACTCACCAGAGTAACCAAAGAGGTTAAAGCGGTGCGGGACGTGGTAATGCGGACGGACGGTTGGCTGGCGCGGGGGGCAAGAT
>JAYGDO010000297.1:0-24554 GCA_046582885.1 Pirellulales bacterium | reverse complement strand
TCCCGCATCGCTCAGGTGGTTCCGCCGGCGCCAGTTTTGGACGCCGCTCGACATCCGGTTTGTTACAATTGTTTGCGGTTAGAAGACTGGGGACAAAGGTGTGTGTGGCAAACGGGACACACCTCGATGAGTGTGCCGCGTAACCGTAAAGCTTTAAAACTGCAGCCATATCCCTCACTAAAAAATACCAGGAAAGATGTCCACGATTCGAGGAAGCAGCTGGTTCATTATGGATGGTTGATACAGATACAAAGCGCGATCGCGTCCTATAAAATAGTAGCTCAATGTCGCGCGTTATTTAAAGATGGCAATGGATTTACAATGCCTCACGCAGGATAATCCCCCCTAGACAACGTACCGCTTTGCCCATTGAAGGATGTTCGAGATGATAAAAATTACCTTCGCCACAATTGTAACGGCGCTCGCATTTAGCGCGCTGATTGGTTCCGGCTTCATTCCGGGTGGCCCGGACTTGGACATTGGATCGGCTCCCGCCGCGGACGCGAAAACGGCCGCCACTCCCCAACAGCCCGCCGCCGTTGGACATCCCGTGTTTTTGAGCCCGCACGCATCGCCGATTGCGATCAACGGTGACCGTGTCTTCGTCGTGAACACGCCGTCCGATACGGTCGATGTGATCGACGCTAAAACGCGAAAGATCCTCGCCCGCATCAACGTCGGAATCGATCCGGTTGGTCTCGCGGTACGACCCGACGGCAAAGAAGTCTGGGCCGCGAACCACGTCTCGGATTCGGTGAGTGTCATCGACAACATCCCGGCCAGCCCGACCTACCTGCAGGTGGTCGCCACCGTGCAACAGTTCGATCCGGAAACCAAGGCGACCCGGTTCGACGAGCCGGTGGGCATCGCCTTCGCCAGCAATCAGAAAGCCTACGTCGCCCTGTCTTCCGAAAACAAAATTGCCGTGATCAACGTGGCCACGCGTAAGGTGAGCAAAAGGCTCAGCATCACCGCTCAGGACCCGCGAGCTATCGCAGTCCGCGGTGATCGCCTTTACGTGATCCCCTTCGAGTCCAACAACAAGACGCAGCTGTCCGGAGGTTATAAGATCGATGGAAAACTGGTGACCTTCAACGCGCACGAGCACTCGATCGCGAACAACAATGTCCTGTCGCTGGGCCACGTCACCGACATCGTCAAACACCCCAGGGTTCCCGATCGCGATCTGTATGTCTTCGATACGAACACCGACAAGCTCGTCGAAACCGTCGACACACTCGGCACCTTGCTTTACGGTCTCGCGGTCGATTCGCGCGGCCGCGTTTTTGTCGCCCAGGCCGACGCCCGCAATGACGTCAACGGCCGCTCCGGCACCGAGAAGCATGGTTTGAAAGAGCTGGAGAATCGTGCCTTTCTAAACCAGATCACCAGCGTGAAGTTCGACGGCGATTCGGCTGCAAAGCCGGAGTTCATCAACCTCGAGCCGCTACCGCCGAGCCACCCCGGGCCGGGAAACGCCCTGGCGACGCCGTTTGCGATTGAAATCAGCGACGATGACTCGACGTTGATCGTCTCCGCAGCGGGGTCGGACAAACTCTTTACCGTCGATACGGCCAGCGGTGATGTGCTCGGACGGGTGGAGGTCGATGCGGTGCCGCGGGGCATCGCGCTGGCGTCGGCAAAGGGGGGAAAGCCGTCACGGGCCTGGGTCCTAAACGCGGTCGCCAATACCGTCTCGCTGGTTGATGTCTCCGACCCGACAAAACTCAAGGTCGAGGCGAGCATCCCCTTGCACGACCCGATGCATCCGGCCTTCAAGCGGGGACGCATCGCCTTCAACACTGCGTCGGCCTCAACCACGGAGACCTTCTCCTGCGCGAGCTGCCATCCCGACGGGCACACCGACCAGCTGCTCTGGGTCCTAAAGACCCCGGTCGTCACAGGAGGCAATCAGATCATGCCCCGTTCGACGATGCCGATTCGCGGCCTGCGGGATACCGCCCCCTATCACTGGGACGGAATCCCCGGAGATCCTTATGGCGGAATCAACAGCGCCAACATCCGCCGCCACGTCGATCCCAACAGCAGCGTCGAGAAACCGGAAAGCACGACGCGACACCTGATCGACGCCGGCCTCGCCTCAACGATGGCCATGGTCGGCGACAGCAAGAAAAACGACGAAGGGAAAGCCGGACTGCTGACGGCGGCCGAGCGGGACGACATGGCCAAGTTTCTGCTGGGCGTGACCTATCCCCCCGCCCAACGGCGGGCCTACACCAACGAGTTGTCGGAGCGGGCCGAGGACGGGTTCGAACTGTTTCATATTACGGGCGACGTCGGTGGAAGACCGGGCTCAAACCTGTGCGGAAACTGCCACAGGATGCCGTTTTGGGTCAGCACCAACACACCCGGTAGCGGGATGGATGCCCCCACGTGGCGCGGCGCTTACGACCGTTTCCTGATCCTGCCCCAGGGGCGGCTGAACATCATTGACTTCGATTTCTACCGCCGCGTTGCCGAACAAGGCATCCCCGAACGAAGTGTGTGGCAGTTCTCATGGGCCGGCCGCAGGCCATTTGACCCCGTTTGGGAGATGGTGCTCGAAGGAAGCACCGGGTTCTCCGGTTCCTTCGCACGACAGCTGACGCTCAATCAGCCGTCCGCCAAAGACGATCTGACGGAAGCCATGTTCAGTGCGTTGGAACTGTCAGCCAGCGAAGGCGCCATCGTACTCGAGGGAGAAGGGGTATTTATCGAAGACTCGACACCGGAACCGGTGGCACTGCAGTTCGACGCCGAATTCAAAGGCGGCACCTACGTCACCAAAAACGATGATCTCGATTCCTTCACCCGGAAAGACTTGGTCTCGCTCGCTGCCGACGGAAAATTTGTCGGCACGTTCTCCGCACGGCATGGCGCCATGGTGGATATCGATCATCCACAGCCCGCAATCTGGACCCTGGGTCCGATCGAGAAACAGCGTGGCCGGCAGATTTTTCCGATCCTGTACAGCGGCAAAAACAGCATGAAAATTAGCGGTCGGCATTTTCGCGAGGACGCAAACGTGATTGTCGACGGCAGGCGAGTGTCCGGTAGCGTGACCCGCGATGGCGAGACCGTCGTGGTTGAACTGGGGGCCTTGCCGTCGGTCGGGATGCATTTCCTGCAGATACAGAACCCGGACGGACTATTCAGCAACGACTTCATTTTCCACGTCACCGAGGATGCCGAGGCCGCGGCGGAATTGAGGCGGCCTAAAGGCCAAGCCAACGCCGCTGCGGGGGAGGCGTTGACAAAGGCGATTTCGACGGGCAATTTGAAAGAGACCAAAAAACTTCTCGGCAGCGGGCGGCGGATTAATGCCCGGAAAGCACAGGGCGGATCGACTCCGCTCAGCGACGCGGCACTGTATGGACAACTCGACATCGCCAAGTATTTGATTGAGCGGGGAGCGAAGGTCGAGGCCACCAACGAAGACGGCAATACGCCGCTGCATGTCGCAGCATTTTTGTGCCGTGCTGAAATTGTGACGTTGCTACAAAAACGTGGCGGCTCCGCCTATCGAAAAAATGGGCGCGGAGAAACTCCGATCGACGTGGTTTCATCGCCCTGGACCGAGCAACTGGCGGACTTCTACACCGGGATCGGCAATGCGATCGGCCTCAAGTTAGATCTTAAACGCATGGAACGCGAACGCCCGCAGATCGCCAAGTTGCTTCGGGATAACGCTGAAGCGTCAAAGCAAGACAAGGATCAAGCGAAGCAGGCCGATCCATCGTAAAACCCACGGCGAGCGAGGCGGAACTCTAGATTTCTTAGCGGAGCCGCCGCGTTCGTTACCCCGATTCGGGGGGGCGGCCCAGATATGGCGGCCTGCCGATTGCTGGTATAATGCCACCTGTGGCATCAAAAATTCCCCCACGCCCAGGCGACTCGACAGACAACACGACCGGTTCGTCGAGCGGCCAAGTGCCGCCCCGTCCCGGGCAGGCTGAAAAAAAATCGGAATCTACCCACACTCAGATTCCCCCCCGTCCGGGCGGCTTGGAGTCCGCGGCGGAACCCCAGCCGCCGCCACTTCCTTCTCCCCCACCACCGCCGGAAAAACTGAGCGCTGAGGCCGAGTCGCTGGCCGAACCGCCGGCCGCGTCCGCGACGTCCGAGTCCTCAACGACCCCGCCACCGCCGCTGGCGAGAAATGTCCCAACGCCGTCCGCAGCACCACCGATCGCGGGCAAACCCAGCCACGCGGGCAAACCCAGCCACGCGGACAAGCCGCCACAGCAGACGCCCGCTAACGAACCGGCGGGTTCGGCCGCGGCCGCCGGACGGGAAACGGACGGGCCGGAAAAGGTTTCACGCGAACGATCGGAGTTTGCCGCCTGGGTCCGCCAAAGCCCTCCCTGGCTGGTCAGTATGATTGTCCACGCGATGATCCTGATCGCCCTGGCACTGTTGGCATTACCCGTTGAGGTTCAGCACCAGTTCTTTGAGTTAATTACGCTACAGCCCAGCGATGTGGACGAGGAAATCGACGATATGCTGGATGACGAACTTGAAATCAACGTCGAATCGGACGCGGAGGTCGCATCGGATGTTGCCGAACCGGTTGAGGCCATCACGGACCAGGCCTTCGATATCGAAAGCGAGGTGTCCGAAGTCGCAACGGCGGCGGACGACTTGGCGCTGGCCGCGTCCCCGCTGACGTTCGATTTTTTTGCCGACACGAGCGCAGCGACCGCCGACATGACGAACGTGATCGGCGGCAAGGCGCTGACCGGTCTGGGCGGACGATCCAACAAGGGGCGGCAGGCACTGGTTCGAAAGGGCGGGGGAACGCGCGGAAGTGAAAACGCCGTCGAAGCCGCGCTGCGGTGGCTGGCCGCGCACCAGAACACCGACGGCAGCTGGAGTTTCCAACATCAGCATTCCGGAAACTGTAATGGCCGCTGCAGCGGTCCCGGCAGCACCGCCTCTTTTAACGGCGCCACAGGCTTCGCCTTGCTGCCGTTTTTAGGAGCCGGCTACACGCATCAGGAGGGCAAATATCAGGAGACCGTAAAACGGGGACTGCAATTCCTGGTCGGGAATATGAAGGTCGACGCCAAGGGAGGCGGCTTGAAGGACGGCGGGAACATGTATGCCCATGGTGTGGCTGCCATTGCGCTGAGCGAAGCCTACGGCATGACGCGCGACCCGCCACTCAATCAACCGGCACAGTACGCCTTGAATTACATCATCAACAACCAGGGCCCGACCGGCGGCTGGGGATATGGCGGACCGGGCAATGATACGTCGGTCGCGGGCTGGCAGGTGATCGCTCTGAAAAGCGGCGACATGGCGTATCTGAGGGTGCCGCCGAAAACGGTGTTGGGTATCCGTCGATTCCTGGACGGCGTGCAGGCTGAGGGCGGTGCCCATTACGGTTATAGCGGACCCGCCAAAGGCCGTATTGCCACGACTGCCATCGGGCTGCTGTGCCGGATGTATACCGGCTGGCCGAACGCACATCCGTCACTGACGCGCGGTGTGCAATTTGTCAGCCGGACGGGACCCTCGAAAAGCAACATGTATTACAACTACTACGCCACCCAGGTCATGTTTCAGTACACCAGCGGGGAGGGCCCCATCTGGTACAAATGGAACAACGTGATGCGGGACTACCTCGTGCAAACTCAAGACAGACTGGGACACGAGGCGGGCAGCTGGAAACTCGGTGCGTACCACGGCCAAGGCGGGCGCGTCTACAGTACGTCGATGGCCGCCATGGTCCTGGAAATCTACTACCGCCACATGCCGATCTATCGCAGGGATGCGACGGGCGACTTCAATCGGCTCGGCAACGACGACTTTCCCATCGAGTAGTCGGTCGTAAGGGCCTCGCTTAACAGACCCGCGAAAGTTAACGGGCTGCCGCCTGTCGGATTCTGCTACTGCTGTTTGACGGAGACCGTTCGGTCGACCGCAGTTTTGACGGTTTGCACCGATCCGTCGGGCCAAGTTACCTTCAAGTCGACGTCGCTTTCGTGTTTGCCGAGCCCGAAGTGGAGTGTCAGGTCGTTCTGGTTCCCTTGCCCCGTGCCCCCCTCGACTTGCCTGACGAGCGTGCCCAAATCGGGTACTTCGATTCTGACTTGGGCGCCGATCGCGGCGCGATTGACCTTGTGGCCGTTACCCTGAAGTCGAACGCGCACCCAGTGATTATCGCCGCCCCGATTCTCAAACAGCCTGGCGTCCGTCACCAAATCGAGGTCGCCGTCGTTGTCGTAATCGCCCCAGGCCGCCTGGTAATTTCCGGTCGTTCCGATACCACCCAGCCCCTCCGCGCCCGTGACGTTCGTGAAGTTCCAGCCGCCATCGTTGCGAAACAGCCGCGCATGGTTGCCGGCATAGACGGTCGTGATGAAGACATCAACGTCGCCGTCGTTGTCATAGTCTCCCAAAGCGACACTGGCAAATGACTCCTGCCACTTGTCGCCGCCGAACGAACCGGTGTTCTTGAACTTCCAACCACCCTGGGCGCCGAGGTTTTTGTAGAGCATGGCATCTTCAGAGCGGCGGTTGTCGTGGTGGTTGAAGTTGCAGTGGAAGATGTCGAAGTGACCGTCATTGTCGAAATCCGCCCAGCCCGAACTGATCGTGTGCCCGGCGCCGTGGACGCCCGCCGCGCCGCCGATGTCGCTCAGGTTCCCCTTGCCGTCGTTCTGCCACAGCGAGTTCGGTTGAAACCAGTAGCGCGAGGCCATGACGTCGATGTCGCCGTCTTCGTCGTAGTCGCATGCCGCCGCGCCCCGGGTGTAGAGGGAAGGCTTCATCTCCCTCGCGGTGAACGCCTTACCGGCGTCGTTGATGCAGACCGCGTCCAGTTGACTGTTTCCGGCACCGCCGCCGATGTAGAGATCGACAAAACCATCGTTGTTCAGATCGGCCCAGCACTGGCACATCGACGACTGCACGGCGAGTTCCGGGAACGCCATTTTTGTGTAGTTACCTGTACCCGAATCGCTGCGATACAGGTTGCGGTCCGGGCTCAAGCGGTCGAGGTAGCCGTCGTTGTCGAAATCGGCGAAAGCACCACCTCCTTGGTTGGGGTGCTCCAGCTTGGTAAACCCCTTGCCGCCGTTATTTTTCCAGGTGAACCCCGTGTAGATATCGACAAACCCGTCGTTGTCATAGTCCGCCCAGGCGACGGTGCCTCGCGATTGCATCTTGAGCCCGAGCGCGGCCGACTTGTCCGAGAACGTCTCAGCAGCATCCGCTTTAGACACCATCCACAGAAGCAACGTGGCGACAGTCAAACCCATCAACCTGCTCATGTCCGTCTCCTATCGGTTTCACATTCGTATTGTCGAATTGGTCCCGGAGTATAAGTTGCATCGCACCTAGAAACAAACGACCTCCCCCGCCCCGCCTGCCGGGGTTCGCATACAACCGCAGCGGTCGGCGGACGGTTGCCGAAAATTTTGCGCGGCCGGTCCGCGACTGCGGTGCTATCACACGAAGCAAGGCCGCCCGGAGAGGATTATTGCGGGGCTTGTCTGCGATGCAAACCGAGTCGTTCTGCGCGGTCCGCCAGGCTGACAATTGTTCTTGCCCCAGGTTGCCCAGATCGCTTTTAATACGCGCGCCGTGAGCGTTAGAATTCAACGAAGAACCGGGGCGAGATCGGTATGAACTTTGCATCCACAGCTGCGATCGTCCGCAATCTGCGGAACTTCCTAGTATTGAACGTCAATTACCGGCGGAAGCGGGAGTTCATTCCCTACCACCGCCATACGCTGTGCATCGAAACGAGCAGCATCTGCAACTTAAAGTGTCGGTTTTGCGCTTACGACAAAAAGAAAAGCGCGAGGGTCAACATGACCAATGATTCTTTCTGCGATTACGTCCGCCAGGCGACCGGCCTCGGCTTCAGCCGATTCCAACTGACGCCGTGTACCGGCGACATTTTTATGGATCGGCAGATCTTCGAAAAGTTGGAATTCCTGGAATCGGACCGCGACGTCAGCAGTTACGAGTTCTTTACGAATTTTACCATTCCGACCGCAGCGGACATCGACCGTCTAGCGGGTCTCGCGAAACTGAGCGGCCTGACGGTAAGCATCTACGGACACGATCTTGACAGCTTCGTGGCAATTACCCAATCGACGGAAAAGGTCTACCGGCGTCTTATCGATAATCTCGAGACGCTTCTCGCGCACCGCGATCGGTTCGGAAAAAAACTGGCCGTCGGCTTCCGCTCCTACCGTAAGCTACCTAAAGATGCATCCTCCGACCTGCTTGACCTGCTGGAGCGATTTCGGGCGGTCGATATTCCGGTAACCGTTTCACGGCTTTACAACAACTGGGGCGGCTACATCACCAACGACGATGTTCGCGGCCTGGATATCCAAATCAGCGAATCGGATTCAACCTACAAGAAGGGCGCCTGCACCATGCTGTTTTCGCGAGTACAGGTGACGGCGGCGGGCATCGTGAACGGCTGCGCCTGCCGCGATGTCGACCAGGCGCTGCGTATTGGCGATTTGAATCAGCAACCACTGCGGGAAATTCTTTCCACGCGAAACGAAGCTTACATGCAACTCATTCACGAGCAACAGCAAGGCCATTTCCGCGAGGTGTGTCGAAATTGCGATTTCTACAAAAGTATCTACCGCCGCCGCTCCGCCTATAAGAACATGGCCCAACCGCTGGTGACGCTGGAGCAGTTCACCGACAGCCTGACGGAGCAAGAACCAACTCCGGCACAAGTCCCCGCAGCGGCTTGAGTGGCGTTAGCTCGCTAATTTATTGCGTGAAACAAATGGCCCCTCTTGGTCGTTTCCCGCCAAGCAGGAGATAAGAAGGGCTCGCTTTATCACGTTGCTAGCCGATGCTGGCCCCGGCAATAGCCGGGGTCTTGTAGGCCTTCTTGATCAGCTTCTTAAGCGTGGGGAGATGGACGTCCTCGAGCTTCTTGATGTAGAGACAGGACTTGCCGATCTTGTGCTTACCCAGTTTTTCCAGCAGGGCGGCTTGCTTCTCCAATTCGCAGTGCAGGTAGAGAACCAGATTCTGCTTGCGGGGAGAGAAGCCGGTCGGAAAAAAGTCTCCCTCGGTCGTCTTGCCACGGTAGTGAAAACTACCAAAGCCGACGATTGCTTTTCCCCACATGACGGCCGACTCTCCGGTAAGCTCCTTCATTAGCTTCAGCACGGCCAAACAATCAATCCGCTGCTGCTCGTTCGTAATGCCGGCAAGAAACTTGTCCACATCCGCTTCGTTCTTTTGTGTTTTCAATTCTGTCATCGGCAGTTCCCCGTTGGAGAGTGCGACTCGGGAGAGTGCGACTTGATTGCGTCACGCCTCGGTTAAGGAATCCATAGGCCCATAATCGGGCGACACGGGTGAGATTTAACATGACTGCGATCCGGCCAACTGGCAAAGAACTTAACTTAACTTACAGTGCACCCCAGAGACTTTCCACGATCTAAAATTGCAACCAACTTAGGGATCTTTTCAGCATCCTCAAAAATGTCCGCGAGGCGGGACTAAAGACGCTTGTTCGCACCGTGAGCAAATGGGGTAAGACAATGAAAATTCCACTTGCCATTCGCCAACACCACGGTAGGGGGATCCATCACCTCAACAGGGCCGTGCTAAAACCGCAGGCAGGGCAACCGAAAAAGAAAGCCGCCAAGCAGTAATTCAGATACAATGGACATTCTTCCTGCTGGGGAGGACATCTCAATTTAGGAGTCGAACCATGAAACGCATGCCATCCATACGCCTCTTCGCTTCCTTGCTAATGTTGTTGGCGGTAATACTGCCGCTCGAGGCCGATGAGGATGAGTTGCCACCGGGCCTTGAACTGGCCATCAGGAACCCCGCTATTCCCACGATCGTTGACGCGACGATCATCAAGTTCACCAAGGAAGGGCACGCGGAAATCAAGGTTAACAAGGTATACAAAGCTTCCCGGGCAGCAGCCGGTAAAAAAGCGGTCCCGCCCACCCAGGTGAGAGGCTATTCTTCCGGAGGTGTCAATCCCCGCATCGTGCCGATCCGCATCATCACGGATCGGGGAAAGACCCGCTTCCTGTTCTTCCTCGATGGCGATCTCTTGTACTCGACCTACGACAACCGGTTCGAAATCCGCCCGGATGAGAAAAAACAGCTGACGGTCGACACCGGCAGAGGCTGGAAACCGCTCAAAGAGATGGTGGCACTGATTCCCGGTACGACACCTAAGAAAAAGAAATAGTCCCGACTGGTTTTTTACAGGCGGTTGTTTGTCATAGAAAAATGCGCCGCTGTTGCGAGGGGTCCACTATGTTACACATTTGTGTTCGGCCGCGCGCACATTGGGCCGCCGGTTTCGTCGCGCTGGTTTCCATCGTCATCTTTCCTCTATTCGCGAGGGCGAACGGCGATTGGCCTAACATTGTTTTGATTCTGGCCGATGATCTCGGCTACGGCGATCTGTCAAGCTACGGCGCGGCCGATATGCGGACACCGCACATCGATGCGCTGGTCAAGGCAGGAATCCGATTTGACCACGCCTACGCGAACTGTCCGGTTTGCTCACCGAGCCGGGCGGCGCTGTTGACGGGGCGCTATCAGGAATTTGTCGGCGTGCCGGGTGTGATCCGCACTCATGCCGAAAACAATTGGGGGTACCTTGCCGCTGACGCCACCCTGCTGCCAAAGGTTCTGAGCGTCACCGGTTACCACACCGCGTGCATCGGCAAATGGCATTTGGGACTCGCGTCGCCGAACACGCCAACAGATCGTGGTTTTGATCATTTTCATGGATTCCTGGGCGACATGATGGACGACTATTACCATCATCGACGGCACGGAAATAACTACATGCGACTTGATCAGCAGCAGATCGATCCGAAGGGTCACGCCACCGACCTGTTTTCCCAGTGGTCGGTCGATTACATCCACAAGCAGCAGCGTGAAGATGCCCCGTTCTTCTTGTATCTGGCATACAACGCGCCGCACACACCGATACAGCCTCCCAAAGAGTGGCTGGAAAAAGTCAAACAGCGCGAAAACGGAATCGACGGGCGCCGAGCGGCGCTGGTGGCGCTAATCGAGCACATGGATCATGGCATCGGCCAGGTGATCGCTGCGCTGAAGGAAACGGATCAGTACAAAAACACGTTGATCGTCTTTACTTCCGACAACGGCGGGCAAGTCGACGTCGGCGCAAATAACGGGCCGCTACGGGGCAGCAAGCAGGAGGTTTACGAAGGGGGCATTCGCGTGCCGTTGTGCGCGGTTTGGCCGGGCCGAATCGAACCCGAGTCGCAAAGCGACCGCATTGCCATGTCGATGGACCTGTTTCCAACGATTTGCGATGCCGCGGAAATCGAGTTTAAACACCAAATTGAGGGCAGAACGATCCTGCCAACGCTACTCGGCCGCGAACAAGCACCCGAACCGCGCGCGCTGTTTTGGAGCCGCCGCGAGGGCGGCAACCGCTACATGGGAAAAACGATTCACGCGGTACGGCGGGGCGACTGGAAGCTGTTGCACAATAGTCCGTATGAGCCTTTGGAACTGTACAATCTGAAGGACGATCCCGCGGAACAAAAAAATCTGGCCAACAGCAACCGCGGCAAATACAGTGAATTGGCGCGGCTGCTTCGCGCTCACATCCAGCGCGCGGGTCAAGTGCCCTGGCAGCGTCCGAATTAGCGTTGAACAAGGGATGATTTCATCACCCGAATAGTCGAAGCCGCCCCACTTTTTAAAGCACCGGCTGAACGCATCGGTCCGCCGCAGCCGCGATCGACCTCGGCGACTCGGTTACGGCGGCAATTGATCGGATAGTCGTTCCGCCCAGATGACTGCCGCGGCCGCTTAGATCGGCCGAGCCTTCATACATTTGTGCGGAACATTACCAGCTGCCGGCAACGATTTGCCGAGAAACCTCGCACCGACGGCAAAAACCGTGTAGAAAGCAGGGGCTCGATTACGTTTTCTTAGCACATAGGGTTCTCAATGGCAGCCGCCTCGGATGAATCGGAATCGTCGCTACTGCGCCTCCAGGAAGGTGATCCGGATGCGTTGGCGGACGAATTTTCGCGACATCGCGAACGGCTGCACCGCATGGTCGCTTTTCGCATGGACCGACGACTGTTGGGACGCATCGACGCGGAAGATGTGCTTCAGGAGGCGTATTTGGGTGCCGCACAGCGGATTAGGCACTACATTAATAAGCCTTCCACGTCGTTGTTCATCTGGCTGCGACAGATTGTTACGCAGACGCTTATCGACATTCATCGTCGACACCTGGGAGCAAAAAAACGAAACGCGGGTCGTGAAATTTCGATCGACCAGCGATATCATCCGGCGACTTCGGTGTCACTGGCCGGTGGTTTGGCGGGCAGTTTGACTTCGCCCAGCGGCGTCGCGATGAAACAGGAACGGGTGCGACAACTCGAAGAGGCGCTGGAAACCATGGCACCCATCGACCAGGAAGTCATCGCGCTGCGGCATTTTGAGGAATTGACCAACTCCGAAGTGGCCGAGGTCCTCGATCTAAATCAGAAGGCCGCCAGCATCCGTTACGTTCGCGCCGTCCGACGGCTAAAAAAGGTATTGGAGAATTTTCCTGGATTCAAAAATGCCGGCAACGACTAAAATTGCGGGTACGGGTGAACGAGGGTATCAGACTTATGGCAGCGGAAGTTACTGGACGCGACCCCATCGATTTGTTGGCCGAAGAGTACCTCGAGCGGGTCCGGCGGGGCGAATCCCCGTCGGTCGCCGAATATACGGCCAAGCACCCCGAGTGGGCGGAAGCAATCAAAGAGTTGTTTCCGACGATTGCCGCCATTGAGCGGACAAAGTCTGACGGCGGGAGCCAGCGGACCGACGAGCCGGCGCGGCTACGGTCGGCAATGCCCGAAAAAATGGGCGACTTCCTGATTGTTCGCGAAATCGGTCGTGGCGGCATGGGCGTTGTCTTCGAAGCCGAGCAAACATCACTGGGGCGGCGGGTAGCGTTAAAAGTATTTCCACAGCATGCGCACCTCGATACAGGCCGCTTCGCGCGATTTGAACGCGAAGCGCAAACGGCGGCCCAACTGCATCACACCAATATCGTCCCAGTGTTTGGCGTCGGCGAATACGAAGGACTGCACTACTACGTGATGCAGTACATCCACGGTGTTGGACTCGAACAGGTCATCGCGCAACTGGCGCAAACTGGAAAATTGGACGGGGAAACACAAACCGTGACCGCCGACACGAGGTCGAATTACACCGGCGCAGCGGCGAATTTTGCGTACGCGCTGGTATCCGGCTCGTATGTTGACGACGAGAAGAGAACGGTCGAATTCAATTCATCGGCGGTCGGCAGCAAACCGCGACCGCCGATGAATCAACCGTCGCGTGTGCCGCCAACCGCCGCCGAAGCCATCGCCTCGGACCACGACTTGGTGGCGGCCGCCTTGGGCGACGTGCGGCCGCGGCTCGATCACGCCAGCAAGCCGGGAGCACCCTTCTGGAAATCGATCGCTGAGCTGGGAGTGCAGTTGGGCAGTGCATTGCACTACGCACATGGGCAGGGCACATTGCATCGCGACATCAAACCGGCGAACGTGATTCTGGATTACGCGGGCACCGCGTGGTTGACAGATTTCGGGCTGGCCAAGGCGGTCGAACAAGACGACTTCACCACCACGGGGAAAGTACTCGGCACGTTGCGATATATGTCTCCGGAACAATTACAGGGAAAGGCCGAGCCGCGCAGCGATATTTATAGTCTGGGTCTGACGCTTTACGAATTGGCGACACTGCAGCCCGCCTTTGGGGACGAAAGCCCAAAATCGCTTGTCGAGGCAATGTCGCGCAGCGAACCGACAAGGCCACGGAAGATCAACCCCGAACTCCCGGCTGATTTGGAGACGATCATTCTCAAGGCTATCCGGCAGTCGCCGGCAGAACGGTATTCCACGGCGAACGAGCTGGTCGAAGACCTGCAGAACTTTTTAGGCAACCAACCGATCAAGGCGCGACGGAGTTCGGCCGCCGAACGCTTGTGGAAATGGTCGCGGCGCAATCCCGCCGTCGCAGCGCTGAGTGTACTGGCGGTGGGCCTGCTTGCACTGACGAGCATTGTTGCTTCGGCCGGCTATTTTCAAGCGGTACGGCACAGCGAAAATCTCCAAACGGCGTTAGACGGTCAAACCACGCAGCGCGAGCGGGCGGAAGCCAATTCGGAACTGGCGCTGAACGTGCTCGATCGCATCTACGAGCAATTCGCGCCGAGACGCTTTGATCGCTCGTCTGAACTAACGGTCGAGGCCGCAGATGGCGACGACATTACCGTCGCCGTTCAACCGGCACTTTCCAAAGATACGGCGGCAGTCCTGGAAGGGCTGCTGAAGTTTTACGACCAACTCGCCGATCAGGAAGGACCGTCCGAAACGCTGCGCCGCAAATCGGCAAGCGCCAATCGCCGCGTCGGTGATATACGCAGTCGTATGCGACAAACTGAAAAAGCGGAATCGGCTTACCGCCGCGCTTTAAATCTATACGAAAATCTGGCGGAAAAATCTCCGGCGGATGTTGGGCTGCAAATCGACATTGCACGTGTCCACAAGTCACTGGGCAGCCTGCATCGATCCGCGAAAAAAATGACGGATGCCGATGATTCATTCTCAAAAGCATTAAGTGTTTTGCAAAATGCGGTGAACTCCGACCAGCGATCGCCCGAGGTTCGATACGAGTTGGCCAGCACCTACTATCTCTTCGGTCGCCGCCAACAACCGACGCCCGGCGAAGCGCATCGAAGGCGACCGCACCACCGCGGTCCGCACGGTCATCGACCGCCAATCAACGAAGAGCATCTCATCCAAGCGGTATTTTTGCTGGAAGAGCTGACGGAAGAATCCCCCAAAGAACCCGAGTATCAGTTTTTGTTGGCGTGTTGCTATCGCGACTTATCTCCGCCGTTTTTTGCTGAGGCGATCGGTGGCAAAAACGACTACAGCACAAAGGCGAATTTAATTCTGGAAAAATTGGCCAATGAGTATCCGGAAGTTTCCGACTACGGTTACGAATTGGCAAAATCTTACTCGGGATTCGACATCCATGATCCGGGAATCCGGCGCGGTGAAACAGACGAGCGGACACCCCGTTTAGAAAAGGCGTTGCGTTACGCGCAGAAGTTGGTTTCCCGCCACCCGGGAGTTGTCGATTATACGATCCTAAAATCAACGATCCATCACAAGCTCGGCACGATGTTGCGTTGGTCGGAGCGCACCAATGAGGCGGAAACACATTTTCGTCAGGCGGTGGAATTGCTGTCGCAGACTTCCGAACTTTCAAGTTCCTACCAAGCGCAGCTCACATTGGTTCAGCAGTCGCTTGCACGGGTGCTGCTCGAAGGGGGTCGCCTGGAGGAGGCGGTTCAATTGCTTGAATCTTCGATCAGTCATTTCGGGAAAATGGAGCAAGCATCCGTGCCGGAAACGACTTCATTTGACGGTATCCGAGGCACAAGTTACCGAATACTGTCCGAAGCGTATCACCGACTGGGCCGCGATCAGGAGTCCGAGGATGCCCGGCTAGAGGCCGATAAATACGGGAAAGCCGATCGGCCCGGACCCCCGCGATTCGATCGAAGACCCGATCAAAGATCTGGCGGCAAAAAACGTCCATTTCCGGAACCGCCGCGGCGGCCGTAGATTGAAGTTTACTCCATCCTACGTTTCGTATGTTTCTGCTTTGAGCAATTGCGCGGTGGGAATGTTTTGTGCAACTCTTGTCCTGAACTGTTCGATTTGCTCAACAGGGCCGTCGATGCGGAAAAGGTGCAGCATCTCGGGATGATCCGGTTCGAACAGTTCGTACTCGTTGGGATCATCCTCCAGCACGTACATAGGATCTTCGTTGCAATAGAGTTCACAAGCGAAAAATCCCAACGTGTCATCCGCAAAATACAGGCCTTTACGGCTGTTTTCGCGAACTTCGAAACCAAGGCCCATTTCGCACTCGATGGCGCGGGCAAGCGTGACGATTTCGGACTCGGCAAATCCGTATACAACTACGGTATGGGCGGCCAGTTCAATTCTCCATCACTTCCGCTTCGCGCGCCTTGGCGACAGCGTTCGTTTTATCTTCAAATTTTTTGGTCAGTTCCTGAATTTCGGTTTTAACGTCATCGCGCTGGTCTTCGCTCAGCACCTTGCTTTTCTCCGATGCCTCAGCCGCCTTGTTTCCGTCGCGGCGAATGTTGCGGATGGAAACTCTGGCTTCCTCGGCGAGTTCTTTGACGCGCGAGACCATTTTCTTGCGGACATCGGTCGACAAAGCCGGAGTGTTGATACGAATGATCCGTCCGTCGCTTTGCGGATTGAATCCCAGATCGGAGGCGATGATCGCCTTTTCAATATCCTTCAATACGCCGGGATCGAACGGCCGAATAACAATTTGCGTCGGTTCCGGTGCGCCGACGTTCGCCAGTTGTTTGAGCGGAGTCTGCGAACCGTAGGCATCCACGCGAAGCGAGTCGACCAAGCCCGGGTTGGCGCGGCCCGTGCGGATGCCTGCCAAGTCGTGATTGAGTTTTTCGAGCGTCTTTTCCATCCGCTCTTCGACGTCGAATAGGATTTCTTCGGCGTTCATTTGTTAAGTTATCCTTCGGTTTATCCGCTCGTTTAATCGCGCGGCCAGCCCACGCCGCGGGTGTCGCGATCCGTCGAATACGCGATGCCCGGACCGGGTCGCGATTTATTGCTGCACGGGCACGTCACTGGTAACCAGCGTTCCGATTCGGTCGCCGCGAACGGCGCGCTCGATGTTGCCTTCTTTGCGATAGTTGAAAACGATGATTGGCATGCCGTGTTCCATGCACTGGGCGATGGCCGTCGAGTCCATCACCCGCAGATTCTGTTCACGGACCGCGTTGTAGGAAAGTTCGCGATACAACACGGCATGTGGGTTTTTTTCTGGATCGTCACTGAACACGCCATCGACGCGTGTGCCCTTGAGCACTGCCTCGGCGCCCAACTCCAGCGCACGATTTGCCGCGGCCGTATCCGTGGTCACGTACGGACTGCCCGTGCCGGCGGCCAAAATGACGATGCGGCCTTTTTCCAAATGCCGGCGGGCGCGGCGGCGAATATACGGTTCGGCGACTCCTTCCATGCGGATCGCCGTCAGCAACCGCGTGTCGCAGCCGAGCGACTCCAGCGCGTCTTGCAGTGCCAAGCCGTTGATCACGGTGGCCAACATTCCCATGTAATGGGCGGTCGCCTCCTGGATGGTCGAATTGCTGGCGGTGAACTGGGCTCCTCGCAAGATGTTTCCGCCACCGATAACGATCGCGATCTGAGTCCCCTGCTCGGCCGCGCGAACAATCTGACTGGCAACGTGAGTCACCGGTTCCATGCTGATTCCGCGTTCGCCCTCCTTGCTAAAGCAATCGCCGGAAAGCTTGAGAATTACGCGGTTAAATTTACGCTCATTTAACGAAAGGTCGGAATCACTCATGATCAAATCCCGTATTCCGATGATCCATGGGACGAATCCACCCTGGCCGAGGCGGCTCGGTCACCCGTCCCTGCCAAGTTCCCAGCTAACGAATCGCACCAGTTTAATGTTCGCACCTTCGGCATATTTGGCGACCGTCTGCGTATCGTCTTTGACGAATGGCTGTTCGCAGAGCACCTTGGTCGCATAAAATTGTCGCATGCGGCCTTCCACCATTTTTTCGAGGATGTTCTCCGGCTTGCCTTCCTTGCGCGCCGCCTCGGATAAAATTTGGCGTTCTTTATCGACTTCGGCCGGATCAAGATCTTCCTTGTGAATAACGGTCGGGTCCGTCGCGGTAATGTGCATGCAAATGTCTTTGGCCGCTTCGGCGCTACCGCCTTCGATCTCCAAAAGTACGCCTTTAGTCACGCCGGCATGGTGAGTGTAGCCGCCGCACGGCGCGTCGATCCGGACGATCCGGGCCAAATTGAGAACTTCTCGGATGCGATTGAACAAGTCGTCTTTCACGTCGCCAAGCGTCATGCCCTCCCTGCTGGGCGACGGCTGCGCGAGCAATTCGTCCGGCGTTGCCGCACCCGGTCCGGTGGCCAGTTGCCTGGCCAGATCGTTGGCCAGCGCGATGAATTCCTCGTGACTGGCAACCGGCGCCGACTCGCACTGCAGTTCGATCATTGCCCCGGAGTTGGCATTGAAGTGAACGGCGATACGTCCTTCGGACGTCGCGCGGTCTTTGCGAATCTCGCCCAGCTTTTTGCCCGCCTCGCGGAGGGCCCTGATGGCGGCATCTTCGTCGCCATCGACTTCTTTCAGCGCCTTTTTACACTCCATCATTGGCAGACCTGTCTTGTCGCGCAATGACTTGACGGCTGCTGCGGTAATCTCGGCCATTTGCGTATCTTCTCCGCTGTAATACTGAAATTTAGAATAGTGAAATTCGGCAGTACGGTCGTTCCCTGACCAAGAAATTTCTCGACGCCCTAAGTTAGCCAAACGCCTAGTTTGCAGCGCCTTCGACAACCGACTCAGCGGCAGGATCGGCGGCAGGCTCGGCGGGCGTCGCGCCTTCAGCCGCTACTTGCTGCTCGACTTGGACGTCAGACCTTCCTTCCAGAATCGAATCGGCCAGGATTTGCGCAACCAACTCGATGCTGCGAATACTGTCATCGTTACCGGGAATCGGCAAATCGACCAAATCAGGGTCACAGTCTGTATCAATCAGCGCCACCGTCGTGATGCCAAGTCTGGATGCTTCGCGAACCGCGTTGCGTTCCTTGTTGGGGTCAACGACAAACAGCGCTTCGGGCAATCGGTTCATCGTCCGGATGCCGTTCAGATTGCGGTACATTTTTCGCATTTCGCGCTGCAACGACGACTGCATTTTCTTCGAATACGCCGAAAGTTCCTCGCCACCGATGATTTCTTCCAATTTCTCCAGGCGGCTTAGCCGACTGCGAATCGTGCGGAAATTTGTCAGCGTGCCGCCCAACCATCGTTCCGAGACAAACGGCATGCCGCACCGCGTCGCCTCGCGATCGACCGTCTCGCCCGCTTGACGCTTCGTGCCAACGAACAGGATCAAACTATTGGCGGCCGCGACTTGGCGAAAATATTTGCGAGCGCGAAAGATACCTCGGACGGTTTCCTTCACGTCAATGATGTGGATGAGATTTTGGCGGCCGTAAATGTACGGCCGCATCTTGGGATTCCACCGGCTCGCACGGTGTCCAAAATGGACACCGGCTTTGATGAGACTCTTCACTAAAGGTTCTGACACGAAGAACTCTCCTTACGTTCGGCACATCGGCTAAGTCCCACCGCCCTTGAGGCGATTGAGCGTCCGACGTTGGGCAAGGTAATTAACTCGGCCGGATTTAAGCACTTGCGTCGCATCCCCCGGGCCAATCAAGAGAGCGAACCGGACATCGTATCAATTTGGTTTTTCAACGTCAATTGCTCACCGCAAGCGATTGCTAGCTTTCGGTCGGCCGATCCTTCTGGATAGCTCTAAAGAACGTCAAAGCTCCGGCGAGATTCTCTGGCCCGGTTCAGAATGACGGATCGCGACAGCCTGATCTTGGATTAGAATGGCGATTTTTCCGGCCAACCTATCTTCCGGCATTCGTTACCCGGCCCACGTACAACCTTTTGCTAGCCCGTCAATGCGAACACGCTACCGCTTCCTCATCGTCGCCGTTTGCGGCACCGTACTGGCCGGACTGGCCGTTGCCGTCGATTGGCTGACCGCCTTTCCCAAGGGCGCGAAAGCAACCTACGTTGGCCGGGCGACGTGCGCCGAGTGCCACAAAAAACAGCACGGTGAGTGGATCGGCTCGCACCACGACCTGGCAATGGACTTGGCGACGCCTGAAACGGTACTAGCCGACTTCGAAAATCAGCAGCTTCGTTACTTTGAAATCACGGCAACCATGTTTCGCCGGGACGGCAAGTTTTTCGTCAATACCGAAGGCTCGGACGGCAAGCTGGCGGATTTTGAAATCAAGTACGTGTTCGGCGTCGAGCCACTGCAGCAGTATATGGTTGAATTCGACGACGGCCGCGTGCAAGTTCTGCGCGAATGCTGGAACACTGAAAGCAAGGAATGGTTCTATCAATTTCCACCGGACGTCCGCCACGAACAAATC
Source organism: Pirellulales bacterium (assembly GCA_046582885.1). Lineage (GTDB taxonomy): Bacteria > Planctomycetota > Planctomycetia > Pirellulales > UBA7805 > JAYZEI01. Next base: position 4,452 of record JAYGDO010000297.1, on the reverse strand, counting down.
AAACCGGACGACCCGCTGCATTGGACCAGACGGGCATCGAACTGGAACCACATGTGCGCCGAATGCCACTCGACCAACCTGCAAAAGAACTTTGATTTATCAAAAGGCGGCCGCGGTGAGTACGCCACAACGTTTTCCGAAATCGACGTGAGCTGCGAGACGTGCCACGGACCGGGCAGCATTCACGTCGAATTGGCCAATGCGAACTCCCTATTTTGGGACCGCAATGTTGGCTACGGCCTGCCGCCACTGAAAGACACGAACTCCAAATATGAAATCGATTCGTGCGCAAAATGCCACTCGCGCCGGCGGATTGTCCATCCTGACTTCCGCTCTGGCGGCGAACTGTTCGATCACTACGCGCCCTCGACTTTGCAGGAACTTTTGTACCACGCCGACGGTCAGATTCTGGACGAAGTCTACGTTTACGGCTCCTTTTTGCAGAGCAAAATGTACAGCAAAAACGTGCGGTGCACCGATTGCCACAATCCGCACACCACGAAGTTGAAACACAAGGGCAACACGGTCTGCACGTCGTGCCACCAGCATCCGGCGGGCAAATACGACGTGCCCGCGCATCACCACCACAAAACTGGCAGCCGCGGAGCCGCCTGCGTCGAATGCCACATGCCACACCGCACATACATGGTGGTTGATCCGCGTCGCGACCACAGCCTGCGGGTGCCGAGGCCGGACCTTTCCGTCGAACTCGGCACGCCGAACGCCTGCACCAAGTGCCACCTGGAAAAGTCTCTTACCGCGGACAAAAGCTCCGACGCCGAACCGGAATTTAAGTTCTATCAAGACTGGATTTCCGCCGTTGGTGCCGGCGACAAGACCGCTCAAAAAAAAGTCGCAGCGCTCGATCAACAAATGGCCAAAGCCGTTGAAAAATGGTTTGGCAAGCAAGATCGTGAATCTCGCCCACATTTCGCGAAGGCCTTTAAAACATTTCGAGATTTGCGCCGCGCGCCGCGCGAAGCGACACCCGCGCAAGTGCGCGAAGTGGAGGAGGCGCTGACCGAAGTGCTCAAATCCAAGACGCTGCCGGCAATCGCAAAAGCGACCGCCGTCCAGCACCTGGCGGCAGTCGATACGCCAACCAGCCGGGCGCTGGTCGTTTCGGCCCTGTCGCACAAAGAAGCCCTGATCCGCGCGACGGCAATTCAGGGACTTCAGCCGCCCGGTCAAGTGATCAATCTTCGACGTCGCTACGACAGGGAAGAGCTTTCGCTGGCTTTGATCCCAATGCTGTATGATCCGGTGAGGTGGGTTCGTACCGAGGCAGCACAAACACTGGCCGGCATTTACGAACTGCTCAATCCGGAAACAAAAAAGGAACTCGATCGGGTGTTGGATGAGTACCGGGCAGGACAGCTTGCGAATCAAGACCAACCGGAAGCGCAGTTGAATCTGGGGAACACGGCTGCCAAATTGGGCCGGCTCGGCGAGGCCGCCGCTCACTATCGCGCGGCTATCAAATTGGACGCCGCATTTCCGATGCCGCGGCTCTACCTCAGCATGATTCTGTCCCAGATGCGAAAAGACGAATCGGCGCTCAAAGAAATCAAAGAATTGATCGAACTCGCGCCGCCGCTGCCGCAGGCACATTACCAAGCGGGCATCATCCTCAATCGACTCAAGCGGATCACGGAAGCTGAGGCGGCGTTTTCGAAAGCCGTGGATCGGGCCCCGGGGCAATTCGACTACCGGTACGCGCTCGGTGTTTTCTACCTAGAGCACGAGAACTGGAGAAAAGCCGCCGAGCACGCCAACATTCTGCTGACGCTATTTCCCAATGAACCAAGCGGCCAGGCGCTCTTGCGCGACGCGCAACAAAAACGTTCGCCGGCGGCGAACTAGGGGAAAAACGCAAAAGGGTGACGGATCGATTCGTCCGATTGCCCCCACGACTGTTTGACGTTGGGTGATTGTGCGGCCTTTCGACCCAATTCGCCGGCATCACCGCCGTAATTGGCACGTCCGTTTAGTCGAACTGATGCCGTGGCCGATGATGGATACGTCCGCAGTCAACCGCCCTCAAGCCGTGAAGAAGTCTGCCCATGGCCACACGCCGAATTCTACTGATTGCCTATGCGGCGATTCTCATTTACGCCACGCATGCCCCGCTGCGGGCGGATTTACGACCGAAGTCGGATTCGTGGATTCAGGCAGTTTTGCACAGCGTCGAGCGATTTAGCCGCGGGCCGCTACCTGGCGGATTGGGCCGTCGCGACAAATTGGTCCACTTTGCCGGCTACGCTGTGTTGACCGTACTCGCCTTTCGAACCGCACAACGCCATCGAGAGAGCAATTCAAGCAACGCGGGGCGGGACTGTTATCGCCCGCATCCACTCTGGATTGTATTGCTGCTGAGCGGATTCGGGCTGTTCGACGAATGCACTCAGCCCCTGTTTGCACGGACGCTGGACTGGTTCGACTACGTTGCCAATCTCGTCGGCATCGCCAGCGGCGTACTGTTGATGTTCTCGCCGATTATGAAGCTGCGGTTTGGTCCATGTGTACATCCATCTGCGGAAATGGGATGCCAATTCCCGCCTGATCCAGCGCATTCTTGACGTCGCGCGTCAGCGCTTGCTTGACGCCCCAAAAGTCGGCGCTGTTGCACCAGACGCGAACCGACCAGTCGATCGATGACCCGCCCAATTCCAACAGCACCACAGCCGGTTCAGGATCGTCCAGGCGGCCGGACACATTTGTGGCTACCCGGGTGAGGATGTCGCGCGTCTCATCCAGGTCCGCGGAATAGTCCGATCCGACCGCGACGTCAACTCGCCGCGTCGAGTGGTGCGAGATATTCTCGATCACCGAGCCGAAGACCGAACCGTTGGGAATAATGATGCGACGGTTATCGGGCGTGTCGATGGTGGTCGTGAATAGTTCAACTTCATCCACTTTACCCGTTTGTCCGGCAACGTTGACGATATCACCAACTTTGAACGGACGAAACATCAGCAGCATGATACCGGCAGCAAAATTTCCGAGCGTCCCTTGAAACGCCAACCCGATCGCCAGGCCCGCCGCACCAATCACTGCGGCGAAACTGGTTGTTTCGACGCCAAAGACCCCCAGACATGCCAAGAGCGCCAAAATCAAGACGGCCCACCGAATGAATTTGGAAAAGAACTTGGTGAGTGTCTCGTCCAGTCTGGCTTTCAACATCGCTTTACGCGCCAGCCGGCCCAGCCAGCTGGCGGCGACCCACGCCACAAACAGCAAAACGATGACGCCCATTACCTTCATCAAGAAGTCCTGCAGTCCCAGGCCGTCAATGATCTGCTTGAGTTGCTCGAAGTCCATAGATCCGCCTCCGCTCGGCCAAACTATTGAAGTGTTGTTCCAATTCCCCGCGCGAGCCAGCGGGCGCCGGAATTCTATCTCGGCCCCGCATTTTGACTCAATGCACAAATATGCAGGTGTGCCTCAGCCGCTTCGCCGCCTCCGGCAGGGAAAATGTGGACCTGCCTTGAAACGGGGGACAATGCTAAACTACCTCCCTCCGAAAAAACCGAATCGACACATCGAAAGGGATGGAAATGAAACTGTTCTGGACGCTTTTGCTGACGGCCGGGCTGGTCGTGCCCGCTGTTGCTCAAGAAGAAAATACTGATGATGCACCCAAAACGAGCGAACCGGCGGCGAAGGCCGAGGAATCGCCGCCGGCTGACCCCGCGCCGACGGAGCCGGCACCAGCCGCCACCGAATCGCCGGACTCTGAAAAACCAGCATCCGAGAACCCGCCGCCGGCCCAGCCAGACCTGACTTCCGAGAAAGGCAAAACGAGCTACGCCATCGGAACCAGTATCGGTCGCGGCCTGAAAAATGATGGCGCGGACATCGATCCGGAACTGGTCGGCCGCGGGCTGATCGACGCCTTCGTCGAAGGCGAAGTACAGTTGACAAACGAAGAAATCCGCGCGGCCATCATCGCTTTCAAAGACAAACTGCGTCGCGACGCGCAGGCCCGGTATCTGGATAACAACAAAACGCGCCTGGGCGTCAAGACAACCGAGAGTGGATTACAATACCGGGTCATTGCGGCGGGCGACGGTGCGACCCCCGAACAGACGGATACCGTTAAAGTCCATTACCTGGGAACGCTGATCGACGGCACCAAATTCGACAGTTCTTACGACAGCGGCGAGCCCAGCACGTTCCCCGTCGCAGGAGTCATCGCCGGCTGGACCGAAGCGCTAAAACTGATGAATGTCGGCTCGCACTGGGAAGTGGTGGTGCCGGCCGATCTTGGTTACGGCGAAAATCCCCGACCGGGCGGAAAAATAAAGCCGGGCGACGCCCTGATCTTCGATATGAAATTGTTGGGCATCGAAGGCCAACAGGCGAAACCCGACGAAGCGAAACCCGACGAAGCGAAACCCGACGAAGCGAAACCCGACGAAGCAAAACCCGACGCGACGAAACCTAAAGACG
>JAYGDO010000273.1:0-2016 GCA_046582885.1 Pirellulales bacterium | reverse complement strand
GCACCCTGAATCTGCCATTGCCCGGCAGGTGATGTCTGATGAAGCACTGTTCCTAGGGAAGTCGCTGACGGAATTTGAGGATCTCGTGAACAGGTTGCGCGAAGCCACTCGGGAGGTAGAAGTAAGGTTGCCGCCGGCATCCGCTACGACCCTGGGCAGCAGATCCAAGATTATTGTGATCAACGTCAATCGGGACGGCAGCTACGTGGTGGGAGCCCAGGCAATGAAACTCGACCAGATCGAGATATTGCTCGAGAAAGCGGTTCAGAAAGACCCCGATCAGAAAGTGCTCGTGCGCGCGGATGGCGATGCCCTGTATAGGTACGTCAACGATGCTGTAATCACCGCCAGGGGCGCCGGTGTCATAGAGACACACCTGCTGGTTAAGCAGCAACTCCAATGAGGCTTTTCTTCAATCTCACAATCGACAGCAACGAGACAGATTTCTTGTTTCAACACGAAAAATCGGTTCTGGTTGTCTACGCTCGCGCGGAGATCCACGGGCGGCGGTTGCTCGTCTGCGCCGCCGAGGGCGATTTCCCCGATTCCGACTTTGCTTACAATGCCCAAAAGGGCTGCTAAACTGACCCACCCAGACCAAACCGGACTCCAGTCATCATGACGAAATCTCATACATCACGGCGTGAATTTTTGAAGGTAACCGGCGGAATGACTCTCGCCGGCTCCGCCCCGACAATTCTGGGGGCGGACGACAAGAGTGGTTCGAGGCCGCCGGTGATTGGTCCCGAAGGTTATCGGTACGAGGTGCATCACGATTGCATGCAGATCCCCAGGCACATTCGCTGGCAGGATACGCACGGAGTCGCCGTCGATGCCGCCGGGCTGGTCTATGTAAAACATCGCACGAAGACAGCCTCACCGCAGGATGCCGTGGTCGTGTTCGACCGCCGCGGCAAGTTCGTCCGGTCGTTCGGAAAGGAGTTTCACGGGGGCGGACACGGAATCGATATTCGACGCGACGACGGCGAGGAGTTTCTCTATCTCTGCGACAACAAGGGTTATATTGCCAAGAGCACGTTAAAAGGCGAGATCGTCTGGAAGCAGCAGGCGCCGCAGATCGCGCCTTACAAAAACGCCCGACCGTTTGAAGTAAAAACCCCGGGCAAATACGGCAAGGGGCGCCTGTTTAGCCCGACCAACATTGCGTTTGCACCGGATGGCGGGTTCTGGGTCGGCGATGGATATGGCTCGCACTACATCATCAAGTACGACAAAAACGCGAAGGTCGTCGGCCACTTCGGAGGAGCTGGTGACGGTCCCGGACAACTGCGGACTCCGCACGGGCTTTGGTGGGACGACCGGAAGGGACGCGAACCGGCGTTGGTTGTCGCCGACCGGGCCAACGCGCGGCTGCAATATTTTTCCGCCGAGGGCAAACATCTCGGCTTCTTCAACGACATGCTGTTCCCGGCCGACATTGATCTCCGCGGGGAGGTGATGCTCGTGCCCGATCTGCACGCGCGGATCACACTGCTCGACGTCAACAACAACCTGATCGCCCACCTGGGCCACGACCCGGCCTGGCTCAAGCAAGTACTGGCCAACAACTTTGCCATGCGTGTGCATCCCCAGCGGTGGCAGGCGGGCAAGTTCATTCACCCGCACGACGCATGCTTCGACCACGACGGCAACATTTACCTGGCCGAATGGGTCGCCATCGGCCGAGTGAGCTTGCTGAAGCACGTCGGGTAACGCGCGGCTTTCGATTCAACGGTGGACGGTGCGGTCGACGCGGTGGCGGGTGAACCGCGATCGCAGTCGTGGGCAGAGGGCACAAACGCGGTGCCGTCCGTTCGTTTAACGTTTGGCATCTGCCGCCGCTGGTTCCGCCGGCGGGCCGGGAAGAACCGTGAAGCCCAGATCCTGCTTGCCGTCTTTCTCGAAGAGGTAGCCGATCTTTCCGTTCGGCAGTACGGCCATATCGCTATAGCCGCTACCTCCTTCATAAATCGTCCGCTTATAGGGCCACGTCTGGCCCTCGTCGTAACTGGCCCT
>JAYGDO010000183.1:0-5480 GCA_046582885.1 Pirellulales bacterium | reverse complement strand
GTCGCGAGCAATGCCAATGCATCCTTTTCAGCGTCTGCATAGCGTTCTCGCATGGCCCTTAACAGCTTCGTACACACCGCCCGCTCGTGATCCGTGGGATGTCTGCAGGCCAGTAACTTGAAAAGTAAATTCAACCGTTCGGCGTCGTTCCGGCCCTCGCGCAACAGTCGTTCGGCCAGTTTGCGCGACATTTCGATGCGCTGGGTTTCGTTCAGCAGAGCGAGCGATTGCAATGGCGTGTTGGTCCGCGATCTCCGCACGCAACTGGATTCGCGGTCCGGCGCGTCAAACAGGATCATCATCGGATGCGGGCAGGTGCGTTTCCAATAGACGTACAAACTACGCCGGTAAAGCAGCCCGCCCTTGTCTTGCACATAGCTCTTTGTGTTGCTAGCCGGATGCATCAGCGCCGCCCACAGGCCGGCGGGCTGGTATGGCTTGACGCCTTCGCCACCCATGTGCGGATCGAGCAACTGGCTGGACCAGAGCGCAACGTCACGAATTACTTCGGCATCCAGCCGGTGTCGCGGACCGCGTGCGAGTAGCCGGTTCTCAGGGTCGTCCACGTCCGCTCGCCAAGCGGAACTCTGCCGAAAGGTCTTGGACTCCACCATCACCCGCAACATCTGTTTCAGATCCCAACCGCGTTCTTGAAGTTCGACGGCCAGCCAATCCAAAAGTTGCGGATGCGTCGGCTGCTGTCCCTGCAAGCCAAAATCTTCCGGCGTCCGCACCAGCCCATGGCCGAAGGTCCGCTGCCAGACGCGGTTGATCAACACGCGAGCCGCAAGCGGATGCTCGCGCGACGTAAGCCACTGCGCCAGCCCCAATCGATTCCGGGGCGCACCGTCGGGCAACCCACCCATAGCACCGGGTGTTTCCGGCTCAAGCGGGTCGCCAACCGGCAGATTGTATTCACCCCGCCGGAGCAACCGGGTCTCGCGCGGTTTGGGCAGCTCTCGGGCAACGAGCGTCGTGGTGAAGCCGGCCGCCGCCTTGTCCAGGCCTGCGACGATTTCGCGCGCCGCGTCTTGCAGTTTCAGCCCCGCAAAGGGCCCGTCCGCCTCGGCCAGCCGCAGCAAACGGCCTTTCGTATTGGTCGCCCCCCACTTCTTGGCATCCTCGGCCGGCAACTTTGCCACGACATCTTTTGCCCCGGCAAAAAGCTGTTCGCCGCGCGAATGAAGATCGGTCCAGTGCCGCCACACGGTTACGCTGTTGGGGGCGCGAATCACGGGGGCGTAGTCGTACTTGTTGCCGTCCAGCGCGTTTTCGGCCGTGCTGTTAAAGAAAGCCATCAGCCGGTAATACTCCGTCTGCGGAATCGGATCAAACTTGTGTGTGTGGCACCGGGCGCAGGTGAGCGATATTCCCAAAAACACCGTGCCGAGCGTTTCAACGCGGTCGAAATTATTTTTGGCCTGGAACTCGGCGGGAATCACGCCGCCCTCGGCCGTCGTCGGATTCATTCGCACATAACCGGTAGCCACGTGCTGCTCGAGCGTTGGATTTGGCAACAGGTCGCCGGCAAGCTGCCAAGTGATAAAGTCGTCCAGCGGCAGGTTTTTGTTCAGCGCGTGGACGACCCAGTCGCGATAAGGATAAATACCACGGCGGTTATCCAGGTGCAGACCGTGTGTATCGCCGTAGCGTACGGCATCCAACCAATAGCGGGCTTGATGCTCGCCGTAGTGCGGGCTTGCGAGCATTTCGTCGACAAACCGCCGGTAAGCATCTGCTCGTTTGTCGCCTAAAAATGCGTCGAGTTGCTCCGGTTCGGGCGGCAGCCCGGTCAGTACGAGCGCCGCTCGACGAGCCAGCGTCGCGCGATCGGCTTCGGGCGCAAAGCCGATATTTTTTGCCTTCAACCGGCGGAGAACAAACGCGTCGATCGCGTCGCTTTTAGCCGCGCTGCCGGCGCCCGCCGGCAGCTTCTTGGTTGGCGGAACAAATGCCCAGTGCGTCGTGTACTTGCCGCCCTGGCGTACCCAGCGCTCGAGCACTTCCCGTTCGGTTTTAGTAAGCTGCTTCTCGGCCTCGCGCGGCGGCATCGGTTCCTCGGCGTCGGCGAGCCGTGCGAGGATTTCGCTTTTTTCGGGCGCAGCCGGGTCGACCGCTCGGTGCCCCTCTGACTCTCGCGTCGCAGCCTCAAAGGAATCGAGCCGCAATACTTCCTTTTCCTCGCCATCCGGGCCATGGCAGACGAAACACTTGTTGGACAATATCGGCAGAACCTCGCGGGCAAAATCAACCGGTTTAGCAGTCGCATCGACCGCTCGACCAACCGGCGCGAAGCCGAAATAAAAGATGCATGCCAATGTCGAATAGCGGATCGCCATTTTCATAGCCGTACCCTCCCGGTAACCGCACAACAGTTTCTCCACGCAGCAGCATACCCGCAGCGGTTCACAGATTCAATTTCCGTCATCGTGAATATGTTCTCTTTTAATCGACGCGCTCCGGCTGTGCCGCCAGCCAAGCGGCACGCGTCACTTTTTTCGCCTCATGCAGGTGAACAAACGCTCCTTTTTTGTTACCCACAACGATATCAGGCAGGCCATTACCGGAAACGTCGCCGGCGACCACTTGGGTGCCGATTCCCGAATCGTTGTCGATCAAATACGGCACAAAATGAACATCTTTGCCGTCGCCGGTCCGCGTCAACCGAAACCAGTACAGCACGGCCGGTGCGGCGGGTTCGGCGTCGCCCTTGGGGCCGTGCGCCCAATAACGCTTGCCGGTCACGAAGTCCTTCAACCCATCGCCATCCATGTCCACCGGGAACAGCGCGTGCATCTGCGTGATCTTGACCCCGTACGGATTATCCTCCGGTTTGCGGCCGACAATTTGATGCTCTTTAAACGTAACGCCGCCACCGGCAGGCTGTAGCTGTTCGAACCATGACAGTCCGTAGCCGTGCGCATCAATCGTAGTGATGACGTCGTTGTCTTTGTCGCCATCCACATCATACACCAGCATCTGCGCGCCGCCGCGGCCGGCTCCAAAATTGAAGGCGTGATGTTTCCACGCTGCGTCGCCGCCGGACGGAGCGGGCTGTTGCCACCAACCTCCATGCATGAGAAAGTCGGCGCGGCCGTCACCGTTGATGTCACCGTATCCGAAGCCGTGTTGATAGCGACCCCAGCCATGCTGACCGGAGATCGGCTGAAACCGCCACAACTGCCCGGGCGATTTCCAATTCGGTTCGGCATATCCCAACCGGCCCCGCGTGTGGAACAATAACTCCGGCTTGCCGTCGCCGGTCACGTCCGCCAGTCCCGGCGATTCGTTATCGACAATGTCAAACGCCACGTGCCGCTTCCAGTGCCCCGCAGCGGCCCTCGGATTTTCGAACCACGATGCATCTTTGCCCGGCCAACCGACCACGAGAATGTCGTCCCAGTCATCCTGATTGAAATCCCCCGTAAACATCAGGAAGGCATTCGAATAGTTATGCGGATCGAACGCCTGTGGCGGCCGGAATTCATGCGCCTGCTTATAATCGGGCCCCTTGTACCAGAACGGACCTGCCGCAACGTCGCCGTTGCCATCGCGATCGAAGTCGCCCCAATGCGCGCCTTCGCTGTAGAACTTGTCAGTCAGCTTCACTTTTCGAAACGTGTGCAGTGTGTAGTCTTCGGCCGCAGCTGCCGAGCAGCCAGCGGCTAGGATAGCAACCGTGACCAACGAAATTCTCGACTGATTTCTCCACACGCGGCCAAACTTCATGACGGCACCTTAAAAATTGGATATCATTGGACGTGTAGCGCGGCCCTACATTGAGCGGCCATTATAATGAACCAGGCGGTCACCTGTATGGGAAAAAGAACCCGATGATTCGGACAATTACCTGTATGGCAATTGGATGTGTGATCCTCACCTATTCAGCCGCCTCCGCGGCGCGGCCTGAGGATAAACGGTTTCCCGATCCGATCAATGTCCGCGTGCCGCACATTTCAAAAGATAATTCCGTCCGCTACGACTACGACATTGTGTACGTCCGCGCCGGACGCGGGGGCGACAAGGTTCACAAGCGGTACTACACCGACTTCTCACAACCCGTAACGATGCAGCCGGGCGCAGACCTGATGTTGCTTCGTCCGGATGGCTCCGAAGAACTGCTGGCCGCAGGCGGCAAGGGTTCCATCACCGATCCCATGGTCTCGTTCGACGGGAAGTGGGTTTACTACACACACCTTTACGACCTGACAAAAGCCAACCAGTGGACACCGCCACGAGGCGGGGCCGACATTTTCAAGATCCACATCAAATCGCGGAAGATCGTGAGATTGACCAACCAGCGATTCTCTCCCAACACCGGCGCCGCCCGCTGGTCCGGCGACTTCCGCTCGGCGGAACCGGGAAAATCGCATTACGATTATGGCGTGTTCAACATGGGACCGTGTCCGTTGCCGGGGGGTAAGATTGTATTTACGAGTAACCGCGATGGTTTTCGGCCGGCGAAAGGTTACCCGCGCGTAGCGCTGCAACTGTTCGTGATGGATGACCGCGACGAGAGCATTCACGACGGCGAAGACCCTCCAAATCTCGAAAAAATCGGGCACATCAACATTTCCGGTGCGCTGCATCCGGTTGTGCTCAAAGACGGTCGGATCATGTTCAGTACGCTCGAATCGCAGGGTATCCGCGGCACGATTCTGTGGGGAGTTTGGACGATACGTCCCGATGGCACGAACTGGGCGCCACTGATTAGCGCGTTCGACCCGGGAGGTGCGCCGAACGGGTTTCATTTTCAATCACAATTGGGTGATGGCGCGATCGTCGTCGAAGAGTATTACAACCAAAACAACAGCGGCTTCGGTGCGTACATCAAGTTACCGCCCACACCGCCGGCAGGCCAGGCAGCATTCGGCCCGGCGTACATGCATGATCCCCGCAACAAACCGTGGCGGTACGGTCGATTTTACAATACCAAACCCAAACTGTACCGCATGCCGTTCATGCCGATCGGTTCGGTTTCGCTGACGCCATTTTCGCACGGCCGTGAAGGGCCGGCCGATACTGCAATCGTTGGCGACAAAAACTCGCCGAAAGTCGGCAAGTTCACGCATCCGGCCGGGGCTCCGGACAATCATTTACTGACGATCTACTCGCCCGGTCCGGTAAATCACCAATACACGTATTTGCCGCAACTCGACGGCGGTATTTACCTGATCAAATACGGCGATGTGGTAACCGAACCGAGTCAAATGCTGTTGATCAAAAATGATCCCAAGTACAACGAAAGCTGGCCCCGCGCCGTCGTGCCGTATAAGCGGATTTACGGTGTGGACGAACCGGCAGCGCTGACGCCACTGGCAAATGCCGGCAAGCTGTCGCGCCACTTGCCGGCAGGCACGCCATTCGGATTGGTCGGTACATCAAGTCTCTACAAGCGAGAGAGCTACCCCAACGGAGTTGTGCCCGAGGGTGAAGTGACCGCAAAGTGCCCCGAAGAAACAGCGGCGCGAGATCCCTGG
>JAYGDO010000608.1:0-4443 GCA_046582885.1 Pirellulales bacterium | reverse complement strand
GCGGCGGTTACGCCCAGATCATCAATGCCGACGATCCGCTGCTCTATTGGCGACTGGGCGAAAACAGCAAATCCGCCGGCCAAATCGCCAACAACAGCGCGTCGGGTCCCAGCAGCCTGGGGTCGGCGGGCAATGGAACTTACCGCAATACGGTCGGCAACGTGTCCGACGCGCAGGTCGACGGCGACACCGCCGCAAGTTTTGGAACCACGACCGCCACGGGCACGACCGGCGATCGCGTTGAACTGGGTGGAATGACCGCATTTCCGACGGTTGCGATTACCGCCGAAGCTTGGGTCCGCGGAACCGGCGGAACCGATCCGACGGTTTTCTCTTTCGTGGAAGACGGAGGTTCCAACAACGAGTTCCTGCTGATCGAACAATCCGACACCTGGCGGATATTCATCAACAACGGGAGCACCAATACCGGTGTTCCCCGCGATGCGATCCTGGACGGCAACTGGCATCACGTCGTGGCGTCGTGGGACACAGTCTCCGACCAAACCAGACTGTACGTCGATGGCGCACTGGCCGGATCCGCTGCGCGGTCCACATCCGCGATCGGCGCCGCAGGTAGTTTTATAATTGCACAGGAGCAGGACAGCTTGTTGGGCGGCTTCGCCAACAACCAACGCTTTGTGGGCGATCTGGACGAAGTTGCGATCTACAACACCGTGTTGTCCGACAGCACGATTGCCTCCCACTACGACGCCGGTTTCGGCGCCGCCGGAAATGGCACGGGGTTGATGAAATCCGGAAGCGGCACGGTTACGTTAGCCGGTAACAACAACTACGACGGTGAGGCCACCGTGATGGCGGGCGTCCTGGTCGCGGCGTCCGACACCGCACTGGGTACCGACGACGGTAACACAACGGTTGCCAGCGGAGCCACGCTGAGGTTGTCGGGCGGAGTCAACGTTGCCAGTGAGTCGTTGACGCTCGGTTCCTCCGCTGCGGGCAACCCCGGCACGCTTGAGAGCGGCGGCGGAAACAATATTTATGCGGGCCCAATTACAGCCGAGACGGCGGTCACGGGTGAAATCCAGATCGTCTCATCGACCGCGGGCGGAAAATTATCGATTACCGGCGACATTTCGCTGCAGCAGTCGAAGCTGACTGTCGACGGAGCCGGCGACACCGCCATTTCGGGCCAAATCGTCGGTGGTGGTGACATTTTCGATCCGACGTACAGCGATGCCGTCCTGGCTCTGCCCGGTGTCGAAGGCTACTGGAAATTTGAGACGATTGATGGCGGCAACGGCACTCCGGATTCCTCGCCAAACGGCCGCAATGGCGCCGTCGACCCGGGGCTGGCGGCCGTCAACCCGGTTGGTGGCCGCGTGGGTAACGCCATCGATTTCAATACCTTTGACGATGACGTGGTGATTACCGACTACGACGGCGTCACTAAAACCGACACCCGCAGCGCGGTTGCCTGGGTGCGATTCGAAGTCGGCGGACCCAACGACCAGGGCATCATGCATTGGGGACAAAACGCCGGCGGCAAAAAATGGACGTTCCGTACGCAGGACGACAACGGCTCGGTCGATGGCAATCTGCGGCTGGAAGTCAACGGCGGGTATATCACGGGAAATACCGATATCCGCGACGGGCAGTGGCATCACGTTGCCGTCGTGTTCGATCGGGCATTTTCGGCCCCGGTCGGCAGCGCCCAGGTCAACGACATTCGCCTTTATGTCGACGGCCAGTTGGACGCGGGATTTGGCACCTCGGTGCCGCCCAACGCGCTGTTAAATCGCAGCATTAACACCGCTAAGGTCAACGATGTCCGCATCGGCCGGGATGAAGGCGGCCGCGATTGGCGCGGTCTGATCGACGAGCCGGCAATTTTCTCCACGGCGTTGACCAATGCCCAGATTGCGTCACTGTACAACGCCGTCGACGGCGTCGGGATTGTCCCGGCGGACAACAGCTTGATGAAAATGGGTGCGGGTGTGTTGACGTTGATGAACGACAGCAACACGTACGCCGGTGGCACAACGGTCGCGGACGGCACCCTGTTGGCCGGCGGTGGCCCGGCGGCCACGACGACCGTGGCCGATTACCGTGACGACTTTGCCACGGGGGCCAGGTTGACGTCCGGCGCAACGTTGGATTTCAATGCCAGCCTGGACACCGACGGCGATGCGTCGTGGGAAAGCACGACGGCTCAGCAGGGTTTCAACTGGTCGCTGGGCGGTAATGTCTCGCGAGATTTCGACCCGGACACCAACTACGCGGGGATAACCGCCGCTTACGATTTCCCGACCAGCGGCAGCAGCGTGAACGCCGACAGAGCGACCGCGGCGACCTACAACAATTTGCCGGGCAGCCCGAATCCGACCGCAGCCGATACCACGTGGGAAATCTGGTTCAAACCCGACAATCTTGGCGGCGGCGACCAGATCCTTTGGGAATCGGGCGGTAGCGGCACCGGCGCTTCGTTTACGATTGCCGGCGGTGATACGCTTCAATTTACGGCCAAGAACGGCGGTACGCGGCTGCAACTCCAACACGCCCTGTCGGCGGCCGACATCAGCGACTTTGTCCAGGCGGTGGTGACCTACGATCGGAACAATCCGGGCGATACCGACACCTTGCGGCTATACGTCAATGGCACCCTCTCAACGGCGCAAACCAGTAACAACGTGGAGGACTGGGCCGGTGGAAACAACTCGGCCCTCGGCGGCAAGAATAACGACGTTGGCGGGTCGCTGACACTTTCGGGAGACCTCAGCGCGTACGGGACATTTGCGGGCCAGATTGCGGCCTTCCGGCTGTACGAATCGACGCTGACTGCGGCCGCGGTTCAAAACAACTTCGACGCCGTGGTCGGGGCGGATCTCCGCGGCGCCAACGGCGCCGGTTGGGAATACCTGTGGAACGAGCCGTCCGATTGGGATCCCGGCGACGCGGCTTCGCCACCGGCGGCCAGTTACGACCCGGCCGGCGGTCGGATCTCCGAAGTCGGCAGCTATCGCCGTTTGCTGTGGTCCGGTAACCGCTGGACGGCCGACGGGGACAATTCGGGGACGAACGGCAATCCGGATCGCTACGTCCGGCTGTACGGCAATGGCGGCCACCCCGGTGCCGGCGCCAAAAATTCACAGAGCGGCATCGACCGGTATGCGATCGCAGCGTACACCGTTGCCGACGCGGGCTTGTACTCCATCACCGACAGCTTTGTGACCAATACGAACACGAACAACAGCAACGGCGGCGAGATTCGCATTTCGGTTAATGACACCCTGATCGACAGCGTGTTTTACGTAAACAACGCTACCGTTAGCTTCGACACGCCGCTCGGAATTTTGAACGCGGGCGACAAGATTTACGTTGCCCAGGGTCCCAACGGCAGCGCGGGATCCGATGGCTTTGCCTGGGATTTCAGCATCCGCCAAACGACGCTCGGCTCGGCCGGTGGTGGCGATGTCGATGTCCAAAACGGAGCGACACTTGGCGGCACGGGAAATGTCACCGGCCGCGTTGATGTCGAAGCCGGCGGCGAAATTTCCGCGGGCGGAGACATGGCCAATACGGATGCTGCCGGCGAGATCGGGACGCTGACGGTCTGCGGGCTGGGCGTGGCAAGCGGACCGGTTTCGCCCGGTTACGCCCAAATCATCAATGCCGACGATCCGCTGATCTATTGGCGACTGGGCGAAAGCAGCAAAGCCGCCGGTCAAAGCGCCAACAACAGTGCATCAGGTCCCAGCGGCCTGGGGTCGTTGGGCAATGGAACTTATCGCAATACGGTCGGCAGCGTGGCCGATACCCGGATCGCCGGCAACACGGGCGGAAGTTTTGGGACCACAGCCGCCACGGGCACGACCGGCGATCGCGTTGAACTGGGCGGAATGACGGCATTTCCGACGACCGCGATTACCGCCGAAGCTTGGGTCCGCGGAACCGGCGGAGCCGATCCGACGATTTTCTCGTTCGCCGAAAGCGGCGCTTCCAACAACGAATTCATCTTGATGGAACAATCCAACACGTGGCGGATATTCGTCAACAACGGGAGTACCAATACCGGTGTTCCCCGCGGCGCGATACTGGACGGCAACTGGCATCACGTTGTGGCGTCGTGGGACACGATCTCCGACCAAACCCGATTGTACGTGGATGGCGCGCTGGCCGGGACCGCCACGCGGACCACAACCGCGATGAGCGCCGCAGGTAGTTTTGTAATTGGTCAGGAGCAGGACACTTTGTTGGGCGGCTTCGCCAACGGTCAGCGTTTCGTGGGCGATCTGGACGAAGTTGCGATTTACAACACCGTGTTGCCGGACAGCACGATCGCCGCGCATTACAGCGCGGGTTTTGGTGCCGCGGCCTGCGGTTTGGCTTTGGATTCCGGGTCGGACTTCGTTGCGAATCTCGACGACGGCAATTTCGACACAATCGCCGTCAATGGCGCCGTCGACGTCACCGACGCGAATCTGT
>JAYGDO010000606.1:0-20011 GCA_046582885.1 Pirellulales bacterium | reverse complement strand
TGGCAATACGGGCCGCGAGACCCGAATTGTCAATGCGGCGCGTCTGGTGCTGGCGATTCTTCGCCAGCAAGTGGTCGAGCACCCGCCGCTGAGTTGACTTCGAGACGTTTGCGGGCGGTTGGAGATCAAGGATCGGCGCCCCCTGGGAACGCATGATCACGCCTTGGTACGAAGCGGGCATATAGCCGCTGGACCAGTTTTTGGCCCCGCTGATCGGTCCGCCGGTTTTGTCGAGCATGACCAGGAAGCCGGGCAAATTTTCATTTTCACTGCCGAGGCCGTAATTGACCCAAGAGCCGAGCGCCGGGGCACCGCTGATGATTTTTCCGGAGTTCATCATCAGCATGGCCGAACCGTGAATCGGTGAGTCGGCAGTCATCGAATGTAGAAACGCAATGTCATCGACACAGGTGGCCACATTGGGGAACAGATCACTGACCCACTTTCCACACTCACCGTATTGTTTGAATTTCCACTTAGGTTCAACGATGCGGCCGCTGTTCTTTCGTCCGCCCCGTCCGAATGTTTTTACTTCGATTGTTTTGCCGTCCATGCCGTACATCTTGGGCTTGTAATCGAACGTGTCGATGTGACTCGGCCCACCATACATGAAGAGAAAAATGACGCTCTTAGCTTTTGCATCAAAGTGCGGCTGCTTGGGCCTGAGCGGGTTGACGTAAGTCGAGGTGGCGTCCGCGGCGGCGGCCTGTTTGTCGAAAAACCCGTCCTCGGACAGCATCGAAATTAACGGGAGAGCCGTGAAGCCTCCGCCAGCTTGCCACAAGAATTCACGCCGGGTTCGTCCGCAAAAACTACCACGTGGTTGGTTGGTCATCGGCCAGACTCCCTATTCGCAAAACGGATTTTAATGCGTTTTACAGGTACTGGAACGGGATACAGCCCGTTCCCTAGTCCAAATAAATAAACTCGTTCGTGTTTAAAATCATCAAGCAGTAGTTCCGCAAGGCATCTTGCGGCGAAAGTTTTTCTTCTGTTTTTAGTTCCTCGATGAACTCCACGTCGGCTTTCACTTCTCCGTCCGCCGGCACGCGGCCCGTGGTTAGGCGAATTGCCTGGGCTACTTGGGCGGCCAGATCCTCGGGACGGTCCTCGAGAAGGCGGTTGGCGAGAAAGTTCGCCTGCTCATGCATGAACTGGCTATTGATCATGCCGAGGGACTGCGTCGGGACCGTTGTCACGACGCGAGCCGCGCAACTACTGTCCGTGTCTGGTTGGTCGAACGTCTCCAGCATTGTGAACCGCAGCGATCGCTTGGTGCGAATGTAAATGCTGCGACGCGCGGATTCCTCGGGCGAAGACTTGCCCCAGCCGGCGCCGGGACGCGAGGCCGTTGCCAAAACCTCCTTGGGCAGTGGCGGGAAGATATTCGGACCAAACATTTTTGGGTTGAATGTACCACCGACGGCCAAAATTGAATCACGAATTTCCTCAGCCGTCAGCCGCCGCATATCGTGCCGCCACAACAAATCGTTGGTCGGATCCTTCGCCAGCGCGGATTCGTTGCCCTGCGAGGACATTTGGTAAGTGGCCGACATCATGATCAACTTGTGCATTTGCTTGACGCTCCAACCGCGATCGACGAACTCGGAGGCGAGCCAGTCGAGCAGTTTGGGATGAGTCGGCGGTGTGCCTTGATAGCCAAAATCGCTGGCGCTGCGGACGATGCCGCGGCCGAAATGATGCTGCCAAATACGATTGATCATTACCCGCGCCGTCATGGGGTTGTCCGGAGAGGCAATCCACTTGGCCAGCGTCAGCCGCCGCAGCGAACTGCCGTTGCGGCCTGTTTCGGGGACTTTGGCCTTACCGGACGAAATGACGGACGGAAAACCCGGTTCGACCTTCTCGCCCTTGGCGTGCGCGCTGCCGCGGAGCAACACGAACGTCTCCGGCCCGCGGTCGCCCTTTTCTTGTGCGGCCAGGGCCTTGTCCAGACCGGGTAATTGCGTTCGCGTAATTCGCCGTTCCTCGCGCTTTAAATCCAGATACTGACGCAGTTCGTCCTTGCCCAGTACTTTGCCACGCTTTTGTGCGATCATCCGGCGGCGAACGACTTCGTCCTTGGCATCCTCCTTTTCGGGGTTTGAGAATGTGTCGAAGATCCGCTTTTCAACGATGGCGATCTGCTCCTGCACGGTTTTGATTCGTTCGCCGTGTTTCTTGACTTGCTCGGCCTGTCTCTGCTTGTTGGCTTCCGTCGCCACGCCCCGCATGGTATTGCCGTGTTGCAAGTTGTGAAAGAAAGCCAACATTTGGTAATAGTCGGTCTGCGGAATCGGATCCAGTTTGTGATCGTGGCATCTGGCACAGCCGACCGTAAGACCGAGAAACGCCTGGCTGCTGGTGACGACCACGTCGTCCAACCCGTCATAGTAGGCCTGCAGCCGGTCAACCGGTTCATCGTCCCACAAACCGAGACGATAAAACCCGGTCGCCGTGATCGTTTCGGCCGTGGCGTTCTCAAGTTCGTCACCGGCCAGTTGCTCGATGACAAACCGATCGTAAGGTGTGTCCTTGTTCAGGGCGTTGATGATGTAATCGCGGTATCTCCAAACGTTGTCCTTGGGGTTGTCCCGCTCATAGCCGTTGGTCTCGGCATAACGGACCAAATCGAGCCAATAACGGGCCCATTTTTCGCCGTAGTGGGGCGATTTGAGCAGGCGGTCGATGACCTTCTCGTAAGCGTCGTCTGAGGTGTCGGCCACGAAGGCGTCGATTTCTTCCGGCGTCGGCGGCAGGCCGAGCAGGTCGTAGTGGGCGCGGCGGAACAGCGCGACTTTGTCCGCGGCCGGCGCGGGTTTGAGACCGGCGGCTTCGAGCTGGCTCAGAACAAACGCATCGACCGGACTCCGCACCCAGGCGGCATTTCGAACCTTGGGTTCGGCGGGTCGCGTCACTTTCGTGAATGCCCAATGCGTGTCCCAACCGGCGCCCTGCTCGACCCAAGCGCGGATCGCGGCTGCTTCTTTTTCGGTCAGCGGCTTTCCCTTCGGCGGCATCCGTTCGTCGTCGTCGGTCGAGGTGATGCGGTGCAAGATCGCGCTCGATTCGACCTTGCCGGGATTCACGGCCACTTCGCCCGAATCCAGTTCGGCCAATGCTGCCTCCCGCGAATTGAGCCGCAGTCCGCCCTCATTTTTCCCGGGGCCGTGGCACTTGTAACACCGCTTGGCAAAGATCGGCTGCACCTCGCGTGCAAAGTCAATGCTTCCCTCTTCACCACCTGCCACGGTGCAGCTCAGCAGCAAAGCGGTGGCGGTTGTTGCCAGAGAGAATTTACGAACGAGCAATCGAATAACTTTGAGCATCGAAATCCGTCCAAAACAGTTGTCGGCCATCGGGAGTCGGGGAAGCGTACAGACGGGGCTATTCTAACAACGGGCCACTTTTATTACAAACCACGTTAGTGCCGACGTTACCACAAGTTAAGCCGGTTTTGAGATTGTCAAAAGTTGCTGCGGCAAGCTCGATGGTTTCCTCGTCCGGGATGGAGTTGCAATAATCGATATATCAATACAATTACGACGACGGGCCGATTGTCTAAAGGTGATAAAGAGGAGATTCGAAATGAAGCGGATTCTGGCATTTTTCATGGTACTGCTGGCCGCAGGGTGCGCGCGGGGGGATGACGCGCCGCTGACCGATTTGGAACAAAAATTTCAGCAGTCTCTTTCCGGTGCAACGTTGGTAGGTCACTTCACGATGTCAAACCAACCAACGGGAAAATTATCCGAAGAACGCTACACCATCAGCAAGGTGACCAAGGTTCCGGGCAAGAAAGACATTTGGCGTTTCGTGGTCAGGATTCAGTACGGGAAGTTCGATGTGAATGTGCCACTCGATTTGACGGTCAAATGGGCTGACGAGACGCCCATGATTACGATGACGGATTTCACGATTCCCGTCATGGGAACCTTTTCCGCTCGTGTATTGTTTTTCCGGGGCCAGTACGCCGGTACGTGGCAACACGGCAAAGTGGGCGGCCATTTGTTTGGAAAGATCGAGCGTCGAGCGGCGTCACCGGACTCGAAAAAAACGGCCGGCGAACCGTCGAGCTCCAGCGAAGTTAAATAGGCGTTAACCGGCCAATTTGTGGCGGGCCCCGCCCAAAGCTCCGCTTAAAAGTGCGGCGAAAAACTTCCGCCTGATGGCGGCCCACTCGGTCATGGCGGGGCGTCCCTTTGTACGGATGGAAGAAGTTGCTGGTTTTGCGATCCACGCAAGTTTCACGCCGTTAGATATCGTGGTACTCCAGCATTTTATGGCGACGGGATTGCTTCGAGGCAGTCGTGGAATCTGGGTGCGACGAGGCGGCGGCGTGTCGAGAATTCGAAGAGTTGCGAAACATCGAAAAATAAGTGGGAAACTCATGTGTGCCAAATTTGTGTGACGGCCGCGGCAACGGCCACCACCGCCGTTTCCACGCGGAGGATGCGGGGGCCCAGGCCGGCGACCTGCCAACCGAGGTTTGTTGCAGTTTCCACTTCGCTGTCCGTGAAGCCTCCTTCGGGACCGACAGCGACGCATACAGTGCTGCGGTTTGGCACATCGATGTTGGCTAGATCACTTAGCGGCTCTCCGCCCGGATGCGCGACGAATCGCGGCACCGAATTTTCCGGCATGGAAATGAATTCACTCCAGCCTGACGGTTCGGTGATTTCCGCGAGGCAATTCCGGCCGCATTGTTTTGCAGCTTCGATCACTCCGCGGCGGAGGCGCGTCAAAGCGGTAGTGCCGGGTTGAGCGACACCCCGCGCGACGACCAGCGGAACAATCCGCGTGACACCCAGTTCAACCGACTTTTCGATCAACCACCGCTGGCGGTCCCCCTTGGGCAGTGCGACACCGATCGTAAAGTCAAAGGGCAATTCCCGGTCGACTTCCAGCCGGTCGAGGATTTCAAATTTCACATCGGAGCGGCCGGTCCGCAGCACTCTCGCCGTGAATTCACATCCGCTGCCGTCAAACAATACGACTTCGGCACCGGCGGTTAACCGCATAACGTGCAGCAGGTGGTGTGCCTCGGGTCCGTCCAGGACGGCGTATGATCCGTCGATTGATGCTGAAGAGTAGAAACGATTCGACATGGAAATACGTGCTCGCAGTTGAGCCGTTATTCTACCGGCCCGGGAGATGCTTCGGAATCAGACGAAAATGCATTCGTCGGAATTCACCCGGAGAAATGACGCAATCGATATATCAACAATCGACGAACTACCGTCAACGACTGCAGGGAGATTTTGCGGATCCGGTTCGCCCGATGAAGCGTTGAGACGGATCCAGCACGCGGCGGTGTTTCGCTAGTTGATATCGCCGGGTAAACGGGTGATATTCGGGCAATACTCTACTCGTTTTCGTATTTTTCAAACCGTTTTTTGTCGGTCGATTTCATGTAGGCGACGTTGCCGTTGATGACCTGTTGGTCGACCAATCGTTCCAGCGCGTCGTCCATTAGCTGCATCCCTTCGGCCCCGCCCGACTGCATGATCGAGGTGATGCGGTCAATCCGGCCGTCGCGGATGATATTCGCGACGGCATGGCCGCCCACCAGGATTTCAGCGGCGGCAATGAGTCCCTTGTCGTCTTTGGTCCTCAGCAACTGCTGGGCTACGATTCCTTTCAGCGATTCGGCGAGCATTGTCCGCACTTGCTGTTGCTGGTCGGAGGGATACATGTCGACGATACGGTCGATCGTCTTACCGGCGCTGTTGGTATGCAGGGTGCCGAAGACAAGGGTACCCATCGCCGCCGCGGATATCGCCAAGGACATCGTTTCCAAATCTCGCAACTCGCCGACCAGCACGACGTCGGCATCTTGTCTGGTGACGCCACGCAGCGCGTTGTCAAATGACTGGGTGTGCTGGCCGACTTCGCGGTGGCTGATGATAGACATTTTGTTTTGGTGAACGTATTCTACCGGATCTTCAATGGTCACAATCCGACGACGCTGATTTTCGTTGATGTGGTCGACCATGGCCGCCAACGTCGTCGTTTTGCCGCTGCCGGTTGGGCCGGTGACTAACACCAGGCCATGGCGCAGTTCCGACAGTTTGTTCAACACGGAGGGCATTTTCAATTGTTCTAGCGTCATGACCTTAGATGGAATCAGTCGGAATACCGCCCCGTAACCGGTCTGCTGAATGTAGTAATTGGTACGGAAGCGGGCCATGCCTTTCATCTCGTAGGCGAAGTCAAAATCCCAGTTCTCCAAGAAGTACTCGCGCTGTTCGTCGCTGATGATTTCAAACATCGAACGGCCCAGCGACTCTTTGTCGAATACGTCGAATTCGTCGAGTTCGACCACCTCACCGCGCAACGAAAATTTAGGCTTTTGGCCAACGGTGCAATGTAGATCCGAGGCACCCCTGTCGAACATTAATTTCAGCAAATTGTCAATTTCTGCCATGGTGACACCGGTGGTTTTAATCAATTGGTTCCGCGGGGCGGCTGCGTCACTTCTTTTTGGACACCACACCTTCGCGAACGTAATCGTGATCCGTTGCCCGAACGATTGCCTGCTCGCGCGAGATGCGTCCTTCCTTGGCGAGTTTGATTAACGAGTCGTCCATCAAACCCATCCCCAGTTTGCGGCCCGTCTGCATAAGGCCACGGAGCTGAAAAGTTCGATTCTCGCGAATCAAGTTACCGATAGCTGGTGTATTGACGAGAATCTCAATCGCCAGTTCCAAGGAAGTCTCGTCCGTGTTGGGGATCAACGCCTGCGACACGACGCCGCGGAGGGACTCGGCGAGCATTGCCCGAATCTGACTCTGCTCTTTGGGTGGAAATACGTCCAACACGCGGTCGATTGTGCGCAGCGCGTCCGGCGTGTGCATGGTCGCCAGAACCAGGTGTCCGGTCTCCGCGGCAGTGATGGCGAGTGATGTGGTTTCCAAATCGCGCATCTCGCCCACCACGATAATGTCCGGAGCTTCGCGCAGTGCGGCCCGCAGTGCGTTGCCGAAGGACTTGGTGTGCGTTCCCACCTCCCGCTGGTTTACGTGCGCTTTCTTTCTGGGATGAATGAACTCGATCGGATCTTCGATCAGGATGATGTGTTCTTGGCGAGTGGTGTTAAGCAAGTCGACCATGGCCGCCAACGTCGTAGTCTTGCCGCAGCCTTTCGGTCCCGTTATCAAGATCATCCCCTGGCTGTAATCCGTCAGCCGCTTTACCTGCTCGGGTAGTCCCAACTGCTCAAAGCTCGGCACCTCGGTGTCGATGAGCCGGAACACTCCGTCCATGCCCTGTTGCTCAATCATAAAATTGGTGCGGAACCGTCCTAATTCGGGGCCCGCGTCGTAACAAAAATCGAGGTCGCTCCGCTCAAGGAATTCCGCCCGCCGCCTGGCGTTTGGCATCGCCATGAGCGACTTGCGGGTTTGCTCCGGTGAAATCGGCGGTAAATCCAAGTCTTGCAATTTTCCGACAACACGGACGATTGGCGCAAGACCGGCCGTGATGTGTACGTCCGAGGCTTTGATTTTTCGCGCCATCCGCAGGATATCGTGGATTAATTCTTTGTCGGCAGGATCGACAGAGTCGTCGGGAGACTCGGCTTGACCGAGTTTGTCGGCTGGCTCATCTGCCGCCGCATTTTGGCCGGCTGCTTTTGCGGGTTTCTCGCCGCTGGCATCGTCCCGTTGAAGGACCGGTAGATCTTCGTCGTCCTCGAATAGGTCATCAACCGGCACGGTTTCCTGGCTGGGAAAATCAGTGAATCCGGCCGCCGGATCCGTGACCGGGTTCGCGCCGCCTTGCAGTTCTGCAACGGCCGCCTCCGCAGCGGATGTTGTCGACTCTGCGCGATCGTTCTTACCCGCCGAATTTGCATTGGAATTCAGTTCATTGACGATGTCTGCGGCAGATGCGGCGGGCCGCGCGCTGTCGGTCGGTCGGTCGGTCAGAATGTCGTCGAACATCGCCGCAAAGGAGTCGTCTGTCGAGGGTTTGTTTGGAGAATTTTCAGAAGCAATAACGCTGCTTCCGCCCTCGTCATTTTTTTTCAATCCTTTTCGGTACAGGGACAGCAGTTGCTTGGCGGTGGCGGCTGCCAGTTTGTCCTTTTTGACCAGGTACTTCACCGCATCTTCAGGATCCGGCAACTGGCTCAGTAACCGATCTACGGTCGCTTCATTCATCATTTTGTTATGCAGAACGATCTTTTTGAAAACCTGCTGTTCGGTCGTCGGCATGGCAAGGACTCGTTTCGAGACAAAAGGACGTCAATAACAAGAAGCGAATGTCGGCCGTGATTACGACCAGTTGTCAAGGAAGCGCGGGGATCGATCGACTGCCGCACCAGTATAACAGCATACCAGCGCGTTTTCCGCTACGGCAGAGTTAATTTGCCGGCAATCGACCGCCGCGCCACTCACGCCGCACAAGCAGCGGAAACAGACACGCGTCGCGGGCGTAACGGCCCGCCAAACGGCGAGGTGCGTTCAGGCAACGAAACAGCCATTCCCTACCGATCTGTTGCATCCATTCCGTTGCCCGCCGTCTTTCGCCGGCAAGAAAATCAATCGTGGTACCTACTCAAAAAGTAGCCTTCGCGGCCAAGAGATGGTGGTGCGCGCGGGTTCACAACTCTTGCTTGGGTGCGCCCAAGCCGACCATTAAGAGATCGGGCGGATCGGCATTGACCCTTTCGACAATCGCCCGATGTTTCCGATCGTCATCTTCGAATCCGGGCGGCGGTCCGAAAATTATTCCAGCGGCCGCTTAATTGTCTCCGCTCGGCATCTGACCGGCCGGACAATTCCGGCCGCTTATAAGCATGCACGGCCGGCGGTGCGCCGGCTTCGCGGTTTCGTTGGCAATTGACAGCGGACAGAAAATTGTTCAAGAACCTGTCAAGAACTGCGCATTTCCGACGAATACGGAATGAACTAGCCATATATCCTAATTCTGGGAAGTCTCTCACTCGGTTCATGCTGGAGTGTGATGATGAAGTACGAACACGTGCAGACCGGCCATTTTGATGTCATCCTGTTGCCCGTCGTCTTTCTCTTCCTGGGCTTGGCGTTGCTGCTGCATGCAAATCCGGTTGTCTTCTACGCGATGGTCGCCGTGGCGAGTATTGTTTTCTTTTTCTCATTGTGCCTAGGGCGACTGATCGTCCGCGATGATGGAGACGCGCTGCTCGTCCGGTTCGGACCCATTCCACTCATCCGGAAGCGGATTCGTTACGCAGATATCAGCGAAGCCGAAAGGAGCCGCAGCAGGCTCATCGACGGCTGGGGTGTACACTACGTTCCGGGTCGGGGATGGACATACAACCTGTGGGGATTTGATTGCGTGGAATTGAGGCTCGGCGACAGACGGTTGCGTATCGGTACCGATGAGCCCGACGCGCTGCTCGAGTTCCTCAAGCAGAAAATCGCTTACGCTGCCCGCGCGTGAAGTTGTTTCGGCTGCGTAACTCCCTATCTCTAATGTGGTTTGGTGGTCTCCTCGCTAGCGACCGCCCTCGCGGTTGCCGTCCCTGCCGGGCCCGCCTTGTAAATCGGCAAGATTGCCTTAATCTGCATTCCCTATTTTTCCCATCTTTTCGATACCGCTTTGGAAGGGGAATACCATGAAGCGAGCATCTCTGTTTGTAATTTTGTTCGGGAGTCTGATGGTTTTTGTGCCCAATGCCTTCGCGCAGCAAAAGGCTGCCGCCGGAAAACAACCCGCCCCGCAGTCGACACCTCACGTTTATCGTTATCCGACGGGGTCGCATCCGCCGATCTTTGTGACCGAAATCTATCGGCACCAGGGTCATGGTCACAGGCGGCGCGAGCTGAACATGTTTATTTACGGCATGAAACCAGATGTTTGGCGGCTGCTGAATTGCTACAAGCCCTGTTGTTGCGTGCGGGGTGGAGTCTGCTGTGAAAAGCACCGGACCGCAGCCGAGCCAGCGGCGGATGACGCACCGCCACCTCCAGCACCGGCCGAACGTTGATCGTACTGCAACGTCCGACTTCTGCAGGCGGATTCGATTTCGCCCGATGGAGAATAGAGGCGGGCTGACAATTCGGTATCTAGTATCGTTGGTTTGCGAAACGGCCCGCTTCGTTCTGTTACGGAGCGGCCTTTTCTGGTTGCAACGGTCGCCGGCGGGCGACTACGATGGAAGCCAGGAGAACGGAGCATGATTCGCACGCGCTGCCCCAATTGCAATGCCAAAGTCAAAGCGCCCGACGAATACGCGGGCAAGAAAGGCCGTTGCCCCGAATGCAAGTCCGTGGTTCCGTTGACGAATGAAGATAGCGACACGCTCGAAGTGACGCCAAAGAAATCCGCCCCGGCGCCGACGATATCATTTTCGGTAGAAGAAAACGAACCGACGCCGACGATATCATTTTCGGGCGACGACAGCGGGCCGACGCCTGAAATTAAACAGGATGCCGCGCCGGCGGATGCGGCGGGCTTGGATTTCAATCCTCCGGAAAACCTTCGCCGCAATTGTCATTACCTGATTTGTAACAGTAAAGAGGTGATTGCGAGGTGGGACGATGATGGCAAGGGGTGGATGGTCCAGGTCAAAGACGGGTTTGTCAAAGCTCAAAATAACACGCAACAGTTACCGACCATGGGCAACTACGTTTTCATCGAAATTGAAATTGTGAGCGAAGGCCCGCGGCAGCGGTTGGCGGGCGTTCACCCTTTTACGTTGCCCGGCGCGTTTGCATTGACCAAACTCGGAAAACACGAAGGCGCGATTCTCGAAGCGCTGGAGCGGACGACGACGCTTAACGACCGCCAGCGGACGCTGGTGAAGCAGCGGATTAATGCAAAGTATCTGCCCAGCATTTGGGACGACGCGGCCGAGTTCTGAGCTTGCGGCATTCGTCGAATCGGCCTTCTGGAAATTCACGAAGACCCGTGTCGGGTCGGCCCGCTGCCGCCAACACCCAAGTGCGGCCCCGGCGTTGTTGTACGGCAATTTCGCGTACCAAGACCGGATCAAGCGGCCGCTGATTTTCCGGTAGCCAGGTAGTTCCGCCGGCAAGTCGTTTGTTGCCAGTGGCGCCGTGAAAGATCGACTACATTCGCAGCGAGGCGTTGTGACTGTTTTGACATGCGGTCACGATTTGCTCGCGCGCGGCGTCGGCTTCTTCGCCGGTCAGCGTGCCGTCGGGCTTGCGGAAGATGACCTTGAGGACCAGGCTCTTCTTTCCCGGTCCCAGTCGCTTTTCGTCGCGATAAGTTTCGAGATATTGAAGGTTCTCAAAATGGGTGCCCGCGCTGGATCGAACGGTCGCCGCCAGATCCGACCAACGCACCGATTCGTCGACTTCGAAATTTAAATCGCGTTCGACGGCGGGAAAGGACGAAGTCGCTTCGTGCCGCGGAATCAGTTCGCTGCCGGCGACTAAAGGGGCAAGGCGAATTTCGGCTACGGTAGTGCGGCCGCGCAATTCAAACTGTTTGAGCCCCGACGGGCTCACCTCGCCCAGGTAGCCAACCACCTCGTCACCGATCCGCAATTCGCCGCAATGACCTGGCTCGAACAGTTCTGATTGTGCGGCGACGACTTTTAATTCACCGCAGAGGTTGATGGCGGCGGCGACCGTCTCAATCGCGCCTTTGACATGGAAGTAGTCCCCACCGCTGGTCAGCCCGATCGCTTTTTCTTCGTTTGGTAATTGGCCAGCTTGGGGCAGATAGACGTTGGCGATTTCGAACAACTCAATGTCTAAATTGGCCAGCGTTTCGTTCGTCCGTCGTGCCGCCAGTAAGCTGGGCACGAGGCTCCTCCGCAAATAGGTCGCGCCGCGGAGCAGTGGCGTTTGTGTCGCCAAGGGCTCGGCATCCGACCAGGGACTGAACGCCGACGAAGTTCTTTCGTCCACAACACTTGGCGTCAGGGCTTCGTCGAAACCGGTGGCGGAAAGCGCTTGCTGCACATTTTTTAGAACTCGGTCTTCGTCCGTTCGGGAGGAAACCGACATCGGAACCAGTGCGTCTTCGGGGATATTGTCGTAGCCGTGAATCCGCGCAACCTCCTCGATTAGGTCGATTTCACGCGCGAGGTCGCGGCGCCAACTTGGGGGAGTCACCTCGATGGTCGATTCGTCGCAGCGGGTTTCGAGGTTGCCCAGCGCTGTCAGAATTCGGCGAATTTCGTCGGCTCCGACCGTGATCCCCAACACGCGTTCGATTTGTTCGAGTCGCAGTACGATCGGTTGGGGCGCGTCCCGCGGTGGGCCGACGTCGACCGCACCGGCCGCCATTTCCCCGCCCGCCAATTCCAGAATCAACTCGCAGCAGCGTCGGCTGGCCCAATCGACGCCTGCCGGATCGGGGCCGCGTTCAAACCGATAGGAGGAATCGCTGTGCAGATTCAACCGGCGGGCCGTGTTGCGGATCGAAATGGGGTCGAACATCGCACTTTCGATCAGCAGTTCTGTTGTTGCGGCGGTCACCTCGGTGTCGGCACCGCCCATGACGCCGCCGAGCGCGACGGGGCGATCCGAGTCGGCAATGACGCACATGCCCTGTTCGAGCACGTACGCCCGATGATTGATGGCGACGAAAGGCTCCTTATCGCGGGCCTGGCGGACAATGATTTCAGAGCCGGCGAGCTTTGCTAAATCGAAGGCGTGAAGCGGTTGCCCGCATTCCATCAGCACGTAGTTGGTGGTATCGACAATGTTGTTGATTGCGGCAATGCCCAGCGTTTGCAGCCGCCGCACCATCCATTCCGGACTGGGACCGATCTTTACGCCGCGAATCACGCGGGCGATATAGTTGCTGCAAAGCTCCGGGCAGTCGATGCGGACTTTGGCTATTGAATCGACGGCAGCTTGTGACTCCGCCGGCTCTGCGGGAGGAAGGCGAAGGCTAGCCCCGTAGAGTACTGCGATTTCGCGGGCTACGCCGGTGTGTCCCAAACAGTCCGGCCGATTGCTGGTGACTTCCAGATCAATGGCGATGTCGTCGCCGACGGCCTCCGTGCCCTCGTGATTCAAGCCCGACATCATCAGTCGATGCTCGAGCTGCTCCCGCGGCATGTCGAGTGCGACGTATTGTTTCAGCCAGTCCCAGCTAACGAGCATTTCGTCTTTTCCAATTTTGTTTAACGCTAAGCCGCAGGGGGCCGTGTCTGCTGCCGCCCGGCCGTTAAAGGGTCAAAACTGATGCAAAAATCGCGCGTCGTTCTTGTAAAATTCTCGAATATCCCGAACCGCATGCCGCCGTGCGCACAGGCGTTCGACACCCAGTCCGAACGCGAAACCGATTACCTCGTCCGGATCGTACCCAACCGCGCGCAGGACATTCGGGTCGACCATTCCGGCACCACCCATTTCGATCCAGCCGCCGTGCCAGGACATATCGACTTCGACACTCGGCTCGGTGAACGGAAAAAACGAGGTGCGGAACCGGACATGCACATCTTCGCCCAGGTAACTGCTGCACAACATCCTCAACACGCTTTTCAAATCCGCCATCGTCACCTGCTTGTCCACCAACAGTCCTTCAATCTGGTGGAACATCGGATAATGCGTGGCGTCGGCGGTATCTGGGCGATAGACGCGGCCCAGCGAAACGATGCGGACCGGCGGTGGCGTGTTTTCCATCACGCGGATCTGCACGGTGCTGGTCTGGCTGCGAAGTA
This sequence comes from Pirellulales bacterium, assembly GCA_046582885.1. GTDB lineage: Bacteria > Planctomycetota > Planctomycetia > Pirellulales > UBA7805 > JAYZEI01. The sequence continues at coordinate 6,378 of JAYGDO010000606.1, read as the reverse complement.
GCAGCGGCGAGTCGGCGTTGTGGGCAGCGGTCGCCAGGTAAAAGTTTTCCAACGGGTCTCGAGCCGGGTGCGAGCGCGGGATATTCAGCGCCTCGAAGTTGTGCCATTCATCTTCAATTTCGGGACCCTCGACGACGTTGAATCCGAGCCGGCCAAAAATATCTTTGAGTTCTTCGATCGTCTGTGTGATTGGATGAGCATGTCCGATACGAGTGCGCCGACCGGGCTCCGTGGGATCGAAATCAGCGGCTTCTTGCCGTATCGCGGTACCGGCCAGTCGTCTGCCGGCCTCTTCGAAGGCTGCTTCGATTTTTTGTTTGGTTTCGTTGAATGACTTACCGGCGAACGGCTTGTCGGTCTTGTCGACGGTGCCGAGCCCTTTTTGAACCGCCTTTAATCGCCCACTCTTTGCGCCGAGGAATTCCACCCGCGCAGATTCGAGCGATTCGGTGTCCGCTGCGGCGGAAAACGCGGCAATGGCGTCGGTTGTTAATTGGCCCAGTTCAGAGAGAAATGCGTCGAGTGACACGGCACTTAAGCGGCAGTTCCAAGGGCCTCTTTGACCTGCTCGACGACCTGATCAAACGCTGCCGGGTCGTTGAGGGCCATTTCCGCCAGGGATTTGCGATCCAGTTCCATCTTGGTTTGGCTAAGCCCATGAATAAACTGGCTATAGCGGAGACCCCGCATCCGCACGGCGGCATTGATACGGATGATCCACAATTTTCGGAATTCGCGCTTACGAACCCGACGGTCGCGAAAGGCGTATGCGTCCGACTTGACGGCAGCTTCCTTGGCCGTCCGCAGCAGCTTGCTGCGTCCGCCACGGAATCCTTTGACCCGCTTGAACAGTCGCTTTTTGGCCCGACGCCGGGCCGCGCCTTTGGTAGTTCGCATGTTTTTAGCAGTCGGCGATCAGTCGGGATGAAATGATCCGGAGTTGAAGGCCGACGGTTCCTTAGTTGCTGTACTTTCCCAACGCTTCGCGAATCATTTTTGCGTTGGTGTCATTCACCGTTCGCGTGCCACGCAGATTTCGCTTGCGCTTGTGTTCCATTCGCGCCGCCAAGTGGCTCGTGCCGGTGCCGCGATGCTTCGCCTTGCCTTTGGCGGTCAGCCGAAATCGTTTTTTGGTACCCTTGTGGGTCTTCTGCTTTGGCATCGAGCTACGGCCCTTCTTCGGCTGCGAATTGAAGCCCTGTAGTATAAAAGAAGCGCCCCTTGGAAGAAAGAGGGGAATCCCTACGCGATCGAGCCTTTTGACGGACCTACCTTTATCTTCGGCAAGGCGTAGCCACCCTTGCCGGGATCATCCAAAGGCTGCGACCACGGCCCGACCAAGAGTTGCCGCCGATCAGCGGCAGCTACTTCGGAGCCAGCATACACACGATCCGTCGTCCTTGCCGGCTGGGCGGCATTTCCACCTTACAGATGTCGCCCAGTTTCTCGATGAACTGCTGTAGGACCCGGTGGCCTTCCTCCATGTGGGCCAGTTCACGGCCGCGGAAGATCACCGCCACGGACACTTTGTCCTTGTGTTCGAGAAACTCGCGAGCGTGATTGACTTTAAAGTCGATGTCGTGCTGCCCGATCTTCGGTCGGATGCGAATTTCCTTGGTCCGGCCATGATGTACATGGGTTTTGTTCTTGTGCTTGCGCTTTTTCTGCTGGTACTTGTACTTGCCGAAATCCATGATCCGGCAGACGGGCGGCCGCTCATTGGGGCCTACCTCGACCAAGTCCATGCCCTTAGAACGGGCGGTTTGGAGCGCTTCTTCAGTTTCGATGATGCCAAGTTGTTCGCCTTCCTCATCGACGACCCGAACGGGTGTGATGCGGATTTGTTCATTTAACCTTTGCGAGCGTTCAATCTTTTCATTCCTCCAATTCGACTTTGAAACTACCAGGACGCCGCCGACCGAGAGCTACGACCGCACGCCACGCCCATGAGTATTGCGGCTGGTGTACCGAGCCGTCAACGGGTTATTTGTGTATTTTGCGGAGGTGTTGTCGGCGGGCGAGTTTTCCGCCGCTGACTGGGGTCGTCGTCTGCTGCGATCGGCGGGGGTTTGGCGAACGAACAGGCTAATATTCGTTTGTAGCCCGGCCGTCATCGGACTTGGGCGGTGCGAAGGAAGCGACTTGGCGTACTTCTCGATTTTCGATCTCGGCCGTCAGCTTATCGGTTGCCGCCTTCACGTCCAAGGTCGTTTGGCTACCGTCGATACGGTCGCGGATGGATACGCTGCCGGCCTCCGCGTCCGTTGGCCCCACCACGGCGGTATAAGGGATTTTTTCCAACTGGGAATCACGGATTTTCGCGCCGAGTTTCTCGGAGCGGAAGTCGCCGTTGACCCGAATGCCGGCCGCGCGGAACTGCTGTTCGACGTGCCGGCCGTAGTCTTCCGATTTTTCGCTGACCGTACAGACGCGAACCTGCTCCGGAGCGAGCCACAACGGAAACGCGCCGGCGAAGTGCTCGATCAAGACGCCGATAAAACGCTCCATCGAACCGAACGGCGCGCGGTGAATCATGACCGGCTGGTGAATACGATTGTCGGCGCCGACATATTCCAAATCAAATCGTTGGGGCAGCTGGTAATCAACCTGTACTGTGCCGAGCTGCCATTCGCGTCCGATCACATCGCGGACGACGAAGTCGATTTTCGGTCCGTAAAAGGCCGCTTCGCCCGGCTCGCCGGTAAAGGGCACGCCGAGCGATTCGGCCGCCGCCAAGCAGGCGGCTTCGGCCTTGTCCCATTGTTCCGGCTGGCCGACGTACTTTTCACTACCCGGCTCCCGCAAGCCGACGCGAACCCGAAAGTCAGTCATGCCGAGCGTGCCAAAGATGATCTTGACCAACTCGATACAGCCCATGACTTCATCGCTGAGCTGTTCTTCCGTCACGAACAGGTGCGCGTCATCCTGCGTGAATCCGCGGACGCGGGTCATACCGCCGATTTCGCCCGATTGTTCCCAGCGGTAGACCGTGCCGAACTCGGCAAGGCGAATCGGCAGGGCGCGATAGCTCCGCTTTTCACTCGCGTAAATGCGAATGTGATGCGGGCAGTTCATCGGCTTGAGCAGGTAGCCGTCGACTTCCCCCGCCTTCATTTTGTTGGCCAGGTCCGCGCAGCTGCAGCCTTCGTCGGCCAGGCGGGCGATCTGCTCGCGCCCGATCAGCGGTGGAAACTGCGAATCGGCATAGTAGGGGAAGTGTCCCGAGGTCCGATACAAATCCAGTTTGCCGATGTGTGGCGTGAAGACTTGCGAGTAACCTTGGCGCTCGAGGTGCTGCGTGATGAAATTTTGCAGTTCGCGGCGGACGACCGCGCCTTTGGGTTTCCAGAGGATCAGGCCCTGGCCGACCATGTCGTCGATTTCGTAGAGGCCGAGTTGCCGCCCCAGGACGCGATGATCGCGGCGCTTGGCTTCCTCGAGCTGCTCGAGGTGTGCTTTGAGTTCCTTTTTGTCCCAGAAAGCCGTGGCATAAAGTCGTTGTAATTGCTGACGTGAACTGTCGCCTTTCCAATATGCGCCGGCAACGGATAGCAGTTTGAAGGCCTTACCGATCGTTTTGGCCGATGGTACGTGCGGGCCGCGGCAGAGATCAAGAAATTCACCCTGCCGGTAAAACGACAGCTCCGGATGGTCGGCCAGTCCGCTGTCGATGTGTTCGACTTTTAGCGGCTGCTGCATGTCACGGCACATGGCCATGGCCGCTTCACGGGGCTGTTCGAGCCGCTCGAACGGCTCATTCAGGGCGATGATCTTCTTCATTTCCGCTTCGATTGCGGGAAAGTCTTCTTCGGTCAGTTGATGCGGCAATTCGAAGTCGTAGTAAAAGCCGCCGGCAATCGTCGGCCCAAAGGCGAGTTGGACATTTTCGAACAACCGCATCACGGCCCGCGCCATGATGTGCGCGCAGCTGTGCCGCATGACGCCGAGGGCCTCGGCATCCCTCTTGGTCAAGATCCGCAGCGCGACCCCGCCTTCGGCGGGCAATTGTGTATGGAGGCCGACGATGGTTCCGTCGATTTCGGCGGCGACGGATGCCCGCGCCAATCCTTCGCTGATTTCGACGGCGACGTCCAGCGGCGTAACCGCAGAAGAGTACTCGCGAACACTCCCGTCCGGCAGAGCGACCTGTAACATGCGATTGGTTCCTATTACAAAGCGTGTATTTGCATAAAATCGGCGCGCGGGACGCGTTGCTTTGTGGTTTTGTCAAAGATTGCCGGTGGTGCAGGTAGTAGCGGTCCCGGTAGGCCAAAGTATAGAGTTCGATGGCCTTAACTCAAGAGAAAGGGGGCGGTTCGGCGTCACCGGTTCGTCGGGAGTTGTTGGATCCCGCGCCGTTACTACCGATATGGTTTGCCCACATTCTCAAGACTGCTGATAGGCGTTAAAATCAGGCTCCGCGGCGGAGATGACGATAATAACAAATGGGCTTTTTTCTGTTCGGCGCCCTGGCTGGGTGCGTTGTGGCGGGCGAAAGGTCCGGGGGGGGGCTCCTGCCGCGGCAAGTCCCCTTTTTATTTTGGGCGATTAGCTCAGTTGGCTAGAGCGCCACGTTGACATCGTGGAGGTCACAGGTTCAAGCCCTGTATCGCCCACTCGGTTTGCGACGTATGGCGAAACACCGCAGTTTTTTGCGGGTTTCGCGGCGTCGCTTTTTTTATTTGCACCCGTTTGCGGCGCATGACTGGAGCGCATCTGGGCGCTCGGAATGCGAACCGCCTCTGCTGCCCCAGAATTTATAGACGATCATCGACCATTGGCCCGACTTGCCCCAAGCGGTTAAGGCAGGCCTCATAGCGATGGTACGGGCGAGTTGTGGTGGTTGCCTCGCCTCTGCGAGAATCATCAAATTGCAGGCTCCTGCGACTCGGCGTCGATCCAACGATTATTGCCGTAGAAGCGATGCCGATGGCTCGATCGAATTCGGTTACCGATTCTCAAACTCTTCTCGGCTCAAAACGCCATCCCCGTTTTTATCGAACCGTGGAAATCGGTCCTTCACCTCATCCGGATTCTTAAAGTTGTGCAGGTATTCCTTGAGTGTGAGCTGGTTGTCTTTGTTCAGGTCTTTCTTTCGGAACGCCGCCGTCCGATCGATGCCGGGCTTCTTGGTCGGCGCCGTGGGTCTTCTCGCCCCCGCGCGAGGTGCGACCTTCGGCAGCGCGGGCAGGGTGGTCTTCCAGTCGGCGATGGACTTCTTCATGCGCTCAACCCGCTCCGGGTGTCTGGCCGCGAGATTTTTCCGCTGGCCCCGATCCGCCTGCACCTCGTACAACTCAGCCTTGCTCTCGTCCATCAGCAAGGTCCAGGGACCGTCTCGCATCCCGAACCTGGGCCAGTCCGGACCGCGCGGGTTTCCCTGCCAATACCAGAACAGGGGCTTGATGCGTTGGAGCGGTTGGCCCCGCAGCGCAGGCAACGCGTTGATACCATCGGGCGAGTAGCCTGATGGCAACTCTCGTCCCGCGGCAGCGAGCAGTGTCGGCAGCACATCCACACCCCCCAGCAAGGTTTCCTTATCGATTCGTCCCGCGGGTACCTGTCCGGGCCAGCGAACGATAAACGGGGTGCAGACGCCGCCCATGTAAAGGCTGCGTTTACGGCCCTTCATCCCGCCGGTGACACCAACGCTGTATTTCAAACGCTGTGAGGAATTCTCCGGTCCGTTGTCGCTGGAGAAGAGAATCAGCGTTCGGTCGTCGACGCCCGCGTTTTTTACCGCGTCCAGAATACGCCCCACCTGCCGGTCCATCCGGGTCACCGCCGAATAATAGGTTTGCTGCGGTTCGGCGACGTCGGCATAGGGCTTGCGGTCCTCCTTGGTTGCGGACACCACGTTATGAGTTTCGTGCAGCCAGAGGTTGATAAAAAACGGTTCGTCGCCGGATTTTTTGATAAACCGGACCGCGTGGTCGGTGGCGGCGACGCTTAGGAAAGAGGCTTCGTCCACGGTCGGCTTGCCGATGTCGCTTCCTTCGAACACGTTTCGGCCGGGGCCGTTAAATACAGCCGCCTCATCGTAGCCGTACGCGGAGGGTAGCGGCGCGTCCTTGCTGCCGCCGGAGAGATGCCACTTGCCATAGTGCGCGGTTCGATAACCGGCTTTTTTCAACAAGCGGGGAAGGGACGGCGCGTCGGTGGACAACCAGTCCGGCATACCACGCCCTACGTTCTGCGCGTGGGTCGCGAAGTGCTGATGCACCCCGTGTCGGGAGGGGTACTGCCCAGTGTTGATGGCGGTGCGGCTCGGCGAGCAAACCGGGTTGGCCACCATGAACTGGTGAAAGTCGGTCCCTTCCCGGGCCATCCGATCGAGGTGCGGGCTCTGAATACCCGGGTGTCCGTGACAGGCGAGAT
>JAYGDO010000011.1:0-10202 GCA_046582885.1 Pirellulales bacterium | reverse complement strand
ACCCGCCGTGGGAAAATTCGTCTTCATGTAAGGACGATTCCCGTTGGTAGATGGCATTCAAATCGGCCACGCACTTCTGTAGTCCTCGATGGGAATCCCCCTGCAGCAGATCCCATTGCAGGTCATCGTCGCAATTCCACTCGTTCCACTGACCGAAGTCGTTGCCCATAAACAACAACTTTTTGCCCGGATGTGTCCACATATAAGAATAAAGCAGGCGCAGATTAGCAAATTTCTGCCAGAGGTCGCCTGGCATTTGATTCAATAAGGAACCTTTGCCGTGGACCACTTCGTCGTGCGAAAACGGCAAGCAGAAATTTTCCGTAAAGGCATAAACCAAGCTGAACGTCAACTCGTTGTGGTGGTACTTGCGATGGACCGGTTCGTGCCGCATGTAGCGCAACGTATCATTCATCCAGCCCATATTCCATTTCAAGCTAAAACCTAGACCGCCGGCGTAGGTCGGACGCGAAACGCCGCTCCAAGCAGTCGATTCTTCGGCGATGGTCAGGACGCCAGGAAATCGCAAGTGAACTTGTTCATTGAATTCCTTTAGAAATGAGACGGCCGCCAAGTTTTCACGGCCACCAAATTCATTAGGTATCCAGTCGCCGTCTTCGCGACTGTAGTCTAGATACAACATCGAGGCCACTGCATCGACTCGGAGGCCGTCAATGTGGTACTTGTCGAGCCAAAACATTGCATTGGCCAACAAAAAATTACGGACTTCGTTGCGGCCATAATTGAAGATCATCGTCCCCCAGTCCGGATGTTCGCCCTGCCTGGGATCGGCGTGTTCGTAAAGCGGGGTACCGTCAAACAGCCGCAATCCATGGTCGTCGCGGGGGAAGTGTGCCGGCACCCAATCGACGATGACGCCAATCCCGTTCTGGTGGCAGTAATCCACGAGGTACATAAAATCTTGCGGCGTTCCGTAACGGCTCGTCACGGCGAAATATCCAACGGTTTGGTAACCCCAACTTCCGGTAAATGGGTGCTCGCTGATAGGCAACAACTCAATGTGCGTATAACCCATGTCCGAGCAGTAGTCGACAAGTCGGTGCGCTAACTCTCGATACGATAGCCATTCGTTATCCCGACCTCCGCCGCGATGCCAACTGCCAAGATGAACCTCGTACAACGAGAGCGGCTTATCCAGAGAGTTGACTTCCTGCCGCCGTTGTATCCACGACTGATCATTCCATTGAAAGTCTTCTAAATCGCTAACAACCGATGCCGTACGAGGTGGAACCTCCGAGGCGAATCCGAACGGATCCGACTTCTCGACAACCCCCGCATTCGACTTGATTTTGAATTTGTAGGCGGCACCAGCCTGGAGATCGGGAACGAATAGCTCCCAGATGCCGCTGGGAATCAATTTACGCATCGTATGCCGGCGACCATCCCAGTCGTTGAAGTCACCAACCAAATTCACGACTTTTGCGTTCGGCGCCCAGACAGAGAAATTAACGCCCGCGACTCCGCCCACGGTGCGCAACTGGGCGCCCAGCCGGTTGTAGGCATCATAGTGCGTGCCCTCCCCCAGTAAATGCAGATCGAACTCGCTAACTAGGGAGGGAAAGGCATTGGGATCGTGCATCGTTGTCTGTGAACCTCGGTCACCAGCGTAGCGAATCTGGTACTCAGCGGCAAACCGTCCGATCGTTTCGGGCATAATGTCGTAGTCCTCCACAAGATCTAACCACGAGGAGGTCGCCCGGTACGAACCGCGATTAGCGCGTCTCGGGTAAATCCTTGTTTTATCGATAACCTTTACACAACCGTTTGAGCGAACTGATTCGCAGCGAATGGCTTGTTACTCTGAGTGGGCACAACGTGCCGAAGATGATGAATACGCAGTGCCGTTCGTCGCTGGCGAACACGTCGCACGAAACTGTCTCGAGCCGCGCGACCGTTGACTAGGGCATCTGTTTCAAATGTCGCTTCACGACACAGTCGCACGGATTCGATCTCGTGATATTTCAGCGCCCGATCGACCCGCTGCCACAGATCACAATTTTTGACCGAAACCAGCAAACCAAAACTCTCCCATCGCCACTGATTCTCTCGCCAGTTTTCCAGGCCATAACACAATCCCTGAAACACATATCTGCTAGCCGTCACTATCTCGACCCGGGACCGGCCATCGAGCGATTCGATGCCCCGCACCAAGGCCAACAGCGTCAGGCGATCACCGGACCAATCTCGCTCAACGTCAGTCGCTTCCATAAAGTCGCCCGTCTGTGAATTCTCAAAAGCGAACGACCACGCCTGGTCGCGCGAACGGATCGCCAGTTGAACCTGCGGAATGACTGCTACCACCATAGCTAGGCCGTCCTATATGTGCGGTGATTTAATGGCTCTTCTCAGCCGTGACGCACGGCACCGTGAAAACGCTACACGACGCCACTCCGTCTTGCTTATCGGAAAAGGCGACCTATATTCTCTACCTTTACAGGACGGTATTACGCTGAGCCTGATTGTGACGAGAATAACAGGGACTACGAAGGATTGTCCCAATCTGCGACAGTAATCGGGATTCGCCCGCCAATTAATGTGAGAAAACAAGTTATGAGCCGCCATAGAATCCTCATTCAATTGGACCCCGATCAGCAGCCGAGCGTATTCGACTCAGTCGTCGCCGTCGACGCTGGTGTCGACCAGTTGTTCCGCCATGGTAACGTGACCCCAGAACAGGTTCAAAATTTAGTTCACGGAGCCATGTTCACTCGGTCGTCGGAAAACTTGAAACATACGGCCGTCTTTATTGGCGGCTCGAACGTATCGGCAGGCGAAGCTTTGCTGGACGCCGCCCGCAAGTCATTTTTCGGGCCAATCCGTGTTTCTGTGATGCTCGATTCAAACGGTTGTAATACGACTGCCGCAGCGGCGGTCTTGGTGGCCGCTCAGCATTTGCAACTGACTGAAACAACCGCCACTGTACTGGCGGCGACTGGCCCGGTGGGAGCCAGGGTCACCCGACTCTTGGCAGCGCAGGGCGCCACGGTTCGCGTCGCGTCACGCCAGTTGAATCGGGCCCAGGACTTGTGTGCACGCGTTGCCGAGCAGGTGGCGGGCGCCGAATTAGTGCCGGTTCAAACGGATTCAGAAGATTCAATTTCCACGGCATTTAAAGAGGCGCAAATCGCAATCTGCGCCGGGGCCGCTGGCGTGCCGTTACTTTCGGAGTCCGTGCGTCGGTCAACGGCCCTAAACCTAGCCATCGACCTGAACGCTGTGCCGCCGCTGGGCATCGAAGGAATCGAGGCAAGCGACAACGGCAAGGACTACGACGGTGTCATCTGCTACGGCGCAATTGGTATTGGCGGAACGAAAATGAAGATCCATAACGCGGCCATCGAGCGGCTATTCGAATCCAATGACCAAGTGCTCGACGCCGAAGCCATTTTCGCAATCGGACAAGCGATGACGGTCAGCTAAGTCGTTTTTCACAGCCGTTTCTGCGTGTGTTTTGATGCAACAGCATTTGCTGCGGTGGGCTCGCGGCGGCCACGAGGTTCCCCCGGAGGGCATTTGGGCCTCCGCTAATTCCGTCCGGGCAGATTCGCCAACCTGAGCGTGATCGCCACCCACTCAATTGCCGTTGGTTTTCACAAGTGCGTGGTACCGAGGTCCACGGCGAAAATTTCGCCTACGAATCGTTTAATAGCACGAATCACCAACTGACTGCGAAATATTGCGTCGAACGTATTTCACTCGCTGTAGCTTCCAGGCCGAAATCGAGTGCCGTGGGGGCGGATCGCGACCGCCCACCATCGTCGGCCCATGCCCGCACGCCTTGCGCGGAACATCTCCAGAACACCGTCTCCCAGCTGCCTCTGCCATCGCCAGAGACGGACAATCTTCAGCAACCTCCGATGGCACTGCCTTCCATTGCGAGCAAACGTGCTTTGACGGCGACGCCGCCGAACGCAGAAAAACCGTTCAGACTGCCGGAGCTAACGACGCGATGACATGGAACAATCAAAGGAATTGGATTGGTCGCCATGACGCGACCGACGGCCCGCGCGGCGCGAGGCGATCCACAGCGTCGCGCAAGCTCGCCATAAGTCGCGGTCGCGCCAAACGGAATACACCTGCAAGCATTAAGGACTTTACATTGAAATGGCGTTGCATCGCGTAAATCGATTTTAACGTTTTGGAATTCTTCTACGGCGCCTTGCGTATAATTCCCGATCCGATCCACTAACATTTGAAGCCAACGCGGACGGTCACTTTCAACCGCCAATTTGATATCGTCAGCGAAGACTTTTTTCACCGTGCGGTAAGTTGCCACCTGACTGTTTCGCCCAAACGTCAAATACAACACCATTTTTGGATCGGCAACCATGCCAATCCAACCAAATTCACTTGGAAACATTTCGAGAAAATAACGAACCTCTGGCGTTACCTGGGCCTTCGTGTTACCCTGGGAAGGAGATGAAGAATCACTTCCACGCTCGGTGCTTTGTGTGACGGATGACATGGCATCGACGGTTCCGTTTAGAGACAATTCTACACATTTCGGTCGCTTCTCATAATCGCAACGATGCGGCCCGCTTTTACCGCTGTTTTCGGTACGATCTGAACTGCACAAAGGAATCGTCCACCGATGAACGCATATAGCTCTTTTTGCGACGATTTTTATTTGAACATGACGTTGAGCACAGAGATGGGTTTGCCGACGAACCGCGAATCCGTGCTGCAGTTTTTTGAGCGGATACAAAAGGCGCATCCCTCCATGCGCAATTTCTACTGCCGCGACAAAGGCGATTTCATTCTGGAGGAGGACAAAGGCCAAGGCTCTTATCGCTGGACCGCCGTTGAGCAGCGTCGAATTTGTTCGGGGCACGTTAACCCGGAATCGTTGCCGGACGCGCTCGCCCAGCATCGACTTGTGCTGGACGTCGCGCCCTATATGCTTTCCGTCAGCCCGATCGACTGCGAATCGCTGGATGTGCTGTTTGGATTCGATTTCACTTATCGCGGCAACCACAACCGGATCGTGTCCGAGGCCTTGGGTGTGAATCCAGCATTGGAGCGGTTGGCTGAGATTCCCGGCGGGACGGTCATCAACTACGAGCCATCCATCACCGTTTCACTGGACGAAGATTGCCGAATCCAAAGTCGCATTAGCGTTGAAACGCGGACCAACGCCTATCAAATCCGCATGGGTGAATTCCCTGAAGAACAGTTGAGCGTTTACGTCACCGCACGCCAATACGGCAGCCTCGCGCCGGATGTTAGCTTTGTCGATGCGCTTGAGAAACTGACCGGCATCTGCGAAACATTGCTCGAGTCATACGTCATCGAGAACGTTCTGCAGCCGCTGGCGAGGACGATTGCCACGCGGTAGTTTACGCCGTGATGGGACTGTCGATGCTACGACTGCGTGCTCGGTTTTCGACCGCGCCCACGTCCGCCGCGCCCCCTGCCTTTACCGCCGCTGGTGCTCTTGGAGTCTTTCCCGCGGGCGTCCAGATTCGGTGCAATCACCATCCCCACGGCCTCCTCCCACGTCGGAATATTGCGGTGGCCCGTCTTCCGCTCGCCAGAATCCGCGTTGTCCGACTGGGACTCGTCATCGCAGCTTTCCACTGCAGGTTCGTCATCGTTATCGGCTGACTCCGATTCGTCGCCGCCATCATCGGTCGCTGCTTCCCCATCGCGACGCGACCCGCGGCGGCCGCGACGACGCCGTTTGCGGCGCTTGCGATCACCTTCTTGCTCCTCCGGTTCCGCGTCGGCCGCGTCGCTCGGCGATTCAGATTCTTGACTCGCGTCATCAATGACCAATTCAGCGTCTTCAATCAACTCGGCGTTTTCCGAGGATTTCTCGAGGTCATCTTCAGCGGCAGCGGCGGCGTTGGTATCGCCGCCTCCCGGCTTTCGGCCGCGCCCACGGCGACGCCTGCCCCGCCGGCGTTTTCCAGGTTTTTCTTCTTTCGATTCCGTCCCGCTAACGGACTCGCCTGGATTTGAACCGCCCTCCCCAGCGAACTCGATCTCGGCAAGTGAGGAATCGCCATCCAATACCGTTTCGTTTGCATCAGACGAATCATCTGCGTTAACGTCCACTTCTTCTACCGTCGACGGGGCCTTGCTCCCTTCGTCGACGCGACTCCGGCCGGTACCGTCAACGTCGTCCTCGACTGTCTTGTACGAGGCACCCTCGCTGATCGGCTCCGCAGGTTCAATTCCGAGCGAGTTTGCCAAACCGCCCCAATCGGCAGCCGGTTGGTCCGGCATTTTTTTCGATGCCTCAACCGCCTCGAAAGACGCCGACAATTCTGCTCCGGTATCGACCGGCTCGTCGCGATCTGTCGAGCTTTCGTCCGTCACCGGTTCGGCGCCTAATTCCCCGGCTAATTCGGCCCAATGGCCGTCTTTAGATTCATCGTTCATCAGTTTCTTCAATCTTTCTTTGCCATCAGCAGCTCATCCGCTGACAAACCACCAGTATACGCGATCTACCCCTTCGCGTGAAGTCGCAGGGGTCCCAATCGATATCACTCCTCCGGTGGATCTGCGATTTCCGCCGCATTCGCATTCGATATTTGGAGCAGCAGATACTATTATTAAATGGCAGTTCACACCGATGCCCCCAACAACCTGAAGGCAGTATTAGACCATGGCGCAAAGCACTCGGACCATCGGCGTATTTCTAGGGATCACAGTTTTTATCGGCGCCATGATTGAGGGCGCTGCGGCAGCACCGCGGCGGCCTGCGCGGCGACAACGCTGCTGTCCAGCCAGCGCCAAGCATATCGACGATGGCAGCGGGACCCTATTCGACGGAAAGTCACTCGCGGGCTGGCGCGTCGCCGACAAGTTTGATTTCAGCCAACACGGAAAAGTCGCGGTTCGCGAAGGACGCATTGAAATGCAAGCCGGCGGGCCCGAAACGGGAATTGTCCGGACAGACAAACCACCGCGGCTCAACTACGAACTGTCGCTGGAAGCCATGCGGATTTCGGGCAATGATTTTTTCTGCGGCCTGACGTTTCCAGTTAAAAACGAGCACTGCACGCTGATTGTTGGCGGCTGGGGCGGCACGCTTGTCGGGCTATCTAACGTCGACGGAATCGCCGCCAACGAGAATGAAACCACGACATTCGCCGATTTCAAGAACAAACAGTGGTATCGCATCCGACTACGGGTGACCGCGTCGAACATCGATATCTGGATCGACGATCGGCGGATGATCCAACTCGAAACGACCGATCGCAAATTCAACATCTGGTGGGAGCAGGAACCCATGAGGCCGCTAGGAATAGCCACCTGGTACACTGGCGCCGCACTGCGCAATATCAAACTCCGCCGACTGACGGTCGAGGAACTGAAAACTGGCCCAACGGCAGGCGGGGAGGCGGCCAACTGATCATGGACGAGATGGCCACCCCTGCATCGGATGCGTTTGTTGAGGAAGTTGAAGTTCGGGGACACATCATCGACAGCTTGTTGCTGCCAAAAATTCTCGACTGCGTCACATCGGCCGCCGGTTCGTTTCGCATCAAGAATATCACTATCGGGCAACAGCGGCACGATGCCAGTTTCGCCCTGATCGACGTCTCGGCCCGGACGCGAGAATCGCTCGACGAAATCCTCAGCGCTATTTCTGATCACGGCGCATCGCCGACGCATCAGGCCGATGCCTTGCTGGTAGCCGCGGATAAGGCCGGCACGTTTCCTGAGAGTTTTTACAGCACCACGAATCAACGGACCGAGGTCCGCCTTAGCGGTCAATGGACTACGGTTGACGACCAGGAAATGGACTGCGGCATAACGGTTGAGACACCGACCGGACCCGCAAGGTGCATTCCCATGACGGATGTCCAGCAGGATATGTTAATGGTTGTCGGGCATTCGGGAGTTCGCGTTTTTCCACACGAACGGCAACAGCGGGGGCAGGTCTTCGAATTCATGTCCAGCAACGTGTCGACCGAAAAGCCCAAGGGTATCGCCATCCGCGAGATTGCGCAGGAGATGGCCTCGAATCGGCGGGCGGGCGGTAAAACGCTGATCGTGGGTGGACCGGCGATTGTGCATACCGGCAGCGGCGAGCACCTCTGCCGCCTGATTCGCGAAGGCTATGTCAACCGACTGTTCGCCGGCAACGCGCTGGCAACTCACGATATTGAGCAATCGCTGTTCGGCACAAGTTTGGGAGTAAATATTGATCAGGGCAGTCTGGCAGAAGCGGGTCACGAACATCACCTACGGGCGATCAATCGTATTCGCCGCGCGGGCAGCATTCGCGCAGCGGTCGAAGCAAAAGTCCTGACCGGCGGCATCATGTACGAGTGCGTAAAAAACGATGTCGACTTTCTGCTTGCGGGTAGCATTCGGGACGACGGGCCTTTGCCCGACGTCATCACCGACGCGATCGAAGCACAACGGCGGATGCGGGAAGAAATTCGCGACGTTACGTTCTGCCTGATGATCGCTACAATGCTGCATTCGGTCGCCGTAGGCAACTTACTGCCTGCCTGGGTCAAGGTCATCTGCGTGGATATCAACCCATCAACGGCCATCAAATTAAGCGATCGCGGTTCCTTTCAGACAGTGGGACTGGTAACGGACGTCGAGCCGTTTTTACGGGCCCTGGTCGGAGAATTGGAATCGCTGGAGGAAGCGTGATCGGTGCGGAGCAATGTTGTTTCAGCCCGAAACAAGCCCGAACCGTTCCGCTGTGCTAACGGGCGTCGCCGCGGCATCCCCGTACTCCGACCTGCCATAAGTTAATTCGCACCTCAGCGACCAATTCAGCGTATGATTAGGCATGGAGTTTACCACCACCCAACTCGTCGTTGTCGCCTTTGCCCTGGTTGGCGGCAGTATCCTGCAGTCCACGATCGGGTTTGCGTCCGGATTGGTCGCCATACCGGCAATGTTGATGGCCAATTTCTCCTTGCCCGAAGCCGTCATGATTTGCCTGATTGCGGCCATCCTGCAGAATCTCGTTGGCTGCACATCGCTGCGAGGCCTGATCGCCTTTCCCCCCGCAATTCGGCCGATTGCTATTCGCCTAGCTACGCTACCGGTTGGCGCGTTGCTGCTGCTGTGGACGCAAAATACTGTCGATTCCGCGACGGTGCGGCAAGTGGTAGGCGTGATCTTGGGCGTCGTTTTGTTGACCCAATGGACGTGGCGTGTTGAGCCCAAAAAACACTTGCACGCCGGATGGGAATTTGTGGCGTTCGGCACATCGGGAATTCTGGCGGGATTTTGCGGGATGGGCGGCTCGCCGATGGTGTTATGGGTCATGGCACATCGCTGGTCGGCCGCGCGCAGCCGCGCGTTTCTGTTTCTGTTATTTCTTTCCACCATGATTCCTCAAGTCGTGATATTACTTGCGCTGTTCGGAGCGGACGTGGTTCCCGCCTTGATTTTAGGATTATTGCTAACGCCCGTGGTCCTGTTAGCGACACTGGCCGGACTCCGCATTGCCGACGAGTTGTCCAAGACGATCCTCCGTCGCGTGACATACTGTGTGCTGTGCGTGATCGCCGTCTCCGCCATCGTCGTACCGTGGATCGAATCGGCGGCGCAGGCGGCACCCTAATTTCCCGGCGATTTGATCCTCGCCACACCGTTGTTGGCGACCATGGCCTAGCTGTCACCGACGCCAGCTATCTTCTATTTGCATATTTATCACCACTTGTGCCGGCTGGTCGGACAATCCGTTCGGCCATAACGTTGCCAATTCACCGGTCTGCTGGGATTTACAGCAAGCACGAGGTGATATAATCAGCCGAACTCGCATTTCATTTTTTCCAGCGTCGCTTACGTGTTTTGTTCGTCCGCGTCCACTCTCGTTGACCGCCGGTCCGGTGAACGTGGTCGTTCGGTCAAGTAAAGGAGAGGTGCAAATGGCAGGTAACATTTTGTCCGCGTGCGTTATTGCCCTGATCGTTGCGGGGGTCTCCGCCGATGCGGCGGAACCCGAAGCAAAAGAACACGAAGGCAATTGGAAACCCTTCGAAGCCGTCATCGGCAGCGTGCCGCTGCCGAAGGGGGCCCTGCAGGCCATTACGCTAAAGATTCACGGCAAAACTTATGAAGTCACTATTGAAGGAAACGAGAATCCAGACAGAGGCACTTTCACGCTCGACACGAGCGTGAGTCCCAAACGCATGACGATCAAGAGTACAGAGGGCCCCAACCGGGGCAAGATCTTCCTGGCCATTTACGAGATTAAA
>JAYGDO010000008.1:0-12796 GCA_046582885.1 Pirellulales bacterium | reverse complement strand
GTCGGCCTTTGCGCAGCGAACGGACCCGGCCCGCGCGGTGCGCTGCTGACGGATTTCACCATTTCCCGACTGGGTGCTTTGGAACAGTTTGCAGATGCCGAGTTGGTTACCAAAGTTCCGTTTGCCGTCAACGACAGATTCGGACAGCCGTTGTCGCCCGCCTTACAGTTGGACGGCGCTCTGGGCGCGCGGCCCGATGGCGTCACCCCGATCGACTGGCGGAAAGCGTGCTACTTGGCGCTGCTGAACAAAGCGACAACACCCGCTGGCCGGCATGAACTGGCCGCCCAGTTGGTCGGCACGGCGATCGAATCCGGTGCGGAATTCGACGAGTCTCTCGCCGCGCTGGGCGAGTTACCTTCTCGGTTAAAAATTCAGCCCAATGACGCCAGCAAGCTGACGTGGGCCAAACTTCAAGGGCTGTACGATCAGCTTGCCGACAGCGAGTCTCAGCAGGGGCGGCACGAAAACCTGAAGCAGATTTTGGCCGCCTGGTACTCGCAATCGTTCGGCCCCGGTGCGCGTGACTTCCACGCCAGCACCGCACCCGTCGTGCCGCCGGGCACGCTTCGCTTGGCGATGTTTCACGGCTGGCACCGATACCAGTGGAATGACACATTTCTGCGGGCGCTGCGGTTCGAGTGTTTCAGTCGGCAAAGCGACGGAAATATCCAACACCAGGCACAGACAGCAACGCTCGGCCGTGTGGTATCGTGGATCAAAGAGCAAGCATCAGATCGATTGCCGGACATACGGGATGACGATCCGAATGCGACGCGACGCAAACGACGCTGGCCGCCGCATCCGCTTGTCGACGAGAGCGATCGAGAATCGCTAAATACGATTTCCGAGTTTCTGGCGGCAATCGAGTCCGAGCAGTTCGGCCATGCCTGCCGGATTTTGACCGGGCAGTTTGTCCCCGATGGCATCGTGGCACTTGGTGACGATGGGAGGCTCTCCAAAGCAACGCACCGCTTGATGCGCGAGCAAGTCGAAAAAAACGAGGAATTAAGGACCAAGCTACGTCGCGACTTCGGCCAACTGGGAGAGTTGCGGATTCGGCAAGCGCTTCAAAACAAACAATTCGACTCCTTGGAAACGCTGGCAACGCAGTTTCATAGCACTCCGGCCGCCGGCAAAGCCCGACTTATGCTGGCCGATCGCGATCTTTCAATGGGCAATTTCTTTGCCGCCGCCGCGGGGTACGAATCGTTGCTGGATCATGCGGCGTTGGACGATCGTTCAACGATCGGGGCAAAATATCGTTTGGCCCTGGCGGTGTCCGGGCGGCTTGGCGGCCAGCCCGTAACGACGACCGTTCATTTTGACGGACAGCCGATCGCGGCCGACGAATTCGAGCAAATGATCGCACAACTGGTCGCCGAGCGCCGCGCCGGCGGCGAGCAACAGAAAGACTCGCCGGTTGGCCCATCTCTCGGCCCGGAGCCGCGCGAGATGAAATTGACGCCGCTGGTCAATGCCGCCGCGCAGGCGCACGGCAAATACAAGCTTGCTCATCGCTGGATCAAGTTTCGTTTTCACGACAAACATCTGGTGGTACATCGGCACGGGCAGCTGAAAGTGATCGATTTGGACAACCGCCGCATCGTCTGGGAAAAAAACTGCGCGAATGCCGAGCGGGCCTATGTCTCCGGCCCGCCCGCGCGGCCAATCGTCGTAAATAACAAAGTGATTGTGCCGTTTTTCGACGGCACCAAAATTTTTCTCTGCGGCTTTTCGCTCGATAAAGGCGAAGAACTTTGGAAACAGACGGTGAATGATAACGTGGGCGGCGACCCGATCCTGATCGATTCGTACCTGTACGTGGTGGGGATTCAATATCAGCGCGGCGACTATAGCGACTTGTACGCGCGGCGGGTCGATCCGACCACGGGCGAGACCGTCCTCAGCAAACGGATTGCTCGGCTACGGAAAAGTGAAGCCGCTTATCGAGTCGGCACGCCGGTACTGGTTGACGACAGTTTGCTCATCCGCAGTGGCGGTTCGCTGATCTGCTGCGATCTGTTCGGCAACACGCGGTGGATTAGAAGGCTTTCGTATGTACCGCCCGAAGTCGATCCAATATTGCTGGATGTGCAACAATTGGATGACATTGTGGTCAGCGGTAAGCATGTGTTTTTGAACTCGGCCGGCTCGCCTCACGTAGTTTGCATCGAGAGCGCGACGGGCCATGAAGTCTGGTCTCGGTTCTCGCCGACACTTCGCCGGGTGGTGGGGCAAATTGACGATCGATTGATCATCGTAGAAGGAGACAAGATCGCGGCGCTCAATGTCGAAAATGGCAAGACCCTTTGGCAATCCCGCACGACGGCCGACTACCAATCGATTTTGTTGGGCAAAGATGAAACGATCTTGGCCGCAACGCTGGATCATGTCCCAACGGGAAACCAACCGAATAGCCGATTGACCCGCCGCATCGACTGGCTCGCGGCGGACGACGGGTCGGTCGTCAAAACCGCTGAGTTCCCAAACCACGGCGAGAGTCATTTCGACGCAGGAGCAATAGCGACCAACGGTCGCGTCATCGCCGCACTCGTCAATCTGAAGGAAACAGCTAAAAGTGGCGACATTGTCCTGCTGGAACCGAAGTGATCTTTTTATCGTTCGTTAAGTCCGACTTTTATCCCGATTGAATGATGCCCGAAAATCGGTGGCTTAGTTCGTTCGATCCCAACCGCCGCGTCGTCTTGTGGCTGGTTCTGTTCGCGGGATGCTTGCTGACTGCCGAAGCCGCCGCCCGCGGACCTCGACGCCTCAATCAACGGCGAGAAGATCGCTTTCTGGCCCTGTTTCAAGATGGCACGGCCGTAACCGGCCCCCAGATCGACGACTGGCATCATCCGGCTGGGAAACCGCAGCTTAAGGGCCAGTCGTTATTCGACGCTCAGAATCCCGTCCGGCTGATTCGCGATACCTGGCGGGAGCCCAAGCTGACCGGTCCTTACATCGAATTGGCCAACGGTGACGTTGTCCCAGGCACGCTCGTCCGCATCTTGCCGGCAGATGCAACCGAGGGGCTATCCGAGAGGGCCGAAGTACGTCTGCCATTTCCGCTATTGCGCGGCGATGGCCAATCCGATTCGATCTGGATACGTCCCGACTACATTGCACGTGTTGTATTCAACACCAAGGCCAGCGGGCCTCGGATCGGCGGCAAGCTCATTTTCGCAAACGGGCGGCGGACGACCGTTGACGCACTCCGCTGGGACGACCTGTCGCTGCGTGGGTTACAGCAAGGCGGCAGTTTTGTCGCGCGGTTGACCGAGTTCGCTGAAATTCATGTCCCGGATTCCATGTCGCTCGATCCAATCGAGGCGGCGCTGGACGACGTCCGCGCACCGTGCCGCGACCCGGATGGACGAATCGAGCGTATCGCGGCCGCCAATGGAGCCGTGTTTACAGTACGCCGCGCGATGGTGCGGATGGAAGATCGCGACGGCATCGTGCATCTGATGCAACCGAGATGGGCGCTGCACTCGATCAGTGTGCCGTTCGATGAAATCGTATCGCGCAGTTATCGCAATCCCGACGAGATACCGCTCTCGTCGCTACCGGCCGAAACACTCGTCCAGAAAAATTACAGTGGATTCACTTGGCAGTGGCGGCGCAATCAGTCCTTACACGGTTTTCCGCTTTCCAGCGGCAAGGTGATCAGCGACATCGGCCTCGGTACGCACTCGCATAGCGTGATCGCCTTTCGCCTGCCGCCATCGGCACGGCAGCTTACAGGCTGGGTTGGAATCGACAACGACACCAAAGGTGGCGGCTGTGCGACTTGCAAGGTTTTTCGAGACGACGTCCGCGGCGGGCCGGCTTGGCAGGCCGCTTTTCTGCGAGGCGGCAACGCGCCGGTCCGGCTCGACGTCGGCGGACTCCAAGCCGCGCGGCGGGTTGTGCTGGTCACCGAGTACGGACATCGTGGCCGCCCGGAAGGCACGGATCCGTTCGATATCCGCGACGAGGTAAATTGGCTCTCCACGCTGGTCCGTATCGACCGCGATGCAATCTCGCCGAGCAAACGCAAACTGTCCGATTGGATTCCACAACTTGCCGGCTGGCAAACCAGCGCCGAGGATCGTCAGCGGTTCCGGCTTATTCCCTATTGGCAGAGGGAAAAATTTCGCTGGATTGTGGCCATGCAACCATTCGTCAGCGACAAAGTCAAAACCGGCGATACGCTTTTCGCGCTCACCAAGAAGTTTAAAGTCGCGCCGACCAATGCCTGGCTCGACATCCGCGCCGCCAGTGACGACAACGGCGCGACCCAGGATCACGGCCAGCACCGAATCTGTGCCTTTGTCAACGGCCAGCGCCACGGTTCGATCATGAACGGCGACATTCAAACGGTGGAGGCTGGAACATTCAACGCGCGGAAGTGGACACTGGGACCCTTTGCAGACCAGGATGTCGAGCTATCGGTGGTCGTGCAATCCGGCGGCGCGTATCCCCGTACGGAAGGCATCAAACCGAACGGCGTTGTCTGGCAGCGGGTTTTGATTGGCCCCATCGTCCGCAACCTGCCCAAGACAGGACAGCCGATCATGCCGGACGTGCCGCTGACGTCGCTGCGGTTTCTCGAAGTGCAAACGCCCAGCGGCGCACAGACCCTCGACCGTGGAAAACTGTCCCATGGCAAACCGCTCGCAATCCGAGGTTATCCATACCGCGACGGCTTCGGCATCCTCGGTGGCGGACGGCACAAAGTAACGGTGTATCTCGACCAGGGGTGGGGGCGGTTTGTCGCCGTAGTCGGTTTGGCCGACGGCGCGCAGTCCGTCGGGCCTTATGAGATTTTGCTCGACGACCAACTGCACTGGAGCAGCGGTTCGGCAAACGGAAAATCCCCATCATTCGGCCGCCATCAGACGGGCCTGCAAGTCAACGTCGAAATTCCACCCGGCCACAAGACGATGACGCTGCGAGTGCAAGGCCATGCCGACAACTACGCCGGTTTGGCGCATGCGGGTTTTTTGAAAGAGTGAACGGCCGCCCAATTTCCTCGGGCCTAGGCCCGACGGCATTGGCGGCGGCTGGGACCGTAGCCGGACTTTCCGACAGAAACTCGCACCTAACTGAAAGTTGACCGTACCGGGAAAAAGCGTGCGGGCGCGCACGCTACCGGGCTAAAGCGGTTATGTTTCCGCGAGCTCTTTAATGTGCAAGAGCACGCGATCGTGAATGCGATGGATAAACAAATGAGACCAGAGGGTCCAATAGGATTGCGGGAACATGTCAAATTCGTACCAGGTTCGCCCTTCCAGACGTGTGCGGCCGTCGGGCCGCGCAATCAATAGAAACTCGCCGCGGTTGCTTCGCAAATAGCCATCCAAATGTGGCGGGTGAACATGTCGATACGGGCTTAATTCGGACATTGGCGCGGGTTGGTCGGTCACGTCAAACGCCAGTCGGCGAGCCGGCTCCCAAACGGTAATCGGTTCGACGAACGTACCCGTCGTGAACTCACAATAACGTGTGGCGCCGATTCCCTCGCCCACGATGCGTGCCCGCTCGGGGCAAGCGATACCAGCGCGAAAATACCACTGACGCGGAGGCGGCAAATCGGCAAATTCGACAACATGTTGCCAGACCACTTCGGGCGGAGCGTCGATTTTGACGGCAGTCATTACTACGTATTCGGTGCCGGAATGAAGCTGCGCCTCGGCGACGGCCAACATCGGCAGCACCAGAATTACTCCCATCAGTTCTTGCGCAGGACGGCGAGTGGAATCGGCGATTGCCTTACCCATCAGCCCACCGAGTGCCCCCAACGGTAACATTAATGGAATTGCCATCACCACACAGATGAGGCCTTCCACCGCGAACAGCAGCAAAGCCAACGCGCCGACCAACACCGACACCAAACCCAAGCCGACCGACGACCAGTAGCTGCGCGGACTGTCGCGATTGGAAAGATAAGACGCGACCACGCCCATCAGCAATGGCGCGCCGAGAAACAGCGACCCCCCGTAAGACTCCATCAAATAGATGCTGACGATCATCATCACCGCACCGACCATCAAGCTGATGCCAAGTGCAAACACGGCCGACTTGGCTCGCTCATAGCTGCTGACGTGGGGTCGTTGGTGGTACGGCGACCATCCCTCACTTGTCGCGACAGGAGCCGCACAACACATCGCCAACATGAACATCAAATTCGCCAACGGAACTAGCACCAGCAAACCCATCCACGGCGAACTTCCGCTGTCGGCGGCCCTGCGGACACTCATCGTTATCGCAATCCAGAGAAACGGCAGCGACCATATGAACAGTACCCAGCCCACCCACGGCGGTGCGGACTGCAGCATCTCGGTGCGAATGCTCAGCACAGGATTGAGAAAATGCCACGGCCAAAATGCGGCCGATGTGTAAATCCAAATCAGCAGCGCTTCGACGCCGTACTTCAGCGCCATCAGCCCGAATCCTGTTGCGGCATACGCCACGCGGCCGACAGGCTCGGATACGCCAAACCAAAGTCGCAACAAATACGTCACGCGGTGCCTTTCAACGTCTCTACCAGGGCCGAAAACCCAAACCAAACATGATCGGTGCTGTTAACAGACAGGCCTAGATGCGGTTCACAGTGTAACACGGCGGAGTAATTTCCATGAGAACCGATTCCATCACTGCCAGCACAAACGCCGGCAAACAATTCGGTTTGATGGCGCTCATGCAATTCATGACCATCTGCGCCATCCTCTTCGGATTGTCGGCTTTGACCGGGATCACGGCCAGCATTGCATTGGTATTGATGGCGTTCGCGCTCGCTACCAAATGCGGCCTGCTGGCGATCCTCGCACTTGCCTTGGCGATCATTGCGGCCGATTTGCAATTTGCCACAGCTTTCGGCAATAGCTTGCTTCGACAAACGATCGTGGTATTTATCAGCATCGCGCTATGCGTGTGGTTCCGCCTTCGGTAGGTTGTGCCCCGCCCACCACAAATATGCGACTTCATTGGTGGCATAGCCCGACTTACGACGACTCGGACATATATCGGTCAAACAGTTCGCGATTGCGGCGGGTGTATTGTTCGCAATCGGAGACCAGCGCCGACGGTTCGGCGTAGTCGAGGGACTTGGCGAGCTTTGCCAGCTCATCCGGATTCCCGGGCAAATCGTCACGGGCGTTGGAGTTCATCAACCGCAGGCGGCCTTCGATCGTCCGCAGCAGGCGGTAACTTTTGTCCAGAAACTCGTATTCGCCGTCGCCGAGGATACGCTCGTCGTGCAGTGCGATCAGTGCGGCCAGCGTATTGGGCTCGCGAATGTTGGGGTTCTTTTTCCCAAAACGCAATTGCAGCACCTGCGTGATGAATTCGATATCGACGATGCCGCCACAGCCGCGCTTCAAGTTGCCTTTACTTGCCGTCTCTTCCAATCGGCGGCGTAGATTGAGTAGCTCGTCCACATTTTCCGCTTGCCAGCTCCGACCAAACGCCGCGACCGCAATCGCCTCCCGCGCCGCGGCGGCGGCCAACTCATTGCCGACGACCACGCGAGCTCGGCAGACGGCGAGCCGCTCCCAAAGCTGCCCGCCGCCCTCGGAGAAGTACCGCTTCAGCTCCGGCAGCGAAGTTGCCAGCGGGCCGTTGCGCCCGGTCGGCCGCAATCGCGTGTCGACTTCGTAAAGGCGACCTAAGGGACCGAGAAGGCTGGCGACCTTGATAATCCGCTGGCCGAGTTCGCCAAAAAAATGCTGATTCGACGTGATCTCGTGCGAGCGATGCGTTCGCCGGCGATGCTGCGTGCCGCCGTCCGCTTCATAAAGAAAAATGATGTCCAGGTCGCTGTGGTAGTTTAGCTCGCGACCGCCGAATTTGCCCATGGCGACGATCACCAGTTCGGCGACGTGACCGGCACGGGGGCCTTCGGGGATGATCGGCTCGCCCAGTCGTTTGACCAGCTTCCCGTATTCCTGCCGGGTGATCTGTCGCAGACACGTTTCCGCGATATCGGCCAAAAGCCCGGTCGTCTCCTGGACGTCCGACTTTCTCAGAATATCCCGCACGCCGACCCGCAACTGCTGCGTATTTTTAAAACTATGCAAAATCGGCTCAGTATCCTCGGCCGCACGGCAGAGGTCGCCGAGCATTGACTCCAGATGCCGCAATTCCGGCAGCTTGTCCATCAACAGGCTGTCCAACAGTTCGTCGATCATACCCGGATTGCTTACCAGCATGGTCGATAAATACTGGCTCGTCGCGCACAAATCGACGTACAGCGAAAGAGTGGGTGGATTGAAGCTAAACAACTCCCACAATAGGCCCTTACCGCCCAGCGAATCGCTAACCTTACAAAGGTTGGTCAGCGTTGAATCAGGATCGGGCCGCGATGCGATCGCTTTGAGCAGCCGGGGCGCGATCGCTGCCAGAAAATGACGGCAGCGGCGGGTGGACAGGAACTGGATTTTTTCGGTCGCCAGGTCCATCAAGTTGCGGTAAGCCTGGTCGGCATCTTTGAAACGGTAGCGCGAAAGTATCTCGGCGATTTGTTGCTGGGAAGGATTGGGGTCGAGCACTAAATCGACTTCGGGATCCGCAGGTGCATCATCTCCAAACGCATCGTGCAGCAGGTGATCGAGCGCTTTGCGATTGACCTGCGTGATGCGTTGATAATCGTCCGCAAAATCCTCAGCCGGCGACCGACCGCCGGGGCCTCCGTAACCGAGGCGGATCGCCATTTTCTGTAGTTCCGATTCATCGCGCGGCAACTGGTGCGTCTGCAAGTCAAACATGATCTGCAATTGATGTTCGAGCTTGCGGAGGAAGCGATAGTTTTCCGACAACAGCGATCGCTCCTGGTCCGTCAGACAACCCGCCTTAGCCAGATGATCGATGGCTTCCAGCGTATTGCCGGTGCGGACTTCAGCCAAGTCGCCCGCATTGAGGAGCTGTAAGAACTGGATGGCAAATTCGATATCCCGAATTCCGCCGTGGCCCGTTTTAACGTTGTAGGCCTCTTCTCCCGCCGAGCGCGCCCGGCGTTCAATGCGGCGCTTTAGCGCTTTGATTTCGGTAATGTCGGCCAATCCCAGGTAACGCCGATACAGCCACGGCTCCAATCGGTCGAGGAATCGCTCGCCAAGCTCCAGGTCGCCGGCGACCGGTCGAGCTTTAATCAGCGCTTGTCGCTCCCAAGTACGGCCCATGATGTCGTAATAGTGCACCGCATCGTCAACACTGAGCGCCAACTCGCCTTGCGAACCGTTGGGCCGCAGCCTCAGATCGACTCGATACGCCATCCCGGTTGGCGTGTTGTCGCTCAGCAGCTTGACCGCGTCGCGTACAACGCCCGCAAAAAAATCGGCGTTACTCTGCGTTCGCAGACCGTCGGTCGACCCGTCATGATCGTAGAGAAAGATCAAATCGATATCGCTCGAATAATTCAACTCGACGCCGCCGAGCTTGCCCATCCCTAACGCCACCAGCCTGGCGGGCTTGTCACCCGGTCCAAGCGGCGTACCACGTTTGGCTTCCGCCGCACGTCGACAGAATCGCAAGGCGCCGTCGGTAATTGCGTCGGCCAAGAATGATATCTGTCGCGTTACCGTTTCCAAACGCTGCTGCCGAATTATGTCGCCATAGGCGATACGCAATGTCTCGCGCTGTTTGTAGCGGCGGAGGGCGGCCATCGCCTCGCGGTCGTCTTCGAGCGGTTCCAGTGCGCTCCAAATCTCTTCGACCAACGTTTCTCGGGCGATCGGCTGGCCGCCGGTCATCCTCAACAGGTCGTAACTTTCCGGGTCGGCAATCAGCAGGTCGCTGAGGTGCTGGCTAGCGGAAAAAATCTGCACCAGGATTTTCAGAGCGTCGGCGTCGCGCTCAAAAAGCGTCGCCAGGCTGAGCGGACTTCGCGAGGCGGCGATAAAACGTGTTAGGTTGTTCAGCGCCATATCCGGGTCGCTGGCCGCGGGCAAAAATTCTCCAAGTTGCTCCGACATGACGACCAGCAGGTCCAACGGCACGCCGGCTTGGACCATTTGCAGAAAATTAGTATGGCCGCGGGTGGTGTCCGTGACACCCAACGATTGCAACCAATCGCGCGCCTGGGAGGCTTCTTTGAGATATGTTCTAAGCCGGCCGGTTTCCATGAACTTCCTGTCTCAGCCCTGCGGTCCACAACCGGCTATTTTCGCAACAGACCGGCATCTTTGCAATTTAGCCGACCGAACGGGACCGTTTACTTCGGCGCCATCGTTCGCTACAAGAGTGAAAACTTCAATGTGTTTCCAAAGCAAGGGAGGCGCCCCGTGCAGCTTAGCGGAAAGACGGCCGTCGTCACAGGTGGCGGATCAGGCATCGGATTGGCCATCGCGCAGGCGTTGGTCGACGAAGGTTGCGCGGTTTTGATTTGCGGACGCGGCCAACCGCGGCTGGATGAGGCGTTAGCGACGCGACCTTCGGCAGCGAGGTTTGTGGCACATTCGGTCGATGTGTCGGACCGCGAAAGTGTTGGCGAATTGTTCCGAGCCGCGGGCGAGCAGTTGGGAAACATCGACATTCTGGTCAATTCGGCCGGCATCAACGTGCCGAAACGAATGATCGGAAACCTTGCCCCGGAGGATTGGGATCGTATGATCGAGATCATCGCGACGGGATCGTACAATTGCATTCGCGAAGTTCTGCCGGCGATGCGCGAGCGGGGCGACGGATTGATCATCAACATCTCGTCAGCCTCCGGAAAACGCGCCGGACCGCTTGGCGGAGTCGGCTACAATGCGGCCAAGTTCGCGCAAACGGCGCTGGGCATTTCCGTCGGTGCCGAAGCCGCAGCGGACGGCGTACGGGTCACCAACATTTATCCCGGCGAAGTTGACACACCTATTCTCAAAGACCGCCCGACGTCGGTCAGCGACGAGCACCGTGCTCAGATTCTGAAAGCGGAAGATGTCGCGGCCGCGGTGCTGATGGTCGTTGGTCTGCCGCCGCGGGCACGGGTGCCGGAGCTGGTGATTATGCCGACGGGACAGGAATATATTTAACGGTCGGCTTCTACTATGGAGACAACGAATTAATATCCCTCACGTATCTTCTCGGGAAGGTTAAACGGCCATTTGACGAAATTGCGAACCGCAGCGAGAAAATCATCATGAAATTTCAGCGAAAAAATCTTGTGCAAGTGTTTGTCGGTTTATTGGTCGCCACGGCTACTTCGACGTGTGGCCTGACATTCGCCGAACCCCGCACAGAACTGCTTTGGCCCAAGGGCGCGCCGGGGGCGTTGGGCGACGAAAAAAAGGATAAGCCGCAACTGATCATCTACTTGCCGGAAAAGGAGAAGGCCAACGGCGCGGCGATCGTCATCTGTCCCGGCGGCGGTTATGGCGGATTGGCGATGGGACATGAAGGCCACGACATCGGCAAATGGCTTAATTCGTTTGGCGTTGCCGGTTTCATCTGCGATTATCGCCATCGCGGTAAAGGCTACGGCCACCCGGCACCACTGCAGGACGCTCAGCGTGCGATCCGCACCGTCCGCGCGCGGGCCGACGAATTTGGCGTCGATCCGTCGCGAATTGGTGTGCTTGGTTTTTCTGCCGGCGGACACCTGGCATCGACCGCGGCCACACATTTTGACGACGGGGAGCCGGGCGGCGACGACCCGGTCGAACGGGCGGGTTGCCGGCCGGACTTCGCAGTGCTCTGCTACCCGGTGATTGCATTTGACGAGCCATTCACGCACCGGGGATCGCAGCGCAATTTACTCGGCAACGATGCGGATGCCGAATTAATTAAAAGCCTGTCTAACGAAAAACAGGTCACCAAACGGACGCCACCGACATTCTTGTGGCACACGACCGAGGACCGCGGTGTGCCGGCGGAAAACAGCGTGCAGTTTTACCTGGCCTGCCGTCGGGCGGGTGTACCGGCCGAAATGCACATTTACGAAAAGGGACGTCACGGTTTGGGACTGGCCCTCAATACGGCGGGCACGGATAGTTGGCCAAAGCGGTGTGAGGAGTGGATGCAGGCTCGCGGGCTGCTTTCATCCAAAAAGAAGTAAAGGTCGGGAGGGTAGCCGCAAGGAAAACGGACCTAAGGAACGAACTGGGGGGGCGGATTGCTTTGGGGGTCGCCAATGCCGAGACCGTCGTTCCGTTCCTCACCGGAACCGCAGTTTAAATCGGTCTACTACGGTCATTATTGGCATCCTCCTGGCATCCTCTCCACCGCCGGATTTATTTCGGCACTTTATCTTGGTCGGTTGCGGTGTGCGATGTAGACCGGCATAGATTGGCGGACGCCACACGAAGAGTTGCACGGCGCAGAAGTGCGCGAGGCAATGCAAGCAACAGCGGTGCCGCGGTATTCTCGCGGCGACGCGGCCGGCCGGCAGATCAGGATCGCATGCAACGACAGCAGCAATACGTTTGTCAGGATTGGTTTTACAATCGCCTGCAGCGATGCCGAAAGCCACTATATCAAATCGCAGCAGTTCCATCTTTTCGCGAATTCTCGTCAACCTAGCGGCCGGATACCAAGAATGACCGAGACATTACGGTTCACGCATGTCGCGATGGCGCTGGCCGTCGCCGTTTCCATAACCGGCAGCGCCGGGTCGGCAGAGTCACCAACCACGAGCCGCGTCAATGTGGAGGCAACCGATGTCGTGCTGTCGCCGCACAGCCAGTTTTTTGGTCGCGTTGCTGACCTGCGGAACGGCAACGCGACCCCGCGGATGGTTGAGCTTTGGCAAGACGGTCGGAAGGTAGCAACGACAGCGGTGTTACCAAATGGCTCGTTTATCTTTCAGCGGCTTAAGGGCGGCTGCTATCAG
>JAYGDO010000658.1:0-8687 GCA_046582885.1 Pirellulales bacterium | reverse complement strand
GGCCTGCTCGGGAAGGTGATCCCATTTACCCTCACAAATCTCTTCAAAACTGCGGATCGTATCTTCCACGGACGTGTATTCGCCAGCTTTGCCCGTGAAAACCTCGGCCACAAAAAATGGTTGCGAAAGAAACCGTTCAATTCGGCGAGCTCGATGGACCACGATCTTGTCTTCTTCGTTCAATTCGTCCACACCCAGGATGGCGATGATGTCCTGCAATTCGCGGTACCGCTGCAAATTACCCTGAACGCGGCGTGCGATCGCGTAATGCCGTTCGCCGACATACTGCGGATCGAGAATACGGCTCGACGATGCCAGCGGATCGATGGCCGGATAGATGCCTTTTTCTGAAATGGACCGTTCGAGATAAATGAACGCATCAAGCTGTCCAAACGCCGTCGCCGGCGCGGGATCGGTGGGATCATCGGCAGGGACATATACCGCCTGCACCGATGTGATTGCGCCCTTGTCCGTTGACGCAATACGCTCCTGTAATTCGCCCATTTCCGTGCCCAGCGTAGGTTGATAGCCGACCGCGGAGGGCATACGGCCCAGCAAGGCGGACACTTCACTGCCCGCTTGCGAAAAACGAAATATGTTGTCTATAAACATCAGCGTGTCTTTGCCGGTCGTGTCACGGAAATATTCGGCCATCGTCAGCGCACTGAGCGCGACGCGGAGGCGGGAACCGGGCGGTTCATTCATCTGGCCGAACACCATGCAAGTCTGATCCATCACACTGCCGCCAGCATCGCCTCCCATTTTGGTTTCCTGCATTTCCAGCCACAGGTCGGTACCTTCACGGGTTCGCTCTCCGACGCCGGCGAACACCGAGTAGCCGCCATGTTCCTTAGCAACACGAGAAATCAATTCGGTCAGGATGACGGTCTTGCCCAAACCGGCCCCGCCGAACAGCCCCGCCTTGCCGCCGCGCACAAACGGCGTCAGCAGGTCGATGACTTTGATACCGGTCGTGAACAACTCGGTGCTGGTCGATAGCTCGCTAATTTGCGGCGACTCGCGGTGGATCGGCCAGCGTTCGGCAGTTTCCACCGGACCACGACCATCGACCGGTTCGCCGATGAGGTTGAAAACTCGGCCCAAAGTCTGTTCGCCGACCGGCACGGAGACCGGTGCCCCGGTATCGACGCACTCTTCACCGCGCATCAAACCATCGGTGCTTCCCAGAGCGACACAGCGGACACGCCCGCCGCCCAGGTGTTGCTGCACCTCACCGGTCAGATCGATCGTCACACCCTTGTGCTGAGACTGCACTTTTACGGCATTGTAAATCGCCGGTAGATTCTCCTCGGGAAATTGTGCGTCGAACGTCGAACCGATCACCTGGGTGATGTGGCCGACGTTAGTTGCGGTAGCGGTTGCCATTGAAGGTTTTTCCTTTTTAGTTTTCGCTCTCGTCGATCTGCGTTTTTTATTCTCACCCCCTCGGTGGGGAGCAAAAGGTTCTTGCTATTTTTTTAGCGCTTCGACGCCACCCATGACTTCAAGCAGCTCGCCGGTAATCTTGCCTTGGCGTGCACGGTTGTAGGTCATCGATAGCGAGCGGATCAAATCGTCGGCGCTTTCCGTGGCTGCCTTCATGGCAATCATACGGGAAATTTGCTCGCTGACGGCCGCATCCAGGAAGCATTTGAATAGTCGGACTTTGAAGCTAGTCGGTACGATCTCTTCCAAAATACTCTCGGCGGACGGCAGAAATTCGTACATCGATTCGCCGTCACCGCCGGCCGCTTCTTCCTCGTCGCTCAACGAACCCAGGGGCAGGAGCGTCTCGACCGTCGCCACCTGTCGGGACATGCTGACGAACTTCGTGTAGACCACATCCAGTCGATCCAGCTCGCCGGTAACATAAGCCTCCAGGTAGCGGTTCGCGAGCACTTCAACTTCGTCGAAAGCCGGCTTATCCTCGAAATGCGTAAAGGCTTCGGCAGCATCCACACCACGATGCTTGAAAAAGCCGATGCCACGCTTACCGGAAATCTCCAACGTCCGCTCTGTGGCCAACCCGCCCAAATCGGTCCACCGCTCCAACGCGGCGCGGCCGACGTTGCCGTTGTAACCACCGCACAATCCCCGATTGGCACTGATGACAAGCAACTTCGCCGAGTTGGTTGTCTCAGGCGATTGCAGCAGCGGATGACTTATTTCGAGGCCCGCATTGGCGAGATCTTTGACCAGCCTTGAAATGTGATCCGTGTACGCGCTGGCGGCCTCGGCACGATCCATTGCCTGTCGAAACCTCGCAGTTGCAATCAACTCCATCGTCCGCGTGATCTTGCGGATATTGCGAATTGACTTACGGCGTTTATCGAGTTTGCGTGGGTTCATAACAAAATAAAACGGGCGTCATTCCCCGTGTGGTTGTGGCCTGTACGGAATCAATTCCGTTCTAGCTGGTGGCTGTGGCCGCTTCCCTCTTCTTCCCCTCGTATTGCAGCGCGAAC
Source organism: Pirellulales bacterium (assembly GCA_046582885.1). Lineage (GTDB taxonomy): Bacteria > Planctomycetota > Planctomycetia > Pirellulales > UBA7805 > JAYZEI01. Next base: position 6,222 of record JAYGDO010000658.1, on the reverse strand, counting down.
TCTTCGATCGCTTGCTTAATCATGTTTTCGGTTTCTTCGTCGAGATCCCTCGTCTTTTCCAGCCGCTGCCAGATTTCATCTTTCTGCTCACGGATGAATTGCAGGAAGCTGGATTCCCAATCCGCGACGTCGGTAACGGGAACCTTGTCCAGATGGCCGCGCGTCCCCGCGTAGATGCTGAGAATCTGATCCACAACATTGTACGGTTTGTACTGTCCTTGCTTGAGCAACTCGACCATACGGTATCCACGGTCAAGCTGCAGTTGTGTGGCTGCATCGAGGTCCGTGCCGAGCTGCGCGAAGGCCTCTAACTCGCGGAACGCCGCCAAGTCCAGACGCAGCCCGCCGGCCACTTTTTTCATGGCCTTGACCTGGGCCGCCCCGCCGACGCGTGAAACCGAAATACCGACGTTCATGGCCGGCCTCTGCCCGGCAAAGAATAAATCGGGCTGCAGATAAATCTGGCCGTCCGTAATCGAAATCACGTTGGTGGGGATATAGGCTGAAACCTCGCCCTCAAGCGTCTCGATAATCGGCAGCGAAGTGAGCGAACCGCCGCCTTTCTCCTCCGACATTTTCGACGAACGCTCGAGCAAACGGCTATGGCAATAAAAAACGTCGCCCGGATAAGCTTCACGGCCGGGCGGACGACGCATCAGCAGCGACAACTGCCGGTATGCCTGCGCCTGCTTGGAAAGATCGTCGTAAACAATCAATGCATGTTCGCCGTTGTGCATGAAATGCTCGGCCATCGCCGTGCCGGTATACGGAGCGATGTACTGCAGCGGCGCCGGCGTACTGGCGCCGGAGACAACCACGGTCGTATAGTCCATTGCACCGTGCTGGCGGAGCACTTCGATAGTCCCGGCGACCGACGAATCTTTCTGTCCGATCGCAACGTAAAAACATTTCACTCCCGATTCTTTTTGATTGATGATGGCATCAATGGCGATAGCCGTTTTTCCGGTCTTGCGGTCGCCGATGATCAGCTCGCGCTGACCGCGGCCGATCGGCGTCATTGAATCGATCGCCTTGATTCCGGTTTGCAGCGGTTCGCAAACGGGCTGACGCTCGGCGACACCCGGTGCGATCACTTCGACGGGGCGAGACTCGGAAGCGACAACGGGCCCCTTGCCGTCAATCGGATTGCCCAGCGGATCGACCACACGACCGACCATAGCATCGCCCACCGGAACGGAGAGCAACTTGCCGAGACTTTTGACCTCATCGCCCTGGTTAATCTCCAAGAAACCGCCGAGGATGATGATACCGACCGAATTCTCTTCCAAGTTGAACGCCAGACCGTTGACCCCGTTGGGAAACTCGACCATTTCCAGCGCCATCACGCCGGACAGGCCGTAGACCCGGGCGATTCCATCGCCCACCTCAAGCACCTCGCCCACCTCGCGGACATCAATCTGCGACTGGTAATTTTGAACCTCTTTTTGAATGACGGACGCAATCTCGTCAGCTCGGAATTTCATGACTCTTTGCCTTAAATGATTCATTGGGAGGGCGAGACCCCTGCCGAGCCCCGTCCCAGATCCTGCCTACGATCGGCGGGAACTTCGCCTTCCCAACATCCTCAGTTTTCCTGAAATTGTTCTGGGTGAATGTCAATTTCCGCTTTGTTTCGTTGATTAATAACGCCCTGGACTCGGGACAGTTCCGACGCCACCGATCCGTCGTATACACGGTCGCCAAACCGCAATTGAACACCACCGATCAGCGCGGGATCGACCGCCGTTGCCAAGATCGGCTGTTTGCCGAATTGACGTCGAATGTCGTCCCGCAGTTGTCCGAGAGCCGTTTCATCCAACTCGACGGCCGTGGTGACCTCGACCCGAACACGTCCTTGCCGCTGGTTATGCAATTCCTCCAACGCATCGCGAATCTGCCGCAAGCAGCCCAGCCGTTCGCGTTCGGCCAGCACTTTCAAAAAATTCGTCAACAGACCCGACGCCTGCGGCGCAATGACCTGATCGATCAGCTGCTTCTTTTCCGACTCGTGCACACGCGGACTGGCCAACACGCGTTCAAATTCGGGAAACCGATCGAGGACATCGACGACCAACGAATCGAATTCCACCAGCAATTCGTCAACCGAAGCCTGCTCCGCTGCTGCCTCGTAGAGCGCCGCGGCATAGACGACCCCGATTTGTTGGCCGGCGACGTCGATCGTTTTGGTTTTGGGCATGCCAATATCGACCCAACGGGGGGCCGGGTAAACGTCCGCTTACTTCTAATTACTACTGGGCTCGGTTGAGGCAAAATCGGCTTTTGCCTGCTGAATCAGTCGGCTGTGGTCGCTGGCGGTCAATTCACGGCGAATGATCTGTGCCGCCAGATCGACCGCCAGATCCGCTCCGCGATCGGCGATTTCCTTCAGAGCCGAGTCTTTAGCCGTGGCGACCTCACGCAACATGCGATCGCCGTCTTCCTTCGTCTTTTGCTGCGCCTTCTCGACGATCTGCTGCGCGGTGTGCTCGGCGTCCCGACGAGCTTCTTCGATAATCCCGCGCACCTCATCCGCCGCTCCGGCCCGTTTCGCCTCGTATTCCGACGTCAGTTTGCGGGCTTCCTCGGCGGCGCCTTCGGCGGTCGCGATGTTCTGGGCAATCACATCTTCTCGCTTTTTCAAGCCCGCAACGATTGGCCCCCAGGCGAACTTCCATAACACGGCCAGCGTGACGAGAAAAACCACAGCGGTCCATATCGCCAAATCAGTGCGCCAACCTAGTGTCTTTGCCAGTTTTTCAATCTGGCTTGGTTCGCCGTGGCCGTGCGAATCTGCTTCCGCCTGACCTGCAGCCGGCGCGGCAAGGGCCGTACGCTGTGACGACATCAATACCGATAGACAAACGCACGCCATTAATGCGCATCGTAGTGCGGTCATGACTCCGGACCTCGATTAAGGACAATCGGCCTGTTAACCAACGCTCATGATACAGATAACCAGCGCGAACAAGGTCACACCCTCGATCAACGCCGCTGAAATGATCATGGCTGTTTGGATCACCCCGGCCGCCTCCGGCTGGCGGGCTTGGCTCTCAACAGCCGCAGAACCAATCCTGCCGATGCCGTACCCCGCACCAAGGATCACAATACCCGCACCGGCCGCAGCCGACGTCAAGGCACCACCACCTTCCGCCAACGCTGGCGAAGCGAGAATCGCCACAGCGGCAAAACACAACACTGCAATTCGAATCTTGTTGATCACTTTACTCATCTCCTAGGTCTAAAAGATTCTTCTATGTAACAGACGAATACGAAGTTAACTAATGCGGGTGAACTGCCATGCCAATCCAAAGTGCCGACAGAAAGGTGAAAATATAGGCTTGTAAGAACGCAACGAAAACTTCCAACAGCATCATCGCGGTACAGCCAAAAACCGACGCGGGCATGACGCCGTACCAAGCCCAGGCCCCGGCGGTGGAGGCAATAAAGCCCATCAGCACGACGAGCACAATGTGTCCCGCAAACATGTTGGCAAACAGACGCATGGCCAACATGATGTGCCGGATGAACAGACCCAGCACTTCAATCACAAAAAGCATGGGGATCAAGCCCGCCGCCAACAAGGCCGGCAACTCAACGTGCGGCACTTGGGCCTTCCAGAAGCCGACCACACCCATTTTGGAACTGCCCGCACCAATGGACACGCATACGACGACGCCCGCCAGCACTCCCGTGGTGCCTACGGCCCCCGTAGCCGTTCCCAACCAAGGCACGAGGCCCAGTAGATTACAGAACAGAATGAAAAAGAAAAACGACCACAGAATTGGCACAAACCGGTCGCCGTCCTTTTTGCCGATCGCCGCCCGCGCGATCTCGTCGCGGATGAACAGCAGCAGTACCTCGAAGAAATTCCAACACTTACCTCGGGGCCTCTCGCCCGTAGCGATACGCCGCGCGACGGGAATGAACACCACAACCAACAACAACGCAACCACGACCTGCAGGACCATAAACTTCGAGATACAGAATCCCGAAATTGGTTCCGGGTGCAGGCCGCCGCTCAATTCGCCGAACGGCTGGGGGATCCACAGCTTGCCGCCTGCGACCAGCGCTTGCGGAACTTCGAAATAATACGAATCCTGCACGTGGGCGATCGTTTGTTCGATACTGCCAGCCATGCGTTACGACTTCCTTATTTCCAAACCGCTCGGCAATACCGCCGGTAGCGTCAGCACGACCTCAGTGGCCAGTGAAATGAAATAAAAAACGACCATGTAGTAGAGCATACCGTGGGTAGCGAGCAGTTCTACTTTTTGATGCAGGACCATGCCCACCGCAAGCGGTATGCCCATCCTCAGCATCATTCCGGCCACCATACTGTGCAATGCCAGCGCGGGACCGTGAAAAAAGAAATTTACCAGCAACGCCGCCAGCGCGGCCACCACACAGAGCCCGGCGGCAACAGCCGCGGCGAGCAAACCGACCCTCCCCGAAATCAGCCACGCCACCGGCGCGACGAGAAAATACGAGAACAGCACGGCGGCAATCAGCAGACCGCCTCTTGCAGTCACACCCAAACGTCTGACATACGGTAAAAAACGACTTTCGCACCGATTCATTGATTTTTTGTTCCGGCAGTGGAGTCTTTTTTGTCGTTCGAATCGGCAGAAATTGACTTGGTCATGCTTAATAGGTGTAAAATTCCGACCACCGTACCAAACACCAACCCCAAAATCAGGAACAGCACCACCGTGCCCAACTGCTGGTCTACCCAATACCCCAGCAGGCCAGGTGCGACCATCTCGATAGAGGCAGCCACCACACGTGCCGCCCACGTGTACGCAATTGCCATCGGCGAGCGATCATCAGGCGGGTTGGTCACAGTTGGACCGATAGGCGGTCGGCGATCCCCCGATCAACAACCCGCGACCGGTGCGGGCGGCCTTTACGCGAGAGCCCCTAAGCCTTCCTCATCGGCGTGTTTTTGGTACACGTCAGAATCAACTAAGCCGCACAATCTATCCAAACGCTATCAGGTGGTCAACGACTGAATAATGAAATTCTCGATCGGTTCGTTCCGGCTCAAACTTGACGGGGCGATGCGGGCCGTCTCGCACGCGCTCCCGGCACAAATCCAAGCCGCACCGTACGCCACTTTGCCCGCTAGAAGTTTGAGACTGAACGCGGGCCAGGCCCCCCACAAAGCTACTCACTTTATCTTCATCGCCACCCTCCGTTTCCCGAAAGAGGCGACGCGGCGACTAGATGCTCGAAACAAAAGCCGACAATTGTCCGTAACTTCACACAGACGACACAAAAATCGCGTAACTCTTGGAATTCCGGCGAGTCCCCATGCCCCCCGCCGCCACCCGGCGTTACCATCGCTGAACTGATACCCCCTCTTTAGAGTTATATACAATAAACGACCATGTCTGCGGATCAGTCGTGATAACCAATGACATAGAAGCATGTTATGAATGGACATCGCCAATTATTTAGGCATGTTCGCCAAAGCGGGATATTGCCTAAATTCAACCGACAAATTAGACTCAGACCCATAAAAGGTGGCTGATTTGACTGCATAACCGTCACGAGCCTTCCGACTCGTGAAATCCACCTGCAGTTGTCAGTCGCCAGATGCCAACCTCTCGAGCGGGGCGCGTTGCGGCATGCATCACAGCCATCTCAGGAGGACTCATGGGGGCTGGGACTGCCTTGTGGGTGAACGGGCGATTGACGAACTCAAGGACGACGCTCACACCACCCCACGCCAACGTTACAACGCGTTATGGAAGGCAACCCGCCGATGACCGCTGTCTCTCTACGGTTCTACTCGTGCAAAGAGCTTGGCCAGATGGCAAAAAGCGAGGGCGTGTCTGGCTGGCACGCCATGCGGAAAGAGGAACTGATCAAAGCCCTGGTTTCGGCCAATCGCCGTAAGTCGCGCGCGGCCAACCGTGTCAAGTCCGCCAAACACAACGGTCGGTCGAAACACTCGGGGCAACTCACTGAAAAAACACGAGCGAATGTTAGAGCAGCCCGCCGCATCAAAAAATTTCAGTCCGCGCGCGAGCTACTGAAGTTGTTGTCCACCAGCACCGCCGACCGGCATCAAACTGAACCTGAGAAAGACCGGTTGGTAGTGATGGTTCGTGGCCCTTACTGGTTGCACGCATCTTGGGAACTGCGTCGAAAAAGCATCGAACGGGCCGCTGCGGCTATGGGGCAGCTATGGCACACTGCCAAGCCGACGTTGCGACTACT
>JAYGDO010000598.1:0-59594 GCA_046582885.1 Pirellulales bacterium | reverse complement strand
GTGCCCTTATGGCAGTTCGTGGCACGGTCGGGACCGAAGCAAGCAAAACTTATTGCGGCGGTGCGTTATTCTCAACTTGGCAGGCGAATGATGCCTCGCGTCGATCCTAATCTGCTCTGCAAATTTTGTTGAATCGCGTCTCGGCGGGGAGCAGATATTCGCCGCGACTGCCCCGCCTGGCGCCCGCCAAGTCACGCTTCAGCGAGTGGCGTGGAGGGCCTTGCAGTTTCACGATTTACGACGACTAATAACGGCCGCGAGGCGTTGTGAATCGAGGGCCAAAACGATACAATCGGTGGTTTGCAATTTGGTAAGAATTTGGCCTGAAAGGACTGATCTTTGGCTACGGATTCCGACCTGCCTGATCCCGAAGGGCGGACGGGGGGCGACGGAGATAACGGCTCCGGCGACGGCGGCCCGCCAGCGGGAAATATCATCAATCTGCCCATCGAGGATGAGCTTAAAAACAGCTATCTGACGTACGCCATGAGCGTCATTGCCAGTCGCGCGCTGCCCGATGTCCGCGACGGCTTGAAACCGTCGCAGCGGCGAATACTGGTCGCCATGAACGACCTGAACCTGACTCCCGGCGCAGGTCGCATCAAGTGCGCAAAAATCTCCGGCGACACGAGCGGCAACTATCATCCGCACGGTGAAAGTGTCATTTATCCGACGCTGGTCCGCATGGCGCAAGAATGGAATTTGCGCTATGTGCTGATAGACAAGCAGGGCAATTTCGGCTCGATCGCCGGCCTGCCGCCCGCCGCCATGCGATACACCGAAGCGAGGATGGCCGCGCCGGCCGCGCAGTTGCTGGACGATTTGAATCTCGACACGGTCGATTATCTGCCGACCTACGACGAGCGCCGCACAGAACCCACCGTTTTACCCTCGCGGTTTCCAAATTTACTGGTCAATGGTGCGAACGGGATCGCGGTCGGATACACGACATCGATTCCACCCCACAATCTTGGGGAAGTCTGCGACGCGCTGACACGCGTAATCGACGAACCCGAAGTGTCGATCGATGAGTTGCTGGAGATTTGTCCCGGGCCGGACTTTCCCACCGGCGGTATTATTTGCGGCCGCAGTGGCATCCGCAACGGTTACCACACCGGGCGGGCCCGCATTACGCTGCGGGCTCGGTGTTCGATCGAAGAACACGGCAAAAACCGGCAAAGAATCGTCATCCACGAGATCCCCTATCAAGCCGCTCGCGATCGTATCGAAGAGAATATCGCGGCCCTAGCCACCGATGGCCGGATCAAAGGCATCAGCGGCATCCGCAATGAAAGCGACCTGAAAGAACCGGTCCGGCTGGTAATCAACGTCAAACGCGACGCCGATGCGGAAGTCGTGCTGAACCAGCTCTATCAGTTTTCACAATTGCAAACGACATTCTCGCTGAATTTCCTTGCTCTGGTCGACGGCAAGCCGTGCCAGCTGTCGTTTAAAGCGATGTTGGAGGAATTTGTCCGCCATCGGGCTTCGGTCATTAGGCGGCGGACGCAGTTTCTCGTTGCGCGGGCCCGCAACCGCAAGCATACGGTCGAAGGGCTGCTGCTGGCGCACGCCAATATCGACGAGGTAATCGCCGTCATTCGCGCCTCGACCACCCAGCCCGAAGCGAAACAGCAGTTGATGCAACTCGACTGCCCCGGCGCGATGCTAGCGCGGGCGCTGGGAGACGAAGGTTACCGGTCATTTCAAGAAGAGCACGGAATCAGCGAGAATTATCATCTGACACCTGTGCAGGCTGACGCGATTCTGAAAATGACGCTCGGCCAGCTGGTCAACCTCGAGCAGGAAAAGCTCGGAGGCGAACACAAAAAGTTACTGGAGGATATCACCGAATTCAACCGCATCCTCGCCGACGAAGCAAACATTTTGCAGATTATCAAAGACGACCTCGCCGACATGAAAAAGAAGTTCAGCGACAAGCGGCGGACGGAAATCAGCGGTGAAGAAATCGGAAACATCGACCTCGATGAACTGATCACAGAAGAGACGATGGTTGTCTCGATCAGCCACAACGGCTACGTCAAGCGGACGGCCGCCAGCGTCTATCGCGCGCAGCGGCGCGGTGGCAAGGGGCTCAAAGGCGCAAAGACCGAAGACGAGGATCCAATCGAACACCTGTTCGTGGCCAGTACGCACGCGTACTTGATGTTCTTTACGAACAAGGGCCGCGTCTACTGGCAAAAAGTTTACGACTTGCCGCAGCTATCGCGGGAAAGTCGCGGCCGCGCGATTGTGAACCTGCTGAATTTACAGAAAGACGAAAAAATCGCCGACTGCCGCGCAGTGCGCGGCTTTGATCGGCCCGGGCATTTTCTCATAATGGCGACAGCGAGCGGGCAGGTAAAGAAAACGTCGCTTGATAAATACAGCCGACCGCGGCAGGGCGGCATCATCGCGATCAAGCTCCGCGAAGGGGACGAAGTGGTCGATGTCCAGATCACCAAGCCGGGCGACGAAGTCGTTTTGGCCACATCCAAGGGTATGGCGATCCGCTTCAACGAAGCCGACGCGCGGCCGATGGGCCGGAATTCATCGGGTGTCAGAGGCATCAGGCTGGTCGGCGATGATCGCGTTGTAGGTATGGTCGTGGCTGAATCGGAATCGACACTGCTGACCGCCTGTGCAAACGGTTATGGTAAGCGGACTATCTTTGGCGCCGGCAGTACCACGGTCGATGAGAGCGACCAGTCGGATGGCGAAGTTTCAGACCCAGATGCGGACCGGGGCAGTTCGACCGGACGCTACCGCACGCAGCGTCGAGGCGGCAAAGGTGTACGCGACATCAAGACCAGCAATCGCAACGGTCCCGTCATTGGCATCGCGCGGGTCACGGACAGCGACGAGGTTATCATGATGACCCGACGAGGTAAGATTCAGCGGATCGCGGCCAATGGCATCAGCGTGATCGGCCGCAACACGCAGGGCGTCCGCATCATGAATACCGATAGCAACGATGAACTGGCGGCGATCGTCCGCGTTCCACGTGAAGAAAATGGAGCGGAGGCGAGCGCGGCGGTCGCAAACGACACGGACCCGCCGAACGATTCCACCGAACAAAACTCAAACGATCCAAACAATGGCCAATAACCAAATCTCAATGACCACCTCGAATAACTGTTTTCGCTTGGTCATCGGATGTCGGGGTCTGGCCATTAGCCGCATATGTCTCGTCGCGCACTGATCACCGGCATCACCGGTCAAGACGGCACGTACTTGGCCGAATTGCTGCTCGAAAAAGGCTACGAAGTTCATGGCATGGTGCGGCGGTCGAGCACCGGGAATTTCGAGCGCATCGAGCATCTGCGCGACCAGCTCCACTTGCATCAAGCCGATTTGCTGGACCAGCTTTCCATTGTGCGACTCGTCGAAGCGGCACAGCCCGATGAAATTTATAATCTAGCCGCGCAGAGTTTCGTACCGACCAGTTGGTCGCAGCCGCTATTGACCAGCGAATTTACCGGGCTCGGTGTCACGCGGATGCTTGAAGCCGTGAGACAACTGGATTCGAAAATCCGCTTCTACCAGGCCAGCAGCAGCGAGATGTTCGGCAACGTGCGTGAAGAGCCGCAAACGGAACAAACGCCGTTCTGGCCCCGCAGCCCATACGGGGTCGCCAAAGTTTACGGACATTTCATCACGGTGAACTATCGCGAAAGTTATGGAATTTACGCGACCAGCGGAATTCTGTTCAACCACGAATCTCCCCAGCGGGGCAAGGAATTTGTGACGCGAAAGATTACCGACGCCGTCGCGCGGATTAAACTGGGCCAGCAAAATCGTCTGAAATTGGGCAACCTGGACGCTCAGCGCGATTGGGGCTTTGCGGGTGACTACGTCCGCGCGATGTGGTTGATGCTCGGGCGGGACGAACCGGATGATTACGTGATCGCGACGGGTGAGAAACACTCGGTCCGCCAATTCGTCGAACGGGCCTTTGCCCGTGCCGATTTGGACTGGAACGATCACGTCGAAATCGATCCAGACTTGTACCGGCCCGCCGACGTCAATACATTGTGCGGGGATGCGACCAGGGCCCGCGAAGAGTTGGGTTGGCGGCCGACCGTCTCCTTTGAAGATCTCGTCAACATGATGGTGGACGCCGACCTGGAGCGAGTCGAGCGCGAGTTGCGCTAGCACACCCCTCCCCCGAACAGGGAAGGACGGATCACGGAGGTACCACACCATGAAGATCGCCGTCGTTGGCACCGGATACGTTGGTTTGGTCACCGGTACGTGCTTTGCCGAAAGCGGCAATGACGTGACGTGCGTCGATATCAACGAAGAAAAAATCGCCATGCTGCGCCGCGGCGAAGTGCCCATTTACGAGCCCGGCCTCGCCGAGTTGATTGACCGCAACACGACCGGTGGGCGGTTGCATTTCACCACGAACATTGCCGACGCCGTGCCCGACGCAACACTGATTTTTTTGGCCGTCGGTACTCCCAGCGCCGACGACGGGTCGGCCGATTTGTCCGCTTTGTGGACCGTGGTTAAATCGATCGCGCCGCATCTGGAAGACAATGCAATCATCATCACCAAGAGCACCGTTCCGGTCGGCACAAACGCCAAACTTTACAGCTTGCTGCGGGAACTGACGGGCCGCGAATGTAATGTTGCCAGCAACCCCGAGTTCCTCAAAGAGGGCGCGGCCATTGATGACTTTATGAAACCCGATCGCGTCGTGGTTGGCGTTCGAACAACCGAAGAAGCTGATTTGCTGCGCTGTCTCTATGCGCCGTTTCTGCGCACCGACAAACCATTTCTAGTCATGTCGCCCGAAAGTGCCGAGATGACCAAGTATACGGCCAACGCGCTGCTGGCCACCAAGATCAGCTTCATCAACGAAATGTCCAACCTCTGCGCCAAAATGGGCGCCGACATCGACGACGTCCGCCGCGGAATCGGCCACGACAGCCGCATCGGTTTCGCCTTTCTCTTTCCCGGTGTCGGTTATGGCGGCAGCTGCTTTCCGAAGGATGTGCGAGCGCTCGCATCGATGGCAACCAATCTCGACGTCGAATCAAAGTTACTGCCGGCCGTCGACGCGATCAACGAGCGGCAAAAACATGTCGTACCAAGTCTGGTGCTAAAGTATTTTGGCGACGACATCGCCGACAAAACGGTCGCCATTTGGGGGCTTGCCTTCAAGCCGAAAACAGACGATATCCGCGAAGCGCCCGCCCTGGTGCTGATCGCCAAACTACTGCAAGCCGGCGCAAACGTGGCTGTTCACGATCCGGAGGCAATGGACAATGTGCGTGCGATCTTCGGCGAGAAACTGGCCTATCACGACCGCCCCTTGGACGCCCTGAAAGGTGCCGACGCGCTGGCGATCATGACCGAATGGGGCGAATTCCGAAATCCCGACCTCGACGAAATTCGCGAGCTGATGAAACAACCTGTGATCTTTGACGGCCGCAACATTTTCGGCTTGCAGCAAATGAGCGAAGCTGGATTTACCTACTATTCGATTGGTCGACCCGTCGTAAAGTCCTAATTTCCAGTTCTTTGCGACCAATACTCCGGTAGCTTAACGAAGCTCTGTGGCCGTATACTTTCGACAGAATACTGCATGTAGAATCCTCGGTTTGATATGATGGAACACGAGGTTCTCGCGTTGTAAATTGCCAAACCGACCCGCCACCAGATGTGCTAGCTACGGAACCCGCCAAAACGCTCCGATTGGGTATTCGTCATATGTCGAGTCAAATCAAGTTGGTCTCGATCTTCATTGTTGTTGCGGTAATTAGTGGCAACGCTTTCAGCGCGAACCTGGGGTCGCTGCAATCGCTTGAGCTGGAAACAGGTGGATCCGACTCCGCTGCCTTTGTCCTGTCGGGCCAAGATTCCGGCCGACAATTGATCGTGACAGGTAAGTACGCTGGCGGCGAGGTCCGCGATTTGTCGCGCGAAGTAAGCTATCGGGTGACGCCCGGCGGAATTGTTCGAGTCTCCAAATCGGGTTGGGTGTCGGCGGTTGCTAAAGGCAAAGCGACGATTCATGTACGCGGATCAAGCGGTCTCGAGGCGGAAACACGTATTCGCGTGACGAATATCGACCGCGATCTGCCCGTCAACTTCCCCAACGACGTTGTGCCCATCTTTACCAAAGCCGGATGCAATGCGGGCGCCTGCCACGGTAAATCCGGGGGCCAAAACGGTTTCGCGCTGTCGCTGTTAGGATTTGAACCACAAGAAGACTACGAACATCTTGTGCTCGAGGCGCGCGGACGGCGGCTTTCCAATGCCGCGCCTGAATACAGCCTGTTGCTGCGCAAGGCCACCGGCACAGCGGCGCACGGCGGAGGCAGTCGCATCGAACGCGACTCGCCATCTTATCGAATTCTGCGGCGATGGATCGCGCAGGGCATGCGTTATGGCATTCCCGATGATCCGGTTGCCCAGCACATTGAGGTTCTGCCGCGGGAACGACTCATGCCGCCGGGCGGCATGCAGCAGTTGGTTGTCGTCGCGCATTACTCGGATGGCTCAAGCCGCGACGTAACCCGCATGGCACAGTTTGAATCGAACGACGACAAAGCTGCGGAAGTCACCGAGACGGGCCTGGTCACCGCGCTCGACCTCCCGGGACACGCCGCCATCATGGTTCGGTTTCGGGCGATGGTCAATGTTTTTCATGCGACAATCCCGCTCGGTGCGCCGATCAAAGAGATGCCCGCCGCCACCAACTTCAGCGACAAACTGGTTTTCAAGCAGCTGGAAAAACTCGGTTTGCCGCCGTCTGCGATTTGCGACGATGCAACGTTTCTGCGCCGCGCGACGATCGACATCGCCGGCCGGGTACCAAATCTAGAAGAGGCGGAAGCGTTCCTGAGCGAAAACAGCGCCGACAAACGCAAACGACTCGTCGATCGACTGCTGGCCAGCGGCGGCTACGCCGAAAATTTCGCCAACAAGTGGAGTGCGATCCTCCGCAACCGCCGCGAGAGATCAGGCGACGACATCAAACCGACGGCCGCCTTTCACAATTGGATTCGTAATTCGCTCGACGAGAACAAGCCATACGACCGGTTCGTCCGCGAAATCATCACCGCCACGGGCGAAGAAGTCAAAACTCCGCCCGTGACTTGGTATCGTTCAGTCAACGAAGCGACGGCCCAGGTCGAGGACACGGCCCAATTGTTCCTCGGCATCCGCATCCAGTGTGCCCGTTGCCACCACCATCCGCTCGAGAAATGGAGCCAGCAGGATTATTACGGTCTGCAGGCATTTTTTTCGCAGGTCGCCTACAAGCAGCAGCGACCCGCCAATATTTTCCATCAGGAAGGCATCGCAAAGGCCAAAAACCCAAAAACCCAGCTCGACGTTCCACCAACCGGACTCGGCGGACCGCCGATTGAGGTTGGTGAAAAAGAGGACCCACGCGGGCGACTGGTCGATTGGATGGTCGAACCGGACAACCCATTTTTTGCCAAGGCGCTGGTCAACCGCTATTGGAAGCATTTTTTGGGCCGCGGTATCGTCGACCCGGAAGACGACCTGCGAATGACAAATCCGCCAACCAACCGGGAACTACTCGATGCACTGGCCGAATACTTCATCGAGCAGAAATTCGATCTGAAGAACCTCGTTCGTACCATTTGCACCTCGCACACATATCAGCTCAGCGCCGAGTCCAATAAATACAATAAATCGGATCGCCAGAATTTCTCGAGGTACTATCCTCGCCGCTTAAGCGCCGAAGTGTTGCTCGACGCGGTCGATCAACTCACCGGGTCCACTTCGAAATTCAACGGTGTTCCGGCCGGCACCCGAGCGATTCAGCTTCCGGACAATGCGTTCGATTCCTATTTTCTGACGGTCTTTGGCCGGCCAAATTCTTCAAGCGCTTGTGAATGTGAACGATCTTCCGAAACCAGCCTCGCACAGTTGTTGCATTTGCTTAACTCTAAAGAAATTCTCGGCAAAACAGCCGGCGACCGTGCCAAGACACTCAGCAAGGACGAACGTCCGCACGAACAGCGGATTCGAGAACTGTACATGATCGCTTTGTCCCGCCCACCCGAATCGGACGAATTGGCAGTGCTGATGTCGCACGTGGAAAACAATCAAGCATCGGCGTATGCCGACGTAATTTGGGCGCTGGTGAACGCCGAGGAATTTCTGTTTAACCATTAATTGTCCTTACAGCAAACCGATGCCGGCGGCATTCCGGTTACATTTGGCCAACACTTTCGACCAGGCGTTAAAAGACAACCTGCTCCAAAAAAAGTCACCAACTCGTAGAAGCACGACTGTATTCCGCATGGCGGGGCCCAAAAAATGTTAACGATCTACGGCCAAAACAACTCGCGCGATTGTGAAGGCCTTTGCCGTCGCGATTTCATTCGGGCGGGCACGCTGGGTATCGGCGGGTTGTCGCTACCGTGGTTACTGCATCATCAGGCCATGGCCGCGGTCGGCGATGCAGACTACGTCCGCGACAAAGCGGTCGTCTTGCTATTTTTGGCCGGCGGCGCCAGCCACATCGAAACCTTCAATCCCAATATGGACGCACCCAGCCCCTATAGCAGTGTGACGGGCGAGGTCGGCACCACGCTGCCCGGTGTGACGTTTGGCGGAACGCTGCCCCTGTTGGCGCGGCACGCCAAAAAAATGGCGGTCGTTCGTTCATTTATGCACCCGGTGGGAGATCATGAAAAGGCGATTAGCCACGTCCTGACGGGCGGAACGGACCCGAATGGAGAAGCCAAAGAAGGCTTTAGTATCGGCTCCATGTATTCGCGGCTGCGAGGATCGAATAATCCCGCCAGCGGATTGCCGACGTATCATTTGTTGCTTTCGCCCCACAAAGA
Source organism: Pirellulales bacterium (assembly GCA_046582885.1). Taxonomy (GTDB): domain Bacteria; phylum Planctomycetota; class Planctomycetia; order Pirellulales; family UBA7805; genus JAYZEI01. The sequence goes on along the minus strand of JAYGDO010000598.1, from coordinate 50,757 downwards.
TGGTCAATATGCGAAAGAACTCAAACGCGTCGTCCGGGGCTCGCGGCCCGGACCGCTCGGCTCGACAAACGCCGCGTTTGAACCGGGCAGTGGCGGTAGTGCCATCGAAAACATGACGTTGAATTTGACGGTCGAGCAACTGGCCGCACGGCGGAAATTGCTGGGCGAAATCAATCGCCTTCGCCGTGGACTCGACAAGCCTGCGGTGGCTGATAGTTTCACCCGTTTCGAACAGCAAGCCGTCGATCTGATTACGGGCGGAGCCAGCAAGGCCTTTGATCTGTCCAAGGAGGATCCACGCCTCGTCGAACGCTACGACACCAGCAAGTTTCGTTGCGGCAAAAAAGTGTTTCAGCCGTCAATCCTGGGACGGCAGATGCTCGTGGCGCGGAGGTTGGTCGAAGCCGGTGCGGGATTCGTGACGGTCCAGCAGGCCGGCTGGGACATGCACGCCGACGGCAACAATCCCGGAATGGAATCAGGAATGGAAATGCTGGGAAGGCCTTTTGACAAAGCGGTCGCCACTTTTTTGGAAGACCTCGAGGACCGCGGCCTCGCTGACAAGGTGCTACTCGTCATCACGGGCGACTTTGGCCGCACGCCCAAGATCAACAAAAATGGCGGTCGCGATCATTGGGCCAAACTTTGCACGCTGGCCTTTGCCGGCGGTGGCATTCGCAATGGCCAAGTGATCGGGCAGTCCGACCGACAAAACAGCCAACCCGCGAGCGATCCGATTTCGACGCCAAATATGTTATCGACCATTATGCACGTGCTGTTCGACGTCGGCCGACTCCGCGTCGCCCGCGGCGCGCCGCAAGATCTGCTGAAACTGATTGAGGATCACGATCCAATTACACAATTGTTTTAACGCGCCGAAAGCGTAAATCGTGTCGACGCTTGACTCCGGCGACCAACCTTATGGTACGACAACTTGATATCCGCCATCGTGCAAAAGCTGTTCAACGTTGCCGTGCCGCGTATAATCCGGGATGCCGCTGAGGGTCGGGTATGGCTGGTTGAAAACGAACAACCGATTTTATAATTCACGCAAACGTCGAAAACTGAACGGTGGGTAACGAAGCTCGGTTTGCTTTGCTGCTTTCGAGTTTAGTGTCATGGATCAGGACAACGGAGTTTTAACAATGAAAATTTACGGATTGAAACCTGCCTTATTTGTCTGTTGCGTCATCACCTCATCCACATTAATCGCCGCCGAAGCCAGTTGGCCGGGTTGGCGCGGCCCAAACCGTGACGCGAAATCCGCAGAAATGGGATTGCTCTCGGAATGGACGGAAGAGGGGCCAGCGCTATTGTGGAAAACCGAAGGTCTCGGCCGTGGCTACGCGAGCGTGGCTATCGTCGGCAACCGTATCTACACCATGGGTGCCCGCAAGGGCGGCTGTTACTTGATCGCGCTGGATTTAATAGACCAATCAGAAATTTGGGCGACGAAAGTTGGAGGCGGTAATCCAAACTGCACACCGACCGTTGATGGCGACCTAATTTTTGCCTTGTCAAGAAACGGTGAATTGCTTTGCGCCAAGACTGAAGATGGCTCGATCGTCTGGGAGAAAAACTACGCAAAAGACTTCGGCGGCAAGATGATGTCCGGCTGGGGTTATAGCGAGTCGCCGCTGATCGACGGTGATCGACTCATTTGCACTCCCGGCGCAGAAGACGCCATGCTCACAGCGTTAGATAAAAAGACCGGCGATGTAATCTGGAATTCGGCCATGCCGGATGATCCGGGCAGTCGTGGCAGGGACGGCGCGGCGTACGCATCGCCCATAATCAGCAACGGCGCAGGCGTTAAGCAGTACATACAACTCGTTGGCCGCGGAGTCATCGGGGTTCGCGCCGAAGACGGAAAAACGCTATGGAATTACAACCGGGTCGCCAACGGTACGGCCAATATCCCGACGCCCATTGCCAAAGGCGATCACATCTTTTGCTCGACCGGTTACGGCACCGGCGCGGCACTTCTGAAATTAGTCAAATCCGGCGATGGCGTCGAATCCGAAGAAGTCTATTTTGTGCCCGGCAGCAAGATTCAGAATCACCACGGTGGCATGATCTTGCTCGGCAACCACATCTATATGGGCAACAAACACAACAACGGTTTTCCACTGTGCATTGAGATGCTCAGTGGCGAAGTCGCTTGGGAACCGGGCCGCGGACCGGGGGGCGGTTCGGCGGCAATTGTCTATGCCGACGGCCACCTGTACTTCCGTTACGAAGACGGCACCATGGCACTGATCGAAGCCAGTCCGGAAGAGTATCGATTGAAAGGCCACTTCAAATTAGCCGAAGTCCGCGGAAAAAGCTGGCCGCATCCGGTGATCGTCGGCGGCAAACTCTACCTCCGCGATCAAGACGTGCTGATGTGCTACGATGTATCGCATTAGTCGCGTGTGATTACGTCCCGCTGGCGATTAGGAGGGTAGGGCTCCCGGCGCGACACTGCAACTACGGGCCGAAGTAGTCGCGGATGACGCGAACCACGAAGTAGATCAGACACATCCCGGCACCGATTACCACAGCACCTATTAAGAGCCTGTGGGATTGCCCGGCCGACTGCGTTTCCGCCTGTATGTCCGCTTGGTTTTCTTCGATACTCGCTTGGCACGTGGCGCAGATTTTGATGGACTCGACCTGCTTAACCGCATCCACCGCAGCGCCGCAGAAGTGACAAACTGCATCAAGCGTCGCTTCGTCCGTCTGCTCCGGTACGGTGTACTCGGTCTGACAATGCGGACAGCGGGCTTGCCGGCCGGCATATTGGTCAACGATCGTTAAGATCGTTCCGCAGCCGGCGCAGCGCGTCTCAATTGTCATGGCTCCACTTCCATCAACGCCAAATGTTCCCGTGTTCAAACTTTTCGCTTACAGGATCCGTACCAGAATAAGACAAGTTCGCAATCCCGACAGCGAAATCCGCCAACCTTGTTCGTACCCCATCGAAATGACCGGGGCAGCGTTCCGGGCAATGCCTCTTTGGACGTTATCGAAATCGGCATTGCGCCGGGCAGTTTCCAAAAGATACCGGTACTCGGAAAGTAACCGGCCTCCATCGGCTCGCCGCATTCGGGACACGCCATTTCCCGCGACTTATCCGCACCGGACTCCGTAGATATTTCGTTATTTGCGGGAGATTCGTAGGGGTTCGTCATCCGCCGGCAACATCCGCCTGAGTCCAATTACCGTCGATGAGCCGCCACATGGACCCGCTCGGATTATCATCCCGCAGAGCGGCAGGTAACCGGTGCGGTCGCACATTGTCATAACATTGAAGCTGGGCGAACCGGCTCAGCGAAGCCGGAATGCCGACCGCGGTGAATCCAGGGTGACCGGTCGCCGGGAACGGACCACCGTGGTTCATCGCCGGCGAAACAGCGACGCCGGTAGGCATCTTGTCGTTTAAGAGCCGGCCGACGCGACTGGCCAGTGCCGGCGCGAGTTCGTCATACGCGGCATCATCGCCGCCGTCGCGCGCCGAATAAATGCAGCCGGTCAAACTGCCTTCCAGCTCCGCGATGATCTGCAGCAATTGGCTGACGTCATCGGCGACAACCAGCAATGACGCGTTGCCGAACACCTCCGTTTGAAATGCGGCGGGCTTTGCCAAAAATTGCGCACCGCTGGCACGGAGCAGTGTGTTTTGGTAGCAAAATCCGTCGCCACTCCCACTTTTCCCACCGGTTAGCAAACCCGCACCCACGCCGATCAGCCGCGCGATATTCTCCTCCATCGACTCGGCCACGCGGGACGAGAGGAGTGTGCCGATGGCCGCCGATTCGAAACGGACTGCCAGTTGGTCAATAAAGGACTCGGTCTGTGGACCGGCCAACAGGACGACGATCCCCGGATTGGTGCAGAATTGTCCCGTTCCCATCAAACTGCTGGTTAGGAATTCATCCAGCAACTCGTCGCCTCGCTGTTCCAAGGCGGCGGGTAGAATTATGATCGGATTAACGGCCGACAGCTCGAGATAAATCGGTTTTCCGGCCGCATCGGCTGCGGCCTTGAGTTTCAAGCCCGCCGATCGACTGCCGGTGTAGCCCGTCGCGCCAATCCGCGGATCGGAGACCAGCCGTTCTCCGTCGCCGTGGCTAGTACGGTAAAGCAATTGCACCGCGGCGGCGGGAAGTTCCGTCAACTCGATCGCCGCGAGCGCTTCTTCGGCAAACAGCCGCGTCGTTCCCGGGTGTGATGAATTTGCTTTTCCAATCACGGGGTTTCCGGCGGCAATGGCCGCCGCAAAATCGCCGCCCGAAACGCTGCCGAACGCCAATGGAAAGTTGTTTGGCCCAAAGACCGCTACAGGTCCGATGGCCGTGTAGTACGAACGGATGTTGTTGGCTGTGTCAATCGTCGCGGTGGACCACGAACCTTCGCGCGCCGCGGCGGCGGCGAGCCGCAGTTGGTTTGTCGTTCGCGGCAATTCAACATCGGCCAATCGTGGCGCGGTGGGCAGCGCCGTTTCAGAATTGCCCATTTCGGCGATCGCATCTTTACGCGCCTCGATACGGTCCGCGTAGACCTCGAGAAACTTTGCGATCCGTTCGGCCGGCAACCGCCGCATTTCGACGGCTGCTGCCGCGGCGGCGTCCAATACCGCGTTGCAATCGGCCCACGAACTGACCGGATAGGCATCCGGCAATTTCTCGCGGGTGGCTGGATTCACAGCGTGAAAGGCCTCCAATGCATTCGCCTCTCGCCACGTTCCTGCGATTAATACCGATTGTGTTGCCATCGTGCTTGCTCCAAATTCAGTTCCTGCCTCCGCATGGCTGGAAAGCGTCGGGGAGAGGAAACAAAAGTGCTGCGCCGAACTCGGTCCAAAGAGTTCCACGCGGGTCGATTCATCCCTCTCTTAACACCTCCCCGTCACAACCGAAGGGAAAGTCATTTCGAAATTGCCCTATACTTACGCACCTTGCACAACCGAATTCGACAGCGTCCCGATGCCGTCGATGGTTATGTCCACCACGTCGGCAGGTTGCAGTGAAAAGTCGTCCGGAACGATCCCTGTTCCGGTCAGCAGCACGGCGCCCGTGGGGAATGTGTTGTCCCGCGCCAGCCAGGAAACCAAATCCTCGAACGATCTCGCCATTTGGCCAGCGTTTGTTTCATCCTCGAATACGATGCCTTCACCGCGGCGAACCGCGAGCCGGATGCCTATCTCGGCTGGCGGAGGCATCGCGGCGGCCAGCGTAATCCACGGACCCAGGCCACAACACTCGCTGTAAACTTTTGCCTGCGGCAAATAAAGCGGATTGTCGCCTTCGATGTCCCGGCTGCTCATGTCATTGCCGACCGTGAATCCGACGATTTGCAGATTCGTGTTCAATACCAGCGCCAATTCCGGTTCCGGCACATTCCAATTTGAGTCTTGGCGAATCCGCACCGGCTGCCCGGTTCCAGACACGCGATGCGGAACCGCCTTGAAAAAAAGCTCCGGCCGGTCGGCAACGTAGACACGATCGTAACAGTCGGCCGCCGCTTCCGATTCTTCCATTCGCGCGGTCTTGCTGCGGATGTACGTAACGCCCGCCGCCCACACTTCGTGCTGATCGATCGGCGCGAGTAGATTGGCATCGCCCAGCAAAATACCTGCTGACGCCGAATCCGTCGCCTTTTCGATCACCGTCCGCGGGTTGTCAGCTTCGAATATTTCGAATAATGAAATACCTGCCGTCAGCGGCACCAGGTGATCGCCATCGATGCGGCCCACGCGCGGACCGTCACCGGAATGGAATTTTGCAATCTGCATAAGACACTAGTCTCGCGCAAAGCCGCAAACGCGCCAAGGATGCGAGGCCGAGAATTTGACAGCGTAATCAGGATGGCATACTCTACGAATCGAAGTTTCTATATAGGGCAGACGCACGAAAATGCACGTTCAGGCGGTAAACGAGTACGTACTTAGCCGCAGAGGCGATCGGTTGAATGTCGCGACGACCGGCACGCCGGGGCAGGTGCTGGTGCTTTTTCATGGCGTCACCCGACGCTGGCAGGACTTCGTGCCGCTGATCCCGACGCTCGCCGCACGATGGGAAATTCATGCCCTCGATTTCCCGGGTCACGGCGGTTCGGATCGCATTAAGGGCGAATATCGGACCGTAGATTACGTCGAGCAAGCAATCTGGTTCATCGAGCAGCTCGATCGCCCCGTCGTCCTATTTGGACACTCGCTGGGCGCCATGGTGACGGCGGCCGTTGCCGCCGCCGCGCCGGAACGCGTCCGTGCGATCGTGCTGGAGGATCCGCCCTTTGAGACCATGGGTTCGCGGATGGCGCGGACGCCGCTGCTGAGTTACTTCAAAGGCATTCAAGCTCTGCTGAAACCCGGAAAATCAGTTGCGCAGTACGCCCGCGAGCTGGCCGAACTGCGATTTGGCCCGCCGGGCGACGAACGGCTATTACGCCTCGGCGACCTGCGCGATCCAACCGCTCTGCGATTTGCAGCAAGCTGTTTGGCACGAGTCGATCCAGCGGTAATGCCGCCGATTGTTGAGCAGCGATGGCTCGAAGGTTATGACTTCCACGGCCTTCTTTCAAAGATTCACTGTCCGGTCCTGTTACTACAGGCAGATAAGGCGGTCGGCGGAATGCTTGTCGACGACGACGCCGAGTCGATCGAGAGCACCGTCGAAGATTGCACCCGCATACGATTCGATGATGTTGGTCATTTGATCCACTGGAACCGAACGGAGGAGACTTTAAAACTGGTCACGGGTTTTTTGGAATCGTTGAAGTAGCCCCGGGACTGCTAGTTGGCCGATAGCTCTTTCACCGCATCGACCAGCGCGATGGCATTATCGACAGGTGTTTGCGGGATGATGCCGTGGCCGAGGTTGAAAATATGGCCAGGCCGTCCGGCGGCCTGGTCGAGGATATCGGCTGCGGCCGCGCGGATGTCGCCCATTTCGGCCAATAGCATCAGCGGATCGAGATTGCCCTGTACGGCGCGGTCGGGTCCGACCAACTCCCAAGCGTCGTCAAGCTGCACGCGCCAATCGACGCCAATAACTTGCCCGCCCGCTTCGGCCAGTAGCGGCAACAGCGCTGGATTGCCGGTGCCAAAGTGAATGACCGGAACGTCCGCAGTGATTCCGGCGATGAGGGCCTGCGAATGCGGCAAAACAAACTGGCGATAGTCTTCCGGAGAAAGGCAGCCGACCCAACTGTCAAAAATCTGGACCGCCTGGACGCCGGCGGCGATTTGGGCATTGACGTACTTGGTTATCCCGCGGACCAGGCGCGACATCAGTTCATCCCAAGCGCCCGGGTCGCGATACATGAGCGTTTTTGTGTGCAGGTAGTTTCGCGAGCTGCCACCTTCAATAACGTAACTGGCCAATGTAAACGGCGCGCCGGCAAAGCCAAGTAGCGGCAGCGTGGCAGGCATTTCAGCGCGGGTAATACGACACGTTTCCATTACATAGTGCAGCGAATCGACGCTTTCCAATTCCAGAATCCGCTCAACGTCCGGCGCGTCCCGCACGGGGTTGTGAATAACCGGACCGCCATCTTTGCTGTACTCCAGTTCCAGCCCCATCGGTTCGAGGATCGGCAGCAGGTCGGAAAAAATAATCGCCGCGTCGACACCTAAGCGGTCGGCGGCCGTGATCGCAACTTCGGCGCAAAGCGATGGATCTTTGCACAGCTCGAGAAACGACACCTGCTCGCGGATTTTACGGTATTCGCGCATATAACGGCCGGCCTGCCGCATCAGCCAAACCGGTGTCCGCTCGGTCGGCTCGCGGCGGCAAGCTTTCATCAGCAAGCTGTCGTACCACGATTGCTCGCGGTCAACCACCGTGTCCCGAATTGGCCGCGCGGAGAGCACTTCAGCTAATTTCCGTTTGCGCTGCAGAATCGTCGCAGACTGTTCGGCGGTGGCCGCGACAAGCTGGCCCATCTTCGCGTGTACGGGCTCCAAATCGACCGGCAATTCCTCTTGCCGCAACCGATCGCTGGTCGTCGGACCAATCGAGGCCACCACCAAGTTATTAAACGCTTGGCACAGACGATCCGTTAGCTTCAGGGAATCGGCTACCGCCAGCAAATTTACCACCTGATTGGCCGAAGTAAAAATCGCGACCTCAATTTCACCATCACAGATTTCTCGTATGGTTCGCTCGAGAGTCGACGTGTCTTCCGGCAGCGCCCAATCGTAGACTTTCACGCGTACGACGGTCGCGCCGCGAGCCTCGAGGCCGGCGACTAGACTCGGATTCGGCTGGCCGTATTCCTGCAAGCCAACCACCTGCCCGGAAATCGCCATCCGCTCGTCAATGATCTGTAATAACTCACGCCAAGTATTTGGCTCGGGCACTCTATGCGTCGGCGTGATGTCGAATTCCTTCAGCGCGGCAGCCGGTTTGGGTCCGCGAACGATTGTTGTCGTGTCCTGCAGCGCGTCGAGAAATCGCTCCCGATCTACATGCCGTTCGACGGCGGCCACAAGATGCCGCGTGCCAACGCCGGTCAGCAGAATCACGACATCGATTTGCGCCGTCATCAGGCGGTTGGCGAAATCGATAGCTCCGTGGTTATCTTCGAGCGGCACTTCTCGCATCGACGGGGCGACATGAGCGACACCACCGTGACGTTCAATCAGCCGCGCCATGTCATCCAGGCGGCGACTTTCAAAGGCGGCGACGTGAAATCCGGCGAATGACATGAAAACCTTGTGTTGAGAAAGCTGAAGGGTCCACAAGCCTTAGTTTATGCTAATGGTCTCCTCCGCTGCATTGAAGGGGCAGCGGTATGTGAAATACCTGCCAGTGCCGCGGCACAATATAAAAACGCCCGCGTTCCTACCAACACACGGGCGGCCTTGCGCCGTTTTCATCGCAACGACGTAGCAGCATGATCCTCAACCGTCGTCGTGTTGGCGATGGATGACGACTCGCGAAACGGCCCGAATCAGATAGCCCTCAGCGAGCGACTAGAAGTGCTGGAAGCAGGCGGCTTTTCGATCTCGCCTTAGTCGGCAATGCCGTAACGAACAATGCACCACAGCTTGCTGAATGCACTCTTAATACTGATCAATTTTTCTGTGGGGCAACTGCGGCCGCCGAAATCAACCGGCATCTCATAAATATGATATCCGCGCCTCGCGATTTTAGCGGTTAACTCCGGTTCGAAACCAAATCGTTCTTGCCGCAGCGCAAATTCGCGCACAATACCGCGGCGGAACGCCTTGTAACATGTTTCAACGTCAGTCAGTCTCTGGCCGGTGAACAGATTGGACAGTCGCGTGAACACGCGGTTGCCGAATCGGTACCACCACGAAGAGTTTTCGTGGATTGGCGCGAGAAAACGCGAGCCGTACACCACATCGCACCGCTTGGCGATGATCGGCTGGGCGAGCATCAGAATATCTTTGGGATCGTATCTAAGGTCCGCATCCTGGACGACGATGACATCGCCCACGGCACGTTCGAAACCGGTCCGCAGCGCAGCGCCTTTACCGCGGTTTGTTTCATGGCGGATAACAGAGACGTCGATGAGTTGTTCGGCTAGCCGCTCAACAACTTGCCAAGTTCCGTCGTCACTGGCGTCGTCCACAATAAGGATTTCTTTGTGGATCGGCAGCGCAACAATGCCGCGGACAACCTCGTCAATTATGCTGCGTTCGTTGTACACGGGAATCACGACGGACAGCGGGCACGTCGCTTCCGCACGATTGGCGTGATCGATAAGATGACCGGCTCGATCGAGCGCGCGTTCGGCCCGCGAGACCGAATCGGTGCCGGCCGGCAGCGAGACCGGATCGGTGTGACTTTTGTTGGCCACAAAGTCAATAATTTCGTTTTCGAGCATTGGTGTCAATCTTGGCTGGTTAAGTCTCGGATTCGTCAAATGTGGGGGTCAGACGCCGTCGCCTGAAGTTTTCTTCGGCAGCCGGCAACGCGAACATGCATATCCGCTTAAATTGGGCAGGGTTTGCATGTATTGCGGGTTGGACGAATATTCCAACTTATCCGATTGCAACAAGTCCGCGTCCGCCGCGGCAGCAACCGTCAGTCCGCTGGGGGCGAGAGGCCAAACTGGTGCCGGCCCGAGATAGCATTGCGCCGCTAATCGCTCGGGACCGGTTGCCCGGTGCCCGTCACAACTGCGGGCCTCACCATTGGCCGAGACGCGAGAGTGCCGAGTTTAGCCCGCCCCACCGTCACGCTGGCCGCTCCGACCGCAGTGGCGATTGTCTGCGTTGTCGGGCTGGCCGTTCCGTCAACGCAACTTGCGTTGACCGACGTCGAAAAGCGGGAACTGCCGGGGCGTCGCCCAACCAGTTTGGCGGAGAATCCGCGACCGGCTAGGGATTTAGGCCGCCACCGGCCGAACCTTAAACCGCTGCGACTAGCCAAGCTGAGTTTTGCTAATCTGGTCACCGTTCCTGCACCGCTAATCAACAGTAACCGAGCCTGTGGCGGCCCACTCCGTGCAGCGGCAAATGAGTTTTTGGTACGACTCGTTCGCCCGTGCTTTGGGTCCGTGGCCCAGCACGTTTTGCACAACGCGGCCCTTGCCGTATGGTTTGGAAAAGATGATCGGCTCGACCTTGCCGCTCCACTCAGAAAAGGCGGTCGCCAGCACGTGAATTTTGGCTTCGCCGCTAAGCTTCGCATAAAGCTCGTCGTTTGTTTCAAAATCCTTAATGCCCTTGGCGATGGGGTGTTCTTTGTCCGCAACGTTGACGGTGAACTTACCAAACGGCCCGTGGCCGCCCTTGCCCTTCTGCCACCAACGGCCAATTAGTTCGTGGTATTCGTCCCACTCCTGGAACGAACTGCAAGCGAAGTGCAGCGCGACGACACCTTTGCCGCCCTTGACATAATTCAACAGGCCCGCTTTTCCTTCATCGCTCGGGCCGGCTTGTTTCCAGAATCCATAGTTGAGCACCAGCACATCGTAGTCCTTTAACGCGGACGTGGCCAAAACATCGATGCTCTCGGCGATTTTTACGTCGAACCGGCCGGACTTGCTCAGGATCGCCGCGGTCTCGGAACTTGCCTCCTGCCATTTGTGACTGCCGACGTCGAATCCCGTCACGATCAGCACACTGACCTTTTCGGCTTTCCTTTCGGCCCGCGCGGCGGCCGCGCAAAGAAGACTCATAGCAATGCACAGCGCGACGGCAGTTGGCTTTGATCGACGCATCGGAAATCTCCTGTTTGTTTGCAGGCTGTCAGTAACCCGAAGCGGCGGTAAGGGATTGACGTGCGAAACGCGCCCGCCGCCGCAGCGGATTAAAATTTTGGCTGCCGGATTATAATCGAGGCAGCGACCGCTAGGTACTAGTCGCGTCCGGCAATACGTTAATTTCGTTCGTATTGCCCGACAAAATCCCGCCAAGCATCTTCGGTCGGTTGCGAATCGCGGCGGCACGCCTTATCCTGCTACCTCTGCCGTACTTGTGCCCTGAAGATGCGGAAGGTTGCTGATGGAAAAATATAATTCTCGAATTGGCCTCGTTCTATTCGCTTTGTACTTACTCCTCTATGGTGGCTTTGTTTTCTTGAGCGCGTTCTCGCCGGAGACGATGGAGCGGACGCCTCTGGCGGGCGTTAATCTGGCGATCCTTTACGGATTCGGTCTGATCATCGTCGCGCTGGTGCTGGCGCTGCTGTACGGCTGGCTTTGCAAATCGTCTGACGACGAAGAGGCCGAGAAGGGAGGCACCGAGTGATCTACGAAGCAACCTTTGAAGCCGTTGCCGTTTTTGCTCTATTCGTGGCCATTACGCTGGGGCTGAGTTTCTACCTCGGCAGCCGCGCCAAATCGCCGAAAGGTTACTTCGCCGCGCACGGGCAGATTCCCTGGTTCGTTAACGGGATCGCTTTCGCAGGCGATTACTTATCCGCCGCTTCGTTCCTGGGAATCTGCGGCATGATCGCGTTCTATGGTTACGACGGCTTCCTGTATTCGATTGGCTATCTAGCCGGCTGGATTGTCGCCCTGTTTGTAATTGCAGAGCCGATGAAGCGGCTGGGAAAATTCACGTTCGCCGACGCGCTGGACGCTAAGTTCAATTCGCGCGGCATCAAATTGGCGGCAGGGATCAGCACGCTGGCGGTAAGCATCTTCTACCTGATTCCGCAGATGGTCGGCGCGGGCGTCTTGATCCAGCCGCTATTAGGTTTAGAGCACTGGCATGGTGTGTTGATCGTCGGCACAGTCGTCATCGTTATCGTCGTCACCGCGGGCATGGTTTCGACGACCTGGGTGCAGTTTTTGAAAGGCTCCCTGCTGGTGATTTTCAGCGCGGTGTTGACCATTTTGATTCTGGCCCGCGGCTTCGACACGGCGCCCGGCGGAGATGACCGCCACGTTTTTATATCGACCGGGCCGGTCGCGGGGGTCATCATCCCAAAAACTGAAGCAGACGAGTTTGAGAAGTCCGGCAACTGGCCCAATGTGCCGATTGTCCGGTTGGCGGATGCCGAAACCGGCAACACGACGATGTGGCGTGTTGAGCTGGCAGAAATTGAGCGGTTACCCCGATTTCAAAACTCCACAGCGGTGCCGCTCGAAGACAACTGGCGCAACAAGCCGTTCATTCAAATCCGAGACCATGCGACCGAAGCGGTTTCCGTGTGGAGCATCTCCGGAAACAAGGGTAACGAGTTGGAGGTCTATGAAGCTCAAACGCGAACCATGACCGCCGATGGCAAAGAGTTGGTCAACGGCCAGCTCAAAGGTAAGAAAATCGGAGATGGCGAGAACGCGCGTCGAGCCGAATTGTATCCGGTCGGCAATATCACGCGGCTGCCCGACAACAAAGAAAAAACGGGACCGCTTGGTCCAATGGAGTTCTTTAGCACACTGCAGGCAAGCGAAGTGGTGCTGTGGGGCAACACCAAGATCGAGGACGGCGGCGATACGACGACCGTTTACTTTCAAAAGCCGACGCCCGGCAGCCAAGTGTTGCGGCCCGGTGAGCATCCCAGCTTTAAAGGCATCCGTAGCGACAAGCTCATAAATAAGATCAATTTTTTGTCGCTCATGCTGGCGCTGTTTTGCGGTACCGCATCGCTGCCGCATATTCTCATCCGGTACTATACGGTCAAAGACGCGGCGAGCGCCCGCAAGAGCACCATCGTCGGCATCGGCAGCATCGGGTTCTTTTACGTCCTCACGCTATATCTCGGCCTGGGCGCGATGACCAGCGGTTCGATGGACGTGACCTCCAGCAACATGGCTGCGCCGCTGTTGGCCAAGAGCATGAACGAGTGGCTGTTTGCGATTATCTCGGCGATCGCTTTCACAACGGTGCTGGGAACGGTCAGCGGTCTTATACTGGCCTCGGCTGGCGCCGTAACGCACGATTTGGTAACGAGCGTCATGGGCATCAAACTTGACGATCACCAACAAGTCCGCGTCGCCAAGATCACCTCGGTCGTCGTCGGAGCGGTGGCGATCGTGCTGGGAATTGTCTTCCAGGGCATGAATGTCAGTTACCTGGTCGGCTGGGCTTTCAGCGTCGCCGCCTCTGCAAACCTGCCGGCGCTGGTGACAATCTTGTTCTGGAAAGGCGTCACCCGGCAAGGTGTTATCGCCGGTGTGGTCGTCGGCATGACGAGTTCGCTGGCGTGGATTCTGCTCAGCGGCGACACGTTTTCAAAAGTTTACGGTCTGCCAAACCACGGAGGCTTCGTGCCCTTCAGCCAACCCGGCATCGTCACGATACCGCTGGGCTTCGTGACGCTGGTCGTTGTCTCGCTGCTCACACGCCAGCCCGCGCTGGACGGCGATGCGTAAAGGCTGGCTGGTATGTCGCGGAAATCTTGTCCGGTGGAGATTGTGCGGTGAACATGTTACCCAATGCGGATCAGCGGACGTTGAATACTCCCCACGGCGAAGCGATCGGTGCCAGCTACAGTTGGGAAGGCGGCCAATACTGTGCCATTCACACCGGCAAAGGAATTGTTGGCTGCGGCATCTACGACATCGCCTGCGCCAACGAATTCGGCATGGCGATTGCGATCGCCAAAGGCACGCCGGTATGTCCGCTGCGGCAGCCGGAAGATCTTTACGAAGCGAAAATTGTCGCCACCAGCGAGGCGGCTTCGCAACTTGGGATCGGGCCCGGCATGACCGGCATGGAGGCGCTGGAGAAAATGCTTGCGTCGTAATGCTGCCGTCGTATCGCTCTAGGAGTCGCGGGCGTCATGCGGCACGGTAAACGTCCCGGCACCGCCGAAGGCAACGACCACGACCAGAATTCCTGCGGTTGGCGGTCGCTCGAAACTGGCCGCCAGGTAAGGAAACAACTCCGGTAGCTCACGCTGGCAGTCTTCAAAGTCCGCAGGCCGCGAGAGAACTGTCACCAGCGACGAGGTGCCTTCTTCGGCATCCTGCTCCCGTTCCGGCAAAAGCGCCGCATCTACAGCGTCGTCACCGTCCCAGGCCCGCGCAATTTCTGCGCCGATTTCGTCTTCGCAATCCATCAGAAAGATAACCGGCACGACAACACCGTCCGCAGCGGCACGGTCGTACGCTTCAAATACCAACGCGAGGCTGTCTTCGACTAACGCTTCTCGAGCGTCCATGTCTCGCTGCTGGTCACCGGTACTGCCACGCAGTTCCGTCATCTCTCCTGTTCCTCGCTGGTTTGATGGCTGATTACACAAATCTGCAAACATGACACTCCTGCTGGATCTGGGTTGCTTCGCAGCAACCTCGCCCCTCCGTTCACCCCGAAAAAGTCTTTCCAAATTTACCTGGATGGAAAAATCTGTCGCGGACTGAACCGGATCAGCATAACTTAGTTGCGGTGACGAAACAGGCACGGTCACGCTACCCCTGGCTTGAAAAGGTTTTGAAAATTAGAATGTCCAACTAGGAAATACGTAAGTCAAACATGTCACAGCGTGGTTAGAAACCTAGCGTCAACGAGGAGAGAACTGGTGTCAATTCGTGTAGCAATCAACGGATTCGGCCGCATTGGTCGATTGGTATTTCGCAACCTTATGTCGCAAAGTGATAAATTTGAGGTAGTCGCCGTCAATGATTTGACCGACAACCGAACGTTGGCCACGTTGTTGAAGTACGACAGCATCCACGGTCGTTATGATGGAACGGTCACCCACGACGAGGACTCGCTGACCGTCGATGGCAAACGGATCACCGCGCTGGCGGTGCGCAACCCGGCGGAATTGCCGTGGGGCGAGATGAACGTCGATGTGGCGGTGGAAAGCACGGGGGTGTTTACCGCGCGTAGGTCTGACAGCCGCGCTGGTTACGACTCACACATTGACGCGGGCGCCAAGCGCGTCGTGCTGAGCGCTCCGGCCAAGGACTCTCCTGACTTGACGGTAGTCATGGGCGTCAACGACGACAAACTCTCGGCAGAGATGAGGTGCATTTCCAACGCGAGCTGCACCACAAATTGCCTCGCGCCAGTCGCCAAGGTCTTAAACGATTCGTTCGGATTTGTGTCCGGTTTGATGACGACCGTGCACGCCTATACGAACGACCAAAACGTGCAAGATTTACCGCACTCGGATTTGTATCGCGCTCGGGCGGCCGCTCTGAACATCATCCCGACCTCCACCGGCGCAGCCAAAGCGGTAGGGCTGGTTATTCCTGAACTGCAGGGCAAGTTGACCGGGATCGCGATGCGAGTTCCCGTTGGGACCGGCAGCGTTGTTGATCTGACGGTCAATTTAAGCAGGCCTGTGCTCAAAGCAGAAATCAACTCGGCGATCAAGGCGGCGGCGGAAGGACCGCTCGCCGGTGTGCTGGAATACACCGAGGATCCGATCGTGTCGTCCGACGTGATCGACAATTCCCACAGCTCGATATTTGCTGCCGACTTCACGCAGGTGTTGCCTGACGATGCTTCGCAAAAAGACGGCGCAGGCAAGCTGGTCAAAATCGTGAGCTGGTACGACAACGAGTGGGGCTATAGCTGCCGTACCGTGGACTTGATTGAGAAGTTCGGCGCGATGTAGTCGCGGGTTACGGGTGTACTCGCTGTGATCGTTTTATGCTGGGTCGTGACCGTGGCAGGTCCGGAATCTTGATCGTCGATTTCTGCTCGGCATGGAATATTTTCGCAACAAACTACGGGGGATTCCCTTAACGATACGGTGACCACTTCGGCCGCGCGGCGGCGCGCGGCGGGCGATCTGCGTCGGTTTTTTGCCGTTCGGCGGCTTCTCTTTCGATCAACGTCCGCGGAGTTTCTAAATGTTGGCGCCGCCGATCAATTTGATCCGGTTCTACCTGCAGAGCCTCTGGAAGCGGCGATGTTCGTGGTCCCCAGTCCGCAGGCGGTGCCGATCGGCGCGGGGTGAACGATGGTGATGCGTCGGCTGGTTGCCGGACGACTTGTTCCTGTGTCAACAGAGACAGCGGAATCTCCGATTGAATCCGGCGTCCGTCGTCCGTGATGATCCGAGCGAACAATTGCAGCTCGGTATTTTTTGGCGTGTCGTCCGGCCACAACAGATCAATTTCTGCACCGCTGCCGACCTTTGTTTCTTTGACGAGCAGCGCGGTTTGTTCTGGGCTGAAATGCCACCGCGCCAGCCGCGCGTGTTCCTCGGTCGTCGCGGCCAGGTCCAATGCCGCTACAGAAAAATGGCCCGCCGCTGGTACGATCTGGCCCGCAACATTCCGCGGTTGCACCACAACTTGCACGCCGCCAGAAACAGTTCCCCGAGCGTTCTGCAAGGCAAGCCGCACGATCTGCCTATCGGCAGGCCAGTCGCGCGGGTTCGATAGGGCGCCAATTTGAGCTGGTTCATCGTGGCGGAGCGATGCGCTGTCGTCCACGCCAGGAATTTCGACGCCGGGAAGCTCAACATCGGGCGGTGCTAACCCGTCATCAGGTCGATCGGTGCCCTCGACCTCCGGCGGAAATCCTCGCGAGGAACCGGGCCGGCCACTTTCGGATTGTTCCTGCAATCGCCTGTTTTCCGCCTGGCAATTGCGCAGTTGCGACCGATACGTCTGCAGGTAGTCCTGCAGTTCGTAAATCATATCCTCCTGATAACGGAGTTCCCGCTCGAGCGGCGCCTGTCCCTGAGGCGCGCGACAACCGGCCACCATCAGCGCAGCGAGCGCCAAGAGCTGCCATCCTTGGCATTGTTTCATAATTGCCTCGACTAAACGTCTTCCATGCGTTCTACGATACGGTCGACAAGCTTGTATTCCAACGCTTCTTCTGGATCCATGAAGCGATCGCGGTCGGTGTCTTTTTCGATCTTTGCAAGCGGCTGGCCGGTGTGCCTGAGTAGAATCTGATTGAGCCGATTTTTTGTCTTTTTGAACTCCTTGGCGTGAATCATGATGTCCTCGGCGGTGCCTTCCATACCGGCTAACGGCTGATGGATCATGATCCGCGAATTGGGCAGCGCGTGGCGCTTGCCGGCGGCACCGGCGGACAACAGCACTGCGCCCATCGAGGCGCATTGCCCGATGCAATAGGTCGATACCTCGCAGGTTATCAGTTGCATCGTGTCATAAATCGCCAATCCCGCACTGACGCTGCCGCCCGGCGAATTGATATAAAAGTGGATTTCCGCCTTGGCGTCGTCGGACTGTAAAAAGAGCATTTGGGCCACGATGGCATTTGCCACCTCGTCTCCGACTGCTGTGCCGAGAAAGACAATTCGATCCGCCAGCAACCGGCTGTAAATGTCCATCGCCCGCTCTTCGCGGCCGCTCTTTTCGATAACGTAAGGTATCAAAGGCATTTGGTCGTTACTCCGGTTAACTTGACTCGCTCCCGCGCGACACCAAACTTGCTCTCTATTTACGATGGCTCTCCGCGGCCGTCGCGGTTTTTCGATCCTTTTATTTCCGGCAGGTGCCAGCCACTAATCTTCGTCGTCGTCCTCGTCCTCGTCCGCGCCGGGCGGTTTTTCGAGAATCTCGTCAACGACACCATATTCCTTGGCATCACCCGAACTCATATAAAAATCGCGGTCGGTGTCCTTCGAGATTTGTTCAATGGTTTGCCCGGTGTGCTCAGATAGAACCTTATTCAATAGATCGCGCGTCTTGAGAATTTCGTCAGCTTGGATTTCAATGTCGGACACTTGGCCGCCAACTTGCCCATACGGCTGGTGAATCATCACTTTTGCATGCGGTAGGATGTATCGTTTTTTCTTCGCACCGCCCGCCAACAACACCGCGCCACCGCTGGCCGCCAAGCCGACACAATAGGTCGCCACGTGGCAACCGAGAATCTGCATCGTGTCGTAAACCGCCAACGTCGCACTGACGCTACCGCCCGGCGAGTTGATGTAAAAACTGATATCCTTGCGACGGTTTTCGCTCTGCAGGTAGAGCATTTTCATAATCAATTCGTTGGCATTGCCGTCGTGGATCGGACCCTGCAAAAAGATGATGCGATTCTCCAGCAGCATATCGCCGAGTGTCATCCACCGCTGCCGCTGCATGTCGCGATTGGCCAATTGCGGATCGAAGGGTATTTGTTCGGCGCGTGGCAGAAGCTGTGAAGCGTCTTGAAGAAGGGAACTGTAATTCATGGTCG
Organism: Pirellulales bacterium; assembly: GCA_046582885.1. Classification (GTDB taxonomy): domain Bacteria; phylum Planctomycetota; class Planctomycetia; order Pirellulales; family UBA7805; genus JAYZEI01. Next base: position 32,231 of record JAYGDO010000598.1, on the reverse strand, counting down.
ATCCTTCTGTCTTGGTAGAAGTCATTTCAAAGTCGGGAGGACGGAATCCCCGGCGAGCCGGCGAACGGCCCAGCAGGAACCTCGCCCACCCAAAAACGGTTTCTACGCTATGTATGATCCTTCGGTTCGACGAGCGCTTCGAGTTCGCCGTGTTCGGCAACGGGAATTTCTTCCTGGTCGCCACCAGTGGCCGAGAACTTCAACGGCTCGATATCACCGCTCTCGGCTTTGAATTTTGTCTTTTTGAATTTGGCCTCTGCGCGGACAGCGTCGATAACTTTGCGCTCGATGATCTGATTCCGCAGTGCGTCCGCCAGGTTGTCTTTTTCGATGCGAGCACGCACCCGCCGCGGAGATTCGCCACCCTGCATCGCGAGCAGCGTGATTTCGTTATCGAAGTCCTCTTCGTCGGCGTCGATATCCTGATCTTCGGCAATGCGTTCGAGGATAAAATGCTCGCGCAGCGCCTGGGCAGTTCTTTCCTGGCTGTTTTGTCGTAGATCGTTCGCATAGGCTTGTATTTCAGCCTCCGCAAAGCCACTCCGCCGCAATTCCAGCACGGCCCGCTCTAACTCCCGATGACTCTGTCGGGCAAGCAAATCGGGTGGTAATTCCCAATTGGCCGCTTCAGTCAACGTCTTGGTAATCTGCTCGCGCGCGCGCCGTTGTTGGTCGTATTCCAACTGCCGCTCAAGATTGTCTCTGATCGCGTCGCGCAGCGCACCTTCGCCGTCGAAACCGCCAAGCTCTTCGAGCAGATCCTTGGTCAACTCGGGCGGTTCAAATTTCTTGATGTCCAACACCTCGAATTTGATTGAGGCCTTCTTGCCAGCCAAATCTTCATTCGTCGCGTCCCCGCTAACCTGCATTTCCGCTTCGCGTGATTCGCCCACCTTCACGCCGTTCAGGAGCTTATCAAATTTTTCGATTTTGCCGTCATGAAAGCTCAACGTCGGTCGAATGCAAACCGACTGTTCCGCGATTTCATTAACCGTATCTTCGCCGCTGCTGACGGTGATATTGACGGTCAGGTAGTCGCCTTCCTCGGCCGGATCGCTACTGGGCACACGGCGACCGTACGATTCCAAAACTTGCCGTAGATGCTTTTCGATCTCCTTATCCGAAAAATCGGCTTCGGGACGTTCGATGCTGAGCCCCTTCCACTCGGGCAAGTCGAATTCGGGCCGCACTTCGAGTTTGAACTCAAATGTCATCTCGCCTTCGTCCGGCACGTCGATGGCTTCCACGTCAAGTTCCGGTTCGCTGATGGCGGCGAAATCTTGTTCTTCGTTCACCTGCGACATGCTGTCCATCAACAGCGAACCCTTGACTTGATCCTTGACGTCCTTTCGAAACCGTGATTCGATCAATTTTCGCGGCGCACGGCCCACGCGAAATCCCGGCACGGCAGCCGTTTCCATCATTTCGCTGAAGGCGTCGTTATAATAGCGGTCGATATCCTCGCGCGGGATCGTCACCGTCACGTACCGTTGGCAGGCATTAATCTCCTTGACCGAAATTTCCAGCTTTAGCGGATCTGGGGCTTCATTGGTTTCTCGATCTGCATCGCTCTTTTTCAGTTCTTCTGCGTCTAATTCGTCGGTGGACATGATGTTTGCCTAGTTGTGTCAACAACCCAAACCGTCCGTGAGGTATTCGACCGGCGCGTCGGGTATACGATGGAGCTCAAAAAAGAGCGGGTGATGGGATTCGAACCCACGACAACAACGTTGGCAACGTTGTGCTCTGCCAACTGAGCTACACCCGCAGCGATTTGTGGCGTAATCCGTGACGAGACTCCTACACGACCAGCAGCGCCGGTTGGGTAAGAACTTGGAATCGGCGGATTATAAGGCTGGCTGACCAAGCCGCAAGGTCAATCGGCCCACCCCGGTACGGCAGGTTAAAACTTTGTGATACCTTCCGTCAAGGGGTACGCACCGTCGCGGAAACCCTTAGGTAATAAGGTCTTTCCTTTGGTGCCGGTACCACTTTTCCAAAAATCTGACGCCACTGCGGTCAACGCTGCCATTGCCACCACGCCTCAGTCATTGCGGTCACCGTTTTGCACAGTTAGGATAAGGGGTTGTGTCGACAATGCGGTCGGTTTCCCGGCGGGCCGTAGTCGCCACCGCGGGCCCGTAAACCGGATAGTCCGATGATTGATGCCAAACTCTTTCTGGTCGGCGATGACCCAGAGCCGACCGTCATCAAGCTGAAGAAATTGCCGATGACGATTGGTCGCGGCAAGGAAGCGGACTTAACACTAGCGCATCCGATGATTAGTCGGCTGCATTGCGAGTTTTACGAGGTGGAAGGAACGCTGTGCATCCGCGATCTTGGCTCATTAAACGGGACCTTTGTGGGTGAAATACGTGTCAACGAGGCTGCACTGGAGTCGGGTGACCACCTAACTGTCGGATCCGCAACCTTCAAACTGGTGATCGGCAACGACCCGGTTGACGACGGAATCATGCCACCCACGGCCGAAGCTGACGGCGAATTTACCACGATGGGCGACAGTGAATCGTTCATCGATTTTTCCAACGAACAGCCTAAAACCAAAAAAGAAGCGAGACCCCCTAAGAAACCGAAGCCCGAGAAAAAAGACTCGTCTTTGGGCGAAAAGAAAGAAACAGACGCGACGAAAGAAGCAAACGGAGCAAAGCAAAATCCTAAAAAGAAGGCCGACGCGGAAACCACCGACTTCGAAGCGGAACCCATCGGATCCGCCGGTGAATCAGGCAGCGACGACGACGATCTGAACGATTTTTTAGCCGGTTTAAAGTAATCGACGCCCGATCGGGCATCAGAGCCGAAGTATGAATCGAATCCCTTCGGCAACCGCCTCCCGCTCGCCTAGGACCCAGCCGAATGAGGCGAGCAGTATCGCACCGCCGACCGCCACCAGTGCGATGCCGACTGGGTTCGGTTTGACGTCAAGTTGCCGCAGTTCGCCACCCAATTCACGTTCCAGGCGTAGCCAGCCGGCGTAACTTTGCTCGGCCGTGGTCGCTACCAACGACACATTTCGCGTCAACGTAAACTTCTCGATGTGCAATTGCACGCCCAGCTCGGGCAATGCCAGGCTGTCGCCCGCCCACTGATGGGCGGTGTCCATCCGCTTAACGACCGATGCCAACAACGGCCTCAATTGCTCGGCCGTAACGTTGTAGATCACAAGGCGCGGTCGAATCAGCAGCGCGCCCAACGTCAGGCACAGTGAATAAAACACGATGAGCATTATCCAAATCACATAGCCGCCGAACCACTGAGCAGCAGCTTCGGGCATGAACAGCGACATTGGGCCAACAATAAAAAACCCGGATAAACCAATGCCCAGCGCGTACAAGTCCCTGGCGCCTGTCGTCAGGAACGGGCGCCGCGACAGGTTGACGGTGCCGATTAGTGACAGATAGACGGCAAACGGCCCCACTGCCAACGTTGTGATCAGTGGGTCCATCAGCGCTCTCCGTCCCGCTCACCAACCGGCTGACTGGCATGGCCGTCTCCTTCCCCCCGTCGCCGGTGCAACTCGGCCTCCAACTGTGCATTCAACACCAGTTGCTCACGGTGCAAATCTTCCAAAAAACGCCGCGTGTCTAATAAGTCCGCCACCGCCAGCGTGACGATCCAAATCACCCAGACCATAACGACCATCCAGTAGATGCCGACGACGCGCGGATCGGTGAACAGATGGCCTATCAAGATCGCCAAGCCCGTCACCCCGATCATACCGCTAACCTGCATGCGGCGACGATATTTTCGCCTCGCGTACGAGTGTTCGGGTGCCCGCTCGTCTCTATCGTGATCCTCGCGCCAAGCGCGAACGTGGCTGACGGCAAGGCCTGCGGCAAGCAGCAGCAGAAATCCAGAAAACGCGAGCGTCGCCAAGTCCATGATTTGTCTTGAAGTAAATTCAATAAGCGATGATCAGCACTTGCTCGTGTGGGCAAAACTCACGCCGTGCCTCATTCGACCGAACCTATTAGCCAAAGTCTCACACTACGGTGCTACGGTGCTACGGTGCTACGGTGCTACGGTGCTACTGCGCTGTCCGAATCCACTCCAGCATAACCCATCCGACCTTGGCTAACGAGTCACCCGAGCATTTGTCCGGAGTATCCAATTCCGTATGCCAAAAAAGATTGTGATCTCGATCAAAACGGCTGAATTTAGGATAGTCAAAATCAATGATCTCGCACGTTGGGATTTTTCCGACATTGTGCAACATGAGGTGATCGTCCTTGATCGGAGTTTTCATACGCGGGTGAGTCCGATCAATAAATTCCTGGACACCGATACGCTTGGCCGTAGCCCAGATTTCTTTCGTCGTGAACTTGGTATCTCGCCACCAGATGCTGTTGCGGTCCAAATAAATCTGCAAATCTCGGTCACCGACCATGTCCAACACCGCGGCTTTAGCGTATCGGTAAGGCAAAGTCGCCTTAACGTATTGACGGGCAAAGTACTCCGAACCAATAAAGTACCGCTGCGTCTGCGCCTGCTCGAAGATGAACTCCTCAGCATCAACTAATAGAAAATCAACGCCGTACCGACCTTTGATTGACGACATATAATGCGCTAATTCCATCAACACTGCGGTGCCGCTGCCGGCGTCGTTGGCGCCAACAAAAGTACCTTTTCGCCGCGCGGCTGGTTTTCGATCCCGGTCTGGCAGAGGCCGCGTATCGTAATGAGCGCATAGCAAAATGCGTTCTTTAGATTTTGGATGCCAATGGACGATCATGTTGGCCACCGGTACCGCCGCGCCGTACAGTGGGTGTTTGATGTGGAACTGCTGGAGACGGACTTCACCACCAAGACTCTTAAAATGCTGCTCGAGCAACCGCTGTTGCGCAGCCATTCCGGTCGATCCGGTCGGTCGCGGACCAAGATCACAAATCTGCGTCAAATAACCGATTGCCCGACGCCCGTTGATTGGGTTTGTCGCTGCGGCTTGGCTTGAAACCGGCACGACTTCGCCGCGACTCGTTCCCCCGCCCGTGCCGGCCACCGGCGCAGCTTCACCCGTCGTCATCGAAGATGATGGGTCGCGGCCATTCGAAACGCCGCAGCCGGCCACGGACGGCAAAAACAGCAGTAGCCCGACCACAACGGGCAGCGTTCGAACCAGCCAACCAATCACCTGAATTCTCCGGTCAAGTGGGAAAACAACCGCTCCATTGTATGGCATGCACCGATCGCAACCGAAGCCAAGTCCCTCACGAAACAGGAGGTATTCATATGTACACTAATACTTGATTCCAAGCCCCGAAGCATGATAGAGTGCCCGATTCGATCATTTCTGCAAATATTTAGTTAGTCACCGATTCGGTGAATTACCGCTTTTTGTCACATCGTATTTTGCGGTCCCTTGATGTTTTCGACGGAACAATACCAATTGCTGGACTTCGGCGACGGCCGTCGTTTAGAGCGATTCGGTCAATACGTGCTTGACCGACCGTGCCCGGCTGCCGAAGGCATTCAAAAATCCTCGCCCGATTTGTGGGACCAGGCGCAAGCCCGCTACGTCAAACGCGAATCGGCTGACGGGTGCTGGCGTAGCGAGAATGAAATGCCGCTTTCGTGGCATATTAATCATGGCCGAGCGCAGATGGAGTTAAAACTGACGGACTTCGGCCACGTCGGTGTGTTCCCGGAACACGCAGGTAACTGGGATTGGATCGCTCGGCAACTGAAAGCGTCCAGCGAGCCCATGCGGGTGTTGAATCTGTTCGCCTACACCGGTGGCGCGACAATCGCCTGCGCAACGGCTGGGGCCGAAGTCGTTCACGTCGACTCGGCGCAAAACACGGTACTGTGGGCCCGACGAAATACCGCGTCGTCAGGACTACTGGGGGAGGTCTCGATACGCTGGATTACTGAAGACGCGCTGAAGTTCGTGGGCCGCGAAATCAAACGCGGCAACAAATACCACGCTGTCATTTTGGATCCGCCCAGCTACGGCCACGGCCCCAAAGGCGAAGTATGGAAAATCCAAAACAACCTGCCCGAGTTGCTGGAAATTTGTGTCGAATTGACCGAGCAGGATCGGCGATTCATTTTGATGAGTTGCCATACAGCCGGCTACGTGCCCGCCGATCTGCAAAAAATCCTGCGCGAGGCGTTTCCAGTGGATGGAGCGATTCAGGCCGGTGGATTGGCTATTCGTGCAGCCGATGGCCGAAACCTGCCGTGCGGCGTTGCCGCCCGTTGGTCGGTTTACGAAAAAGGGCAGTAGAGTCATCTTCCACTCGTGTCCACACCGACCATCACCAGCCCGAAGAATGCCCGTGTCCAAGCCGCAGTGAAACTGCGCCGTCGCAAACATCGCGCCAACCAGCACCGCACACTGGTGGACGGAATTCGAGAAATCCGACGGGCTTTCCAGGGTGGTGCCCGGTTGGCAGAATTATTCGTCTGTCCGCCGCTGTGCGGGACGGAGGAAAGCGAGCGGTTGTGTGAACAAGCGAGCCGCATGTCGACGCCCATTTACGAAGTGACGACGGCAGTTTTTGAGAAACTCGCTTTCGGCGACCGAGCCGAAGGTGTGGTCGCGGTAATCGATTCACCGAGTCATACGTTGTCGGAAATCGCACTGCCCCACCAACCGCTGGTTGCCGTGGTCGAGGCTGTCGAAAAACCGGGTAATCTCGGAGCTGTGATCCGCAGTGCTGACAGCGCGGGCATTTCGGCGGTCATAGCTGCCGACGCTCAAACGGATTTGCATAATCCTGGAACAATACGCGCGAGTCTCGGCACGGTATTTACAATGCCTGTGGCGGCTGCCGCATCCGGCGACGTACTGGCCTGGTTGCGCAACAATAATTTGGCAATTTGTGCCGCCCGCGTCGCTGAGGGTCCCGTGTACACCGAGATCGACTGGAGGCGGCCTACAGCGATTGTGCTGGGCACGGAAACTTCCGGGTTGGGTGAAACGTGGCACGCTTCGGACATCACGCCGGTTCAACTGCCCATGTGCGGCGCCGCCGACAGCCTGAACGTGGCGGCCACCGCGGCGGTGCTCTTTTACGAAGCGCTGCGGCAGCGGGGACAAAAAGTATTGGGCTGTTGAACGAAGGACAGGCCTACAACAGGCTCTCCAGTAGCAAACGCATCTTTCGCAGCTCGCCCATCTGGTCCGTGTCGGGTAGCGGTTGGACATCGACAGTCAGAGTGCGACGGTAGTTCAACTGGCTCAGTTGTGTCACGAGCCGTCCATACTCGACTTCTCCCTGGCCCACCCGCACCTGCAGCTGTTCCTTGTTTGTGTCGCGTAACTGAACGTGTGCTGTGTATTTCAAAACCGAGTCATAAGACCGCACCGCATTGCTGCCGTGTACAAAATGACTCGGATCCAGTGTAACACCGAGTCCCTGGACATTGTCGCAAAGCACTTGGATCGTGTCGGGGTCTTCCGTCACCCGCCCGATTTCTGTCTTGACGGCCACGACGATACCTTCGACCGTCGCAATCCCGACCAGGTCGCGGAGGCGTTCGACTTCGGCGTTAAACGGAGTTCCAAGCTCACCGCTGCGCACGCACAGCACGACGACTTTGGTCGCTTTAGCCAACCGACAGATAGCGGAAAACTGGCGGTAGTACTCATCCCCTTCGGCATCGATATCGATACTGAAAGCTACCAGCGTCATACGATATGTCTGTCGACACAGCGCCACGGCCCGTTCCAGGTCGTCCGCCACTTCAGACGGCTTCATGTGACCGCCATGTTCGTGGATATCGAGTTCGACGTAACTGAACTCGAGGTCATTCAGCTTCGACAGCGCCTCGTCGTAAGGCAGGTCGGGGAAACAAGAGGTCGAAGCGGCGACGTACACTCCATCAACTCCTTTCGATGCCAAACCAAATGCGATTGATCCTCTGCTGCCGACCGTTGATCCGAGGCAGCCTTCACACTGGCCAAAGATTGAACCGCCTAGCTTAACGTTCGGAGCGGTTGTGAAGCAACACCACGCCAGATACTACCCAACTTATTCGTTATTTGGGCCCCGGCTGTGCCGATACAGGAAATCCATTTCAGCGGGATCATCGCGTTGGCATTTTCCGCGTTTGCTGTGTTCATCGTCGCTCGAAAATTCGAGAATCGGATGTGGCGGTTGCTCCGGTTAACCAACTCGGCACTGCTATCCACCATACACTTTCTAGTTTCCCCTCGTTCGCCGCCTGAATGAACTGGACCGCGTTTCAATCGGGTCAGCGTGGCCTACAATTAATCAGCGGCTGGACAACCGCGACGTAAGGCCACTATTTCACACATCCACCCACGGTCTTGTGATTAAACAAGGAGTAATGTTATGGATTCCCCATCTAATCCCCAGCAACAACCCGGTCCCGGCGCAGCACCCGGTCGGCCAAACTCGGCCGCCGCCAATCCTATGCCAACCGGTCAACTGCGGCGGCGGCCACCGCTGCGGGTCATTGTCGAGCAGTCGATGGGCCTAGGCCGCAAATTACTCTTCGGCCTTTTGCTCGGCGCGCTGGCATTTTCGGTCATGATAAATTTCGGCTTGTACGGTTCCTACAGCACCTACGTGCAGACCGATCCGAAAATGAACGAAACATTGCACTCCGGGTCAGCTGCGGCTAGCGACAAGATCGCAATTATCTCCGTTGGGGGCGCAATCCTGGACAGCGACGGTTTTGTTAAACAGCAAATCGACCGTGTCCGCCAAGACAAGAACGTCAAAGCAATCGTGCTCCGCGTCGATTCACCCGGCGGAACCGTCACGGCCAGCCATTACCTGTTCCATCACTTAAAGGAATTGCAAAAGGAAAAGGAAATTCCGCTGGTTGTCAGCATGGGCGGCATCGCGGCCAGTGGTGGCTATTACATTTCGATGGCTGTGGGCGATGCCGAAGATACGATCTTCGCCGAAGAAACCACGTGGACCGGTTCAATCGGCGTGATCATCCCCAATTACGACATCAGCGGCTTGATGGAGGACTGGAAAATCACCGACCGCTCGTACGCCAGCGGCCAACTTAAACAAATGGGCAGCCCGACGCGCAAAGCGGATACCGTCGAAGTCGAAACGTTCAACGCCCTGATTCAAGAAACGTTCGACGAATTCAAAAATATTGTCAAACAGGGGCGGCCCAACCTGGCCAACGACAAAGCAGCGATGAACGAAATCTCAACCGGCCAGATTTTTACGGCAAAGCAGGCCAAGCGGCTGGGACTGGTCGATAAGCTTGGTTACATCGAAGACGCAATCGCCCGCGCCGCCGACTTGGCGGCCTTATCAAAAGACAGCTATCGCGTCGTGCAGTACGATCGGCCGCAAAGTCTATTCGACATCACGCTGATGAGAGCCCCTCCAAAAAACTTGGAACTTTCGGCGCTGCTGGATTTGACAACACCTCGGGCCTACTACTTGTGCACGTGGCTGCCGAGCATAGCCGCCAATAAGGAAAATCGGCCATAAGAAAATTCGGCCAGCGTGAACGGTGGCAACCGGACCGAAGCTCCTCAGGTTGACGGCATCTGTACCAGTACAACGGCTGCGGTCGTCAATAAATTTTTAGCCGGGGCCGTGAAACATGAGGGGTACCGGAGGAAAGCACAGAATCGGTATCGCCAGCGACAAGAATCCCAGTACGCGGCGCCCGAATCCGATGTCTACGCTGTCGTCGGCGGTGGGCGGATGGTCCGGCCCCATGATCATCACCAACACGAGCATCAGTATCCAATCGGTGGATTTGAAAGCGAACATTAGCGCGATGACCGTGATGAGAAACCCTCGCGCAATCCATTTCGACCGGCGGCCAAATAGTGCGTGGATGACATGGCCGCCGTCTAACTGACTCACCGGCATCATATTCAGACCGGTCACCAGCATTCCCACCCAGCCGGCCATCAGTAACGAATTCGCCCCCAGGACGGCGCCTTCCGGCAAGTCGCGCAAGATGGGGATCATCAACCGTACGAATAGGGGATCGCCGTATTCCATATACTGCGCATTCTCCGGCGGTACGACATAGTCGGCGTACAGGATTCCAAAAATCGTTACGGGAATTGCCAACACCAATCCTGCCAGCGGGCCGGCAATTCCAATGTCAAAAAGTTGCTTCCGATCCGCTCGTCGGCCGTCCATGGCGATGACGGCCCCCATCGTCCCCGTAATCATCATCGGAAAGGGGATGAAAAAGGGTAAACTCGCCGGAATCCGGTGGCGAAGCGTCATCAGGAAATGTCCCATTTCGTGGAGCAGCAAGATGCCCATAACGCACGCCATGAACAACAATCCATCCCGCCAGTTCGTCGTCAAAATACCCCAGACATCGCCCATACCCAAAATAACCGGCGCCCAGTGGTAGCAGCCGGCACAATACGTGGTGATGCAGGTCACTACAAAAAGAATAACGGGCCGCCGTAGTCGCCGACGACGGCCGGACGGTTCGCTTGAGCCGCTCAATCGCCGCAATTCGCCATCAACCAGAACTGCATCGATGACGTTGTCGCCGACGGCGAACTCCGTGTCCGCTGAGCTCCCGCCCGGCAGCGATTCATCCGACGCAGGGGTGTTCATAGGCTCAACATATCAGAAAACTTCTGCCCGCAGCTATGCCGCGCTGTTGGGACGGCGGGGCACAGGCTCCCAAATTTACCGTCCGTCATTCCGGTCCGTTATCCGGCGCGCCACCAGCCACATCGTCGTCGTCCATTTCGTCGCTGATTGATTCGTCCAGTGCCAATCGCTTAAATTCGCCATCGCACCACCGTTGGATGTCAATCTTGTAGTATTTCGAAAACCGGCTTTCGCTCGGTCCCCCCGGCAAATTCGTCCATGCTTCGGAACTGCCCATGTCGGTGACAAAATGGTAACTCGGTGCGAAGGTCGACTCGCGGGTGGCGGTCCGCAGCAAGTGACCCTGAAAGAGCGTTGCGTGACAGCCCGGCATCGCCAATTCCGAAGTGTGAAATCCCAACAAGCGACCGACCAGGTGGCCTTCAAAATACCGGTTGGTAAAGCGAAATGAATTGATTTCAGACCACGGCGCGTCCTTTTCATCCTGCAAACGCTCGGCCGCCGCCCGGATCAGGTCACCTTTATCGCGCGCACGCCACCAACTCGATTCTTGCTTCTGAAGCAGTCGGTCAATTGCCGTCAATACCATCGTCGAATAGCCGATGCGACTGCTTAAATACAACACGCGGCGCCAGCCGATGCCGCCGTGAGTTTCGCGCGCCTGGCCGAACACCTGCAGTAGCACATTGCGATACAGCCGCTGAAATAACGTCGCCTCATGGCTGCCCGGCGCATAGTTGCAATGCCACCGGCTGAGCCGCTGCTTGATGTCGCCCTTGGGTAAATACGGTAAGAACACGTCGAGCAACTGCCTCGCCTGTGTGCTCACCACGTCGTACTGTAACTGCTGCATATCCTGCAAAGTTGCCTTTGGCATTTCGCGCAGTCGCTGGTCGATGCGTTCTTTTCGGTAACCTGGAATGGGAATCGTCACATATTCGGGACCCCGCGGCGAATTCATATTTTCATTCGCCGTGGCCACAAAACCCTGTGGCGGATCATAAACTCGCGGCAGCAGGCTGCTGGGCAGCATGCCTTGCCAGTGATTCTTCTCGTCCCAAGCCGGGATGGGCGTAATCCCGCTGTAACTGGGGGGACGTTTTGGAAACCAGCCGCTACCCTGCATCCCGACATGTCCATCCACATCGGCGAAAACCCAACACAGCGACGGCTGCGGATTGTCGCGGACTAAGTCCATCGCCTCCAACGCCGATTCGCACTGAATCACATCCAGCCACGTCGCAATCGACCTGCCGGTGCCTTCCCCGTGCCCGGTCCAATTGACCGACAGATAGTAACCCGGGTCGGCATCGACCGGATCGCTTTGAAGTGTCCCCACCTGGTTACTGTAAACCTTCAACGTCTCGGCGGCGGTCTCTTTACGTTCGATCACTTCCTCCCGTAGCGCGAAGTCGTGCCACGAATCGGCGCGGCGATACTGCCAACCGGTTGCGCCGCCAGGCCGACAGTCTTCGATGAAAAAGTCGCTGGTATCACCTTTGAAATAAGTTACGCCCCACGAGATCTTCTCGGTCCGCGCCACGCCGAACAGCGGACAGCCGGGTAGTGAGGCACCCATCACATAACGATCGTTCCACCGTAGGACCGTTTCGTACCAGATCGCCGGTAACCGGTTGACTTCCAAATGAGGGTCCGAGGCCAACAACGCCGAACCGGTTGCGCTGCGGGACGGGCTAACCGCCCAAGCGTTACTGCCGGCCAGCCGCGGCAGATCGGCCAGCAACCCCAGCAATTCGTCGGAAAGTTGATGTGAAATCTTCACCTGCCGCAACAAATCGAAATCGACATTATCCAATCGAGGTTCGAACAATTCTCGCAGTCGCTCGTCGTCTACGCCCAACTGGATTAGCTCAAGCAACAAACGTTCGTGTTGCTGTTGCCCCACCGCCAGCCCGCCAAAGCTCAACAGATTGCCGATTAACATTACCGACTGTTGCGTCCACGACTGGGGGTGAAATCCGGTGGCCCACATCGGCAGACTGCGGCCCACTTCTTTCATGCCGTCATTCAGCCCTTCGCAGTAAGCAGTCAGGTGGCCGAAAATTTCATCGTCCAACTGCTGCACTTCGTCGTCTAACCGCAGGTATAAACCGGCGCGGCGGAAAAACCGATCGCTCTCGAACAAGTCTTCCTTGTCCGCGATCCGCGCGGCCGTCGTGCCCATCGCCACCGCCCGCGAGAATAAAACCTGTGTCGGGCGATCAAGGGCGTGCATGTAACCCAGAGCGTACAGGCAAGTGCGCCACGAATCGCTGTACAGGTGGGGCACGCCATTTTCGTCGCGAGCCGCTTCAAATCGAAAGCGGGCATGTTTTGTCGGTATCCGTTTCATTTTGTGTGCATTTACTCGTATGGCGAGGCCGACTGCCTCAACGTCCGCTAGCCAAAGAGTCGGCAAGGATTTTTTCCCAACCTACATATCTCCTACGACCGAAAAACACACTCGCCGACGCGGCCGTTCGGAGGTCCGCCCGCAGAAAAAACGAAAGCCACACAAAGTAGTCGGCGCGGAGCAACCGGGCGACTTTTACCAACCGTGCGGGCCGATCGGACCTCGCCATTTTTCGACATCAGCCAGGACCTTTTCCATCACTGCGACTGGATCGCTACCAACCGCTTCAAAACTATGTGTGACGTCCGGCGCGCCTGCCAGACCGACATCGCAATGGAATCGATAACGCCGATCCTTGCGGCCGTACGATTCCAACAGGCAATAGACAACACCCAAATCGGCCAACTTCGCTTCAATGGCGGATCGACGATTTGCCGCCGCACCATCCACAAATCGGGCCGAGCCGACAATCGGCGCCTCATACCCGGCTGGACGAACATCCGATTGGTTGGTCGAAACCGTCAACCGCGACGCGTCGCCCAGCGGTGGCGACCCCCCTGGCCGGTTCGTTTGCGCCGCATCGTTTGCCTTGACAGGAATCGGTCCTGATGTCGGGGTCTGCGATAATTCGCTTTCCGGTACACCCTGCTCGGCGGTCTCCCTGTGCGTGCGGTCTTCGTACCAGCCGATCACATACTGAACGGCCATTTTGGGTATCGTCGTATACCGAAACCCGGCCCAGGTGGCAACTACCAGCGCCACGCCCATGATAAACGCGCGAAAGAAAGTCTTATCAGCCTGCCGGTTCTTCTCGCTCATGGCCAGGGATCATAGCTACGCCGCCCACCTGTAAACAACACGAATTCACAGACCGGAGGAAACACGTAATCCGCACCTGTTTTCGTGCTAGCAATCGCAATCAGCGGCTAGGAGCCGAAGTTGGATATGCGGGCGATTAAGCTGCGTTGTCACCCAGTTGAAAGTTTTTCCGCGCGGTTCACGACTATCCGTATTTCAACGCCAGGGTCGCACCCACCTGGCCTTTGCTTCGGCTTATAATGCCGACATGTCGGAAAAGCCGATCTACCTGGACAACAACGCTACCACGCCACTGCATCCTAAAGTGGCCGAGGAGATGCATCGTTGCGGGGCGGCCCAGTTGGCAAACCCGGCCAGCCAACACGAGGCCGGACGCCGGGCGCGGCATGTGCTGGAAGACACCCGCGATCAGATTGCAGAGGCAGTTGGCGCAAAAACCGATGGCGCGAGCACCGATCAGGTGATCTTCACCAGCGGTGCAACTGAAGCGAACAACCTGGCCATTCGTGGTCTGGCAGGAACTCCACCGGGCGAGATCATCGTTTCGGCGATCGAACATCCCAGCGTTATGTTGCCTGCCCAACATCTGGCACAAAACGGTTTCAAGCTGCGAATTCTACCCGTCGATGGCAACGGTGTGGCACACTTGTCCGACCTGGAGGCCCTGGTTTCAAAACAGACACGTTTGGTTTGTTTGATGTTAGGAAATAACGAAACCGGGGCACTCCAGCCGGTCGCAGCGATTGCGGGGAAGTGCCGTGAATTAGGAATTCCTGTCCACACCGATGCGGTCCAAGTTGCCGGCAAGCTGCCGATTAGCTTCCGCAAATACGAGGTGGCCACGATGAGCATTTCGGCCCATAAATTCCACGGCCCGCGGGGAATCGCGGTGTTGGTCGTGCGGCACGGAACGCAGTTATCGCCACTGATGTTTGGTGGTTTTCAGCAGTCCGGCCTGCGACCGGGCTCCGAGACGATTGAATTGCCTGTCGGCTTACTCAAAGCGCTCGATCTGTTTCACGAGAACCAACCGGAGTGGATTCGGCATTTGTGCGAAGTCCGAGACCGGTTCGAGGCAGAGCTTTCGAACCGCTGGCCGACGATCGTCGTCAATTCGGCGGGCGCCGAACGGTTGCCGCATACCTCGAATATCTCTTTTCCGGGATTTGGTCGACAGGCATTGTTGATGGCCCTGGACCGGGAAGGTGTCGCTTGTGCGACCGGCAGTAGTTGTGCCAGTGGTTCGACGGAACCATCGCCCGTGCTCCGCGCTATGGGCTGCGACGAGAAGCTTTTGCACAGCGCTTTGAGGTTCAGTTTCGGCGCCTTTAACACGGTTGAGGAAGTCGATGAATCGGTCGGTCGCATTGTCCGTGCATTGAAGGACTTACAGTCACGCCGTCGCGCACGAAAATCGCCCCGCCCCGCTCCCCGACAGACCTCAAAAGGGCTATAATACCGGTTCACAAGAAGGTAAATTTTCCGCGCCGTTTTCGGCGCGTTTTTGACGACTCTCAATTCGGACGGAACCACGGTGCAGGCCGGCGTTTTCACGATTCCACGAAGTGATTTAAATGGGCGAATGTTGCGGCCGCGCCGCGCGCATTCCAGCATCGATCAGCGGGTGGTCGCGCCTTTTTTTGCAGGTCCCGAGAACCGTTTGGCGGACGTTGCCTGGCAATGGATTTTGGGTGAGGGGCCGCTTGAGAGCTCCCGTTGTCCACTCGTTATTTACGGTCCGCCCGGCACGGGGAAAACCCATTTGGCCAGCGGGTTGGCGGCAGCCTGGCGGCAGTCGGATCGAAGGCGTCAGGCACACTGCGGCACTGCGGCTAAAATTGCCTGGGTCGATAACGATAACCGCCTAAAAGACGATGCCGCGACGTCGGCTGCACCCGCATCGATGTTCGTGGTCGAGGACCTGCATGAAATATCCAAACATTCCGCAGCCCAGCAGCGTTTGCGTTTGTTGATTGACCGGGTTGAAACCAGCGGCGGTCAGGTCATGGTCACGTCTCGCGTATCGCCGCGTGTTTTGCGCGGGCTGCAAGCCGGTTTGCGGAGCCGTCTGTCGGGTGGGCTGATCGTGGCGTTACGCTCAGCTTCATACGAAACTCGTGTGGCGATGATCGAAGCATTCGCCGCCGCGGTCGACTCCGGCATCTCGCCTGCGGCGGCGAATGTACTGGCTCGTCGGGATGACTTGTCGCCGGGATGCTTGAGTGGGCTGATCTCGAATCTAGCGAAACTCGCGGCGAAGGCGAACGACCGGCAGCCTGTCATTGACGAACCGGCGGTTCGAGTGGCGGTCGGTGACTCCAGCATCGGCGGGCTCCGTATCCACAACATCGCGGTCGCGGCGGCGAAGCGTTTCGGCCTGACCGTAGCCGACCTGAAGGGCCGGTCACGGCGACGCCACGTAACCAACGTACGCTGCATTACGATGTATTTGGCGTGGAAAAAAGGTCGCTACAGTCTGAAAAAAATCGGACACTACCTAGGCGGCCGCGATCATTCGACCGTGTTGCATGGTTGCCGTAAGGTCGAGCAACTACTAAGCGAAGAACCGGCAACGCAACACTGGATCGATGAGATCCTCGATCGCCTGAGGTGAGCAGTGCCGTGGATAACCCGTCGGTGGCTGTCAATTGATGAATGTGATTTGGAACGTTTCAACAACCGGAAATTTTCCGCCTGAAGAATACACAACTGGCCAACACAGCCACGACACTGAGCCGACATTTTAAGAACGTCTTTTCCACACTTGTAATGTAAGCAAAGTTTGTCGTGCGAGTGATTTGCGCCGCGACCCTCGATTTCAACCGGTGATCATTATTAATAATAATAAGATAAAAATAAATAATAGTAAGAAAGAAGTTCAAGCAAGAAGAAGGAGCGAACCATGAAAATCCGCTGTGATCGTGCCAAGTTTTGGGAGGCTTTTCAGACTGTCTCCCCCGTCGTCCCGACACGCAGTCCCAAAACAATTCTGCAAAATGTAAAACTCGACGTCAGTACCGACGGCGCGGTACTCTCGGCCACTGATTTAGTCATGGGTATCCGCTGTACCGTGGCGGACGTTGAAGTACAGGCGGGCGGCAGCGCTATTTTGCCGGTCGGCCGTTTCGGCAGCATATTACGGGAATCACCGGACGAGCATCTGGAAATCCAAGCTGACCCGCAGGGGACCAGCGTTAAGGGGGAACGCAGCAGTTTTAAGTTGCCCGGCGAAGACCCTGCAGAGTTTCCCGACGTCGCGGTTTTTGCCGAAGAGAAGTATCACGAAGTACCGGCACGGTTCCTTAAGGAAGTAATCCGCCGCACGATCTTTGCGACCGACACCGAGAGCAGTCGATACGCCCTGGGCGGCGTCTTGTTCGAGCTGAATGACAGCAAGTTGATTGCCGTGGGAACCGATGGACGGAGATTGGCCAAAATGGAAGGCCAGGCAATATCAGTCGGCGGTCACGCAACCGGCGATCAGACAACGATCATCCCGGCGCGTTCGTTGCAGCTTGTCGAACGAGCGCTATCGGAGGCTGATGCGGAAATTAACATTGCCGCCCGAGTCAATGATGTGCTGGTGCAAAGTTCGCGGGCGACCATTTACTCGAGGTTGGTTGAAGGCCGATTCCCCAAGTGGCGAGATGTGTTCCCGCGTCGTGATGACAACTTAAAAATTGAGTTACCCGTAGGTCCATTCCTCTCGGCAGTCCGCCAGGCAGCTATTGTCACTAGCGAAGAAAGTCGCGGTATTGATTTTACGTTTGGCGAAGGCAATGTCGTGCTGGCCGCTGAGACTGCCGAAACGGGTCAGTCGAGGATCGAGTTGCCAATCAGTTACGACGGGCCGCCGATAACGATCATGATCGATCCAAAGTACATGGGCGACTTCCTCAAGGTCATTGACCCGGAGAAGCCGTTCACGCTGGAAATCAAAGACGAACGAAGTGCGGCAGTTTGCTATACCGACGACGGCTACGGCTACGTTATTATGCCGATGGCTAGGGATCGTTAAGGAAAAGAGCCGTGCGCGGATCGAGGCCAGAACCAATTGGCAATGTGATTGCCGAAATTGTCTCACGCAAGGGAATCGGCAGAAAAAAGTCGTTAGATCAACGACAAAAGGCGTGGCAAGAAGCGGTTGGTGAGACGTTGGCCGCGGTCACCCGTTGCGGCGAAATCAGACGTCGAAGACTGGAGGTCATCGTCGCCAATTCAGTTGTGATGCAGGAGTTGAGTTTTATGAAGCAGCAAATCCTCAGCGAGCTTCGGGCCCGCGATCCGGATTTGCGAATCGACGATTTACGATTTCAAGTCGGGTCGATACCCGACAGTGAGTGAACAAGAAGATAGGTACGAATGGCTGACGAACAAAAAAAGCCCGAAGGCGACGCAGTTGACACGACAACCGGTGATTTTTTGATGCACAAGGGCAACGAACAGTATACGCCCGAAGACCTCCAGCACTTGTCCGATCTCGAGCACGTGCGTGAACGCCCAAGTATGTACATCGGCGACACGACCGTGCGCGGACTACACCACCTGGTCTACGAAGTCGTTGATAACTCGATTGACGAAGCCATGGCCGGGTATGCGCAGTCGGTGCGGGTAAGAATCAACAACGATGGCTCGGTCACCATTGAGGACGACGGCCGTGGAATTCCCGTCGAGCGGCACGAACAGTTGACCGAGGAACTGGGTCGCGAAATCTCGACCCTAGAAGGCGTCATGACGGTACTCAAATTCGGCGGCAAGTTTGAGAAAGGCGCCTACCAAACCTCGGGGGGGTTGCATGGCGTCGGCGTCACCGTGGTCAATTTTCTTTCGCAATGGTGTGAAGTAGAGGTCTATCGCGACGGACACGCCTACCAGCAGGAATATGAAAGGGGCGTACCTCAGGGTGAGGTCCGCCGGCTCGGATCGACGAAAAAGCGAGGTACAAAAACAACGTTTTACGCCGATACAATGATCTTCCCGGTGACGAAATTCTCCTATGATGCGTTACACAAACGCCTGCAAGAGTTGGCCTTCCTCAACCGGGGCGTACAAATCGTCTTCCACGACGAGCGAGTCGACCAAGGCGAAGAGTTCCGCTATGAGCGGGGCATCATCGAATTCGTCGAACATCTCAATAGTGCAAGTGAGACACTGCATCCGGAAGTTATCTATCTGGCGGGCGAAACCGAGGGCGTCGGCTACGAAGTGGCCCTGCAGTACTCGGGTGAATTCATCGAAAACTGCCGCTCCTATGTCAACAACATTCATACGCACGAGGGCGGTACGCATATATCGGGATTCCGCACGGCGTTGACCCGCTCACTGAACAATTACGGGCGCAAGGGGGGGCTGTTTAAGGACGTCACGCCCAGCGGCGACGACTTTCGCGAAGGTCTGACGACGGTTATTTCCCTGCGGGTACCGCATCCGCAATTCGAGGGGCAAACCAAAACGAAACTGGGCAACAGCGAGGTGGAAGGAATCGTCAACTCGGGTATCGGCGAATTTCTCGCCAGCTATTTGGAGGAAAATCCCAGGGTTGCCAAAACGATCGTGCGTAAAGGGGTTCTTGCCGCTGAAGCGCGCGAGGCGGCACGCAAAGCAAAGGCCTTGCTGCGCGAGCGCAAGGGCGCGCTGGCCGGCGGCGGTTTGCCTGGAAAATTGCGGGATTGCACGAGCAAGGAAGTCGACAAATGCGAACTGTACCTTGTCGAAGGCGATTCAGCCGGTGGTAGCGCCGAGGGCGGGCGACTCCGCGAGTACCAGGCAATCCTGCCATTACGGGGCAAGATTATCAACGCTTACAAGTCGCGGGTCGATAAGGTGCTGGCCAACGAGGAAGTCCGCAGCATGATCTCGGCGATCGGCATCGGCATTGGTGAAGACCAGAATCTGGCCAAACGGCGGTACGACAAAATAGTCATCATGACGGACGCCGACGTGGATGGTTCGCACATTCGGACGCTGCTGCTGACTTTTTTCTATCTGCAGATGTTCGAGCTGATTAAAATGGGCAAGGTGTACGTTGCTCAGCCGCCGCTGTTTCGCGTGCGGCAGCGCAAGGATACGTACTACATACAAACCGAGGAGGAAATGAAGGCGCAGTTGCTCGAAATGGGTTTGGCGGGCGCTAGCTTCGACGCCCGCGACGGGCGACTCGTCGAAGGTAACGAAATGGAGCGGTTGTGCCGCACGCTGGCGGCGTTGGAAGAACCGTTGGCGGCATTGAAGCGTCGGGGCGTAAGTTTGCGGGCCCATGCGGACCGCCAGGACCTGGAAACCGCTCGCCTGCCGATCTTTCATGTGTTTTTAGGTCAGCAGGACTATTGGTTCACAAGTCGTGCAAAGTTGAACGAGTTTGTCGAACAGCAAGAGGAAACGGTTGGTGGCGAATTGGAGGTCGCCGAAGAGCACGACGAAACAAACGGCAGTGCGGCTTCTCAAAAGCGGTTGCACATTGTCGAGCTGAACGAAATTCGCACAATTAATACATGCTTAAGCGATCTGCGCGAGATGGGATTCGAAATCGCCGCACTGTTGCCGCAAGAACGGACCGGCGCGGAAGAGTCGCGTTACGCGCTACGGCGAGGCGACACGGAAGTCGGCTTGGAAGACCTTCGCGGACTGCTGAGCGCCATTCGATCGGCCGGCGAAAAGGGCCTGCAGATTACGCGGTTTAAGGGCCTGGGTGAAATGAATGCAGAGGAACTGCGCGAAACGACGCTCGATCCCGCTAACCGCACGCTCCTGAAAGTCACTATGGAAGACGGCGGAGATGCGGCGAAAAAAATGTTTGCGATCCTCATGGGCGAAGACGTCGAGCAGCGACGTAATTATATCGAAAAGCACGCGATGGAAGCCGCGAATTTAGACGTGTAGTATTCGTGCTTTAATGTACGACAAGCTGCCCGTGATTTTACGCCTAAATTCTTACTGCATAAAATCTCCAAATGACACCAACGATCACGCTGCTCAAGTTGCAGCCTGCATCTGTTCGCAATCAGCCGAAAACTCTTCAATACCTCCAGGCCTAAAGCTGGACTTCTGCGCAGAAATGAACTTCAAATGATAAAACTGAATTCACGCCTCCTCGTCGGGGGTTCACTCGTTGCGATTCTCTTCGCTTACTGTGAGCGAACCGCGGCGGCCAGGCAACCCAATATCGTCGTGATTTTGACGGACGATCAAGGGTATGCGGACATCAGCCAGAATCCGCATCACGCTAAAGAAGTCTCGACACCACACATGGATGCGCTGGCCAAGGATGGAGTTGTCTTTACGCAAGGTTACACCAGCGGCCATGTTTGCTCGCCGACTCGAGCGGGCCTGATGCTCGGACAGTACCAACAGCGGGTGGGCGTTTATTCGGCCGGCGATGGCGGCCGCGGCTTTGACCCACGGAGGCCTATTTTTCCGTCGTTTCTTCCAGACGCATATATTTCGACGGCCATCGGCAAGTGGCACCTGGGACTCGACGAAGACTATCCCGAACTGAAATGGCACGCCATGAATCGCGGTTTCGACGAGTGCTACAAATTCATGGGGCGGGGCGGTCACAGCTACTTTGATCTGCGGAGCGATAGCGAGGGAAAATTCGCCCATCCAATCTACCGCAACAAAAAACGCATCAACGACGAAGGCTACCTGACGAATCGGCTGAGTGAAGAGGCCGTTGCGTTCATTGGCCGGAACAAGGCGCGACCGTTCTTTCTGTATCTAGCCTACAACGCGGTGCACGCGCCTGCCGAAGCGCCGCAAGCCGATATCGAAGCATTCCGGGAGGGGTTTCCCGAACTCGGTAAGGAACGCGCGATTCTGATGGCGATGCTCCAGCACCTGGACGACGGCGTCGGCGACGTCGTGGCAAAATTAAAAGAGGAGGAACTGTTCGACGACACACTGCTTTTTTTTCTGACGGACAACGGTGGATCAAAAGCGATGCGGGCGGACAATACGCCGTTGCGCGGCTTCAAAGGCAGCCTGGATGAAGGCGGCATCCGCACACCCTTCATCGTCAGTTGGCCCGCAAAATTTTCCGGCAAGCGATCCATCGACACACCTGTCATTTCGCTCGATATCCTGCCGACGACTCTGGATGCAATCGGCAAACTGCCTGCCGGGAACGACTTCGATGGCAAGAGCCTTTTGCCGCTTCTTACGGGTAAATCCAAGAAGCATCACGACACACTTTACTGGAGTAAAGGAGGCGACGGCGAATGGGCGGTCCGTCGCGGTGACTGGAAACTGCACGTATCAAAGGGACGTAAGGAGCTAATCAATCTTGCGGACGATCCATCGGAGCGGACAGACCTGGCGAGCAAAAATCTGGAAGTCGTGAAGGCACTGACTACTGCCTTCAACGACTGGATCAAGCCGATGGCCGATCCGATCACCGGTGGTGAAAAACGAGCCGATGCGCGGGCTCCAGAACCCGACAAACCATTGACCGAACGCCAGAAAGAGCGGGCCCGCATTCGGGCGGAGAAAAAGAAACAGCGGGAGGCCGAACGCAAAGCGACGAAGACAGGTCCGGCCGCGCCGCAGTCCGCTGTCGTTGCCGGCACGCTGACTGGCAAAGTCATGGTCGGTTACCAGGGATGGTTCAACTGTCCAGGTGACGGCGCACAGCTCGGTTGGAAACATTGGGCACGTGACCTGACAAAACCCTTTGCACCGGGTAACGTCGTGGTCGACCTGTGGCCCGATGTTTCGGAACTTGATCCCGACGAGCTCTACGCGACCGGATTCAAGCACGCCGATGGCAGTCCGGCGAACGTCTTCAGCAGCGCGAATCGCAAGACCGTACTGCGGCACTTTCAGTGGATGCGTGACTATGGCATCGACGGCGCCTTCTTGCAGCGTTTTGCCGCGGACCTCTCGGGTCCGGCATCGCTTCAGAATAACAATACCCTGTTGTCCCACGTTCGCGAGGGGGCGAAACAATCGGGCCGAGCGTTCGCCGTGATGTATGACCTCAGCGGGCTGCGCGGCGGACAGGTCAATCGCGTTCGCGGAGACTGGATGAAATTGCATACCGAGTTGAATGTCGCCAGCGACGAACACTATCTGCAACACAATGGCAAGCCGCTGGTCGCCATTTGGGGGGTCGGCTTCAGTGACGATCGAAATTACTCACTCCGCGAGTGCTTCGAGCTTGTGAAGTGGATGAAGTCGATTGGCTGCTCCGTGATGCTGGGGGTGCCCTCGTTCTGGCGGGAACGCAAACAGGATGCGGTTGACGATGTGCTGCTGCACGAAATCATCAAGGAGGCGGACGTTGTTAGCCCGTGGACGATCGGCCGCTATCGAAATCCTGAGGAAGCCTCCCGCCACGCGACGAAAGTCTGGCAACCGGATCGCGAGTGGTGCGAACGCGAGAACGTCGACTTTTTGCCCGTCGTATTTCCGGGTTTCAGTTGGCACAACCTACATGGTGGAAAGCTCGACCAGATTCCGCGACTGAAGGGCGAGTTCTTCTGGTCGCAGGTCAGGGCCGCGAAGGGAATCGGCTGCGAGATGATCTACGTTGCCATGTTTGACGAAGTTGATGAAGCCACCGCTATCTTCAAATGCACCAATAACCCACCGACCGGCGACAACGCGAAGTTCATCACGTACGAAGGTCTGCCGGTCGACCATTACCTCACGCTGACCGGCAGAGCCGGGCAGTTGCTTCGGAATAAAACTGCGGCGGGCGACCCCCCGTTACGCGAGCCCAAATCCAGCACGGATTCTCAACCTGAAAAGAAGGCGCAGCCCAATGTCCTGTTCATCGTTTGCGATGACCTAAACACGCACGTCTCGACATCCGGCTTTCCGCACATCAGAACGCCCGCCTTTGAAGCCCTGGCACGGGGTGGGATGCGGTTCGGTCGGGCGTATTGCCAGTACCCCGTCTGCGGCCCGTCGCGGGCATCGTTTCTCAGCGGCCTCTATCCGGAATCGACAGGGGTGCTGGACAACCGTTCCGATATCCGACAGATACGGCCCAGGACGCAGACCATGCCGCAGTGCTTTAGGGAACAAGGCTACTGGACCGCATCGGTCGGCAAGGTGTTTCATTCTACAAGACACGAGCCGGGTAAAGCGGTCTGGAATCAATTCCTGCGATTCGAGAACGACGAGATGCCGCACGTGACCGCCGCCAGGAAGGCTTTTGAAGCCAAGCACGGCCCGGTCGATAAGGGAAAAATACGCCAGTTGTGGAAGAAACATCTCGATGCGCTATCGACGCAGACGCGCGGACAGCAGCGGCCGGGGTATGGTCAGTCAGGGCTTCGCGACGAACAACACAAAGACGGCAAGAACGTCCGCCAGGTCGTTGCGTGGCTCAACGACAAATCGCACGGTGACCAGCCGTTCTTTATCGCTTGCGGCATTCAGAAGCCGCATGTTCCGTTTCTAGCCCCGGACGCCTACTTCAAGATGTACCCCGAAAATAGCCTGCGCTTCACCGTGCCGCCCGTCGATTTCTGGAATCAGGCACCCAGGTCGGCAATGGTCAACCGATTCGAAGGATTTGGATTCAAGCTGGGGGTTGAGAACGACGATCTTCGCCGTGAGTATACGCAAGCCTATCACGCCTGCATTTCATTTATCGATGCGCAGATCGGTTTACTCTTAGACGGACTGAAACGTAACGACTTATGGGACAATACCATTGTTGTGCTCACCTCAGATCACGGTTACCAGCTCGGCGAGCACTTTATGTGGGGCAAGGTGACACTTTTCGAAGTTTGCGATCGGGTGCCGCTCATAATTCGAGTTCCCGGAACCACGAAGCCGGACTCATCAAGCAACGGCTTGGTGGAACTCGTGGACATCTATCCAACATTGGCGCAACTTTGCTCGGTGAAGTCCCCCGACGGATTGCAAGGACGCAGTTTGGTTCCAATGTTGCGCAATGCCGCATCACCAGGGAAAAAAATTGCCTATACCGTGGTCACGCGCGGCCAAAATCTCGGCAAGGCGATAAGGACGGAACGCTGGCGATACGCCCGCTGGCCGGACGGCGAGGAACTTTATGACCTAAAGGCCGATACGGATGAGCATGTGAACTTGATAGAGTCCGCAAAGCATCGAGATATCCTGGGCCAGATGAGGGACAATTTGGGCCGGATCGAGAAAACGGCTGCGTCCATGCGAAAAGCGAAGTCTTCAATAAGCGACTGACCGGAACGTGCTAATATCCCCTTTGTTCGGTTGAATCATCTGGGATTAATCGCCCAATCAGGGCGTCAAGATGGCTTGCAGTGCTTTGTCCTTTTCGGGACCGCTGTGGAAATCGAGTGCACGGTAGTAGCGGGGATGGTCGGAGGCGGCCACGGACTTAATAATTTTGGCCAATAGCATTGGAGCGGCTTTTGCGCGGACCCGCCAGATAATATCGCGGCCGGCCGGTGTGTTCCAGCCGTCGCCAACTTTGGCGAGCCAGCTACCAAAGAACGCGTCGGGATGCTTCTGGGCGGCGATGCCCAGAGCTTCGAGATACCAGCGGTCTTTACCGTCGTGACCAACGGCTAACTCTGCCCAAAGACCACCGAGTTCTTTGATTTGCGACTCGGAAAGGTCACCGTGTGTTAGATGGCGGATGGTGACAGCAGCCTCACGACGAACCTGCGGCGATTCGTCAGTGACGGATTTTTTCAACATCGGCATTAGGTCAACTTTCATCTGCCGCGCCGCGCGCAGAGCGGTGATGCGGATGTTGGGGTCCTCGTCGCCGATCCGATCGACGATGCTATCGGGGGCAAACTTGGACATGATCCAGAATGCCCGCGCCCTGTATCGCGGATTTTCATCATTTAAGAGCTTTTTGAGTTCTGGCGCAACTTTTTCCACTCCCATCGCGACCAGCGCGGTCCATGCCATGTAGCGGACGGTATAGTTTGGGTTTTTCAATGCCGTGACGGCTCCGGAGGGCGTGGAGAAATCGAGTTCGGGTACGCTGTACTTGTTTCCCGGCGGAGCGACGCGGAAAAGTCGGCCACTGTCGATGTGCCCCGCCCGGTGGCCTCCTACGCCGGGGTCGTACCAGTCAGCGATGAAGATCGATCCATCGGGTGCGACCGCCACGTCAGCCGGTCGGAACCACTTATCCCGTGCGCCGTGCAGAATATTAACGACTTCCGCCTTGTAGCCGGCACCGTCTTCATTCACCGGATATGCGCGACAGACGTTTGGTCCGGCGTCGCAGTGCAGTACTTGCCCGTGGAAAACCTCCGGCAGCAAGTCGCCCTCGTAAACGGTGATTCCAGTGGGCGAACCCGCGCCGGTTTGCAGCAGGTTCGGCACAACTCCCGGATCTTTTAAGTGCCAGTGTCGCTTTGGGACTTCTGCGTGCATGCCGGTCCGCTTGGCCTTCCAGCCGGCACCGGTAAATTCGTCTTTGTAGCCGTAGTTGCCAAACTCCATCACAAAGTTGATCCGCACGCCGCGGTTGCCGTCGTCGTCGTTGTCGCTCTGCCAGATTGTGCCGAAGCTGTCGACGGTGGCCATCCAATTGTTGCGGAAGTTCCAGCCCAATGTCTCAAACTCACTGCCGTCGCTATTGCAGCGGAACACCATACCCTCTTGATAAGGTTTGCGATGGGCGGCGACTTCGTTGCCTGCGGCATCGACGACCGACTTGCCGTCTTTGTCTTTGATCTGCCGGCCCGCGTTTCCAAAGTTGAAATAGAGCTTGCCGTCCGGCCCGAAAACGAATGCGTGGATGCCGTGATCGTGTTGCGCGCCCGAGATACCGGTGAAGAAGACCTCTTTCCTATCCGCTTTCAGGTCGCCGTCTTCGTCCGTCATGATGAAAACATTAGCACCGGCGGAAACGATCGCCCGCGTGCCCTTTCCGTCGGGCGTCGGCAGCACGCAGATACCGTGCGGCGAGTCGATATCGCGGCCTTGGTAGAAGGTGGTTGTCTTGTCCGCCCTGCCGTCGCCGGTGGTGTCTTCGAGAATCAGAATTCGGTCACCTTCCGCGCGGCGATTGCGATGTCCGCGATAGTTGACGATTTCACAGACCCAGATCCGCCCTCGATGGTCGATCTCAATGTTACTGGGATTGAGCATCATCGGCTCGGCGGCGAATAGCGTCGCTTCCAGACCTTCGGCGACATCGAGACCGCCGACCGCGAGGGCCGGATCGCGGCTGACCGGCGCATTTCCTGGACGATTTCCCGAGGCGACCGTCAGGGTCGGCGCCGCCTCGCCCGCGTAAACGCTGAATCGAACCGATGACTTGCTGCCTGCCTGGGCAACCGATTCGTCGTCGAGCCCGCCGCGGGCCTTGAACTGCGTGTAGCCCTCGGGAACTTTGTATGTGATCACGCAATTGGCATGCGTGCCGATGCCGTAGGGAACCGGCTTGCCGTCGATTTTCATCTTGCGGCCAGCCGTATTGCCGTTCAACCGCGCTTTCCCCAGGCTCGATTGTTGAATGCGGGTTGGCCGGATGACGGTGAGTTTCAATTCGCCTTTCTTCCCAATTAATCTCGGCTCGGCCCAGTTGCCCCAGTCGTTTGTGGCGCCGTTGCCCCCATCGTCAACCACGAGCGTTAAAATCTTCGCACCCGTGATGTCGACGTCGATATCGACCGCGTGACCGGCTGTATCTTTATTGATGATCTCGCTCTTAAACTTTGGCTTTACGTTCGGTGCAATGGTGATTGTTTGCGACTTGGGGGGTGAGGTGACGCCAGCGGTTTTCCGCGGCAGATTGAGAAAGCCTTCAAGGTCCGCCTGCGTGAGCGACTTCGACGAGACACCTTCCGCGGGTACATCGGCCTGGGCGACCCAGACAAGGCCGTTGAGCACCAACTTGCGGAAGTTGTCGTCTCCCCAACTGCGGTGAAAGTGTCCGCCGGTAATGCCAAAGCCGCGGCTGCCGCCTTCGTTTTCGCTGCACCAAGCCATGTGTTGCTTTTCTTTGCGCTCAAGTACGGCGGCCCGCACGTGCGGATTACCGCTGTGAGCGCCGTCGCCGCGGCTGAGCGACTCTTTCGGCGGCAAATCGGTGAGCAGCGGCGTAACGCCTTTCATCTCCGGCCGGAACCGCATGTGGTAGTACCATTCGTCCTCAATAGAAAACGGCTTTACGCCGCGGGTGATCGCGTGTTCGGGGAACGTTTTGAAATTCGCGGTCCAATGAGGATTGACCGACCAGTGGGCCTCGAAATAGCCGCCAATCCAATCGAGAAACTTTTCGCCCGACGGTCCCTTTGGCACTTCGACACCGTAGTGAATGCAGGCCACGCCCATGCCGTCTTTGACGTAGGCATCGACTCGTTCGAGTTGTCGATTCACAGGGTGCCCGCCGCCACCGTCGGCATACATGACCAGCGCGTCGGCGTTGTCCAGTGCAGTCGGATCTTGCGGCCAGCCCTCAAAGTAAACCGTGGCGTGAACGTTTGGCACGTTTTCGTTGAGCGCCAGTGCCAGCAGTGCGCAGCCGCCGCGATGCTCGTGGGATCCGCGGCCATGACTGTCGCGTCCCGCCATAAAGACGACTTTTTTCTTTCCCTCCATCGGCAGCCGCTTGAGCCGGATGTCTTTGAACTGAACCTTCATTGGCGGCCCGGCGTGCAGTTGCAAAGCGAGGATGCCGCTCCGGCTGGCCGACTTGTGACCGTCCGTCACGTCGGTCATCACGACTCCGTTGATCTTGTGGATCATGCGTTTGCCGAGGGCGATGATGTGGTACTCGTTCCAGTCTTCTTTTTTAATCTTCGCTTGCAACTCGTTTGACGCGCCGAGTTTTTCAATCACCTTTGGTCTGCCTTCCAGCGCAATTTCCGTCTTCTCGCCGCGGGCGGCCAGGACGCCGCGGCCCTTCTCGTGATAATGCGTTCCGCTCCATTTGTCGCCGGCCTCGAAGTCGGCTTGATGGCCGCCGACAACGAAATTTCCGAGGTCCGTGGAGCGATACTGAATGCCCGAGTTGCCGCCAAAAATGCGGTATGACAGCGTTAATTCGAAGTCATCGACTTGGCCCTGATTCCAGATGACGAACGTGTTGCCGCGAGTCGGGTTGTTCGGGGTTGTCTCACCGGTAATCGCGCCATCCTCAACACGCCAGAACTTTCCGTTCCCGCTCCAGCCGTTAAGGTCTTTGCCATTGAAGATCGGCTTGAATCCATCCTCTTCCGCTTTGAGTAATTCGGGGGTAAGGACGCAGGATAACGCGGCCAGCAAGAAAGCGAACAACATCGTCGCGCGCATGGTGGGTACTCCTATCGAAATGGGGGCAGATGATATTTATGGGAGCGACCTTCGTCGGCAGGCGTGGTCGCCGACTGTTTACCAGGTCAGCCGCGTATTTTAGCACGTTTTAGCATGCCCGTGGACGGGGTTCCATGCCCCGCGGTGCTGTCAGCCGGCCGTTTTTGGGGACGGCGAGTCGTTCGAGATCCGGCATCTTGTGCCGGCCGCATCCATGGCATCCGAGGTCCGAACCCGGCAACTGCTGTGAGTATCGAAAAGACGACCGAGATACCGCGAGGCAGAAGGCTCGCGGTGACGATCGGTTTCGTCCTCCGGCGACCGTATCCCGCCGGGTTCTAGCGCGTGGGTAAGCCGCGGATTTCGATGCCCTTCAGCGCCGGCCCTGCCTGCCCTTTGCGCAGTTCGACTACGAAGGGTGAATCGGCGACTTTGACCTTGGTTACCATCTGCCAGGCCGTATTCAGCCCGCCGGACTCGCCGAAGATGTCGACCGCCTCGCGGACCTTGCTGCCCCCCATAATGACGTCAAAGGTCCGCTTTCCTTTTACGGCATAAGTCCGATTCGTTTCGGCAAAATGTACGACGACCTCGTATGCGCCGGGCTTGAGATCGAATCGGTAGCGAATACTCTGGTAGGACCATCGTTCGGTTTGGTACATCGGCTGCAGATCCAACGGCGCGGCGGCGATTATGGTCTTCGCTTTCCAGTGCGACGTTCCGGCGACACGACCGTTGTCCGCTTCCCAGGGGATGCCGTCCGCGGCGACGAATTCGTCGCCACCGCAATTGATCCGCTTCAGATAGAGGCCGGGACGGACCAACTGTGGTTCGCTTGCCGCGCTGGTCAGGTCGCCGCTGTCACGAAGACGCACCGCATAGCGATAATCTGTGTCGGTTTGCAAGCCTTCGTCGGCAAACGTCGTTTTCGCAAGGTCGTCAACAGTCGCCAGCAATTTCAATTCGCTGTCGCCGCCGGTGCCCCGGAGGATTTCAATCGCGACAACGTCCGGTTCAAAACTTCCGGACCAGCGGAGAAATGCCCGCTTACCGGCGGCCACGGCGGCGAGCTTGAACGGGTTTTTCGGCGGTCGATTTGGCGGCACGTCAACTTTTAAATAGGCAAGTTCGCCATCGCGTTTCACGACATCCACAGCGCGGACCGCGTACCATGCCGTCTTGCCGACAGGGGGCGCGGAATCGATGAATTCGAGCAACCGATCAGGTACGTTTCCCAACTCGTTGTTTTTCGAAGCCGCGAATCCGTCACGGTCGCCGCGGAATATTCGGTAGCCGGTCACTCGATGATCGTCCGTTGCCGCCTCCCAGCGCAAGGTCACACCGAAGTCGCTCACGGCAGGCGATGCGAGATCTGTGACGGCCGTGGGCGGCTGCAGGTCGGGTACGACTTTATGCGGCAATTTGGCGGCTGCGGGTGGATCCGTCAGCGCGGGCAGGCTTTCTTCTTTGAATTGGATGTAGTATTCGAACGGACGCTGCGTCGCTTCGGCCGGAATCGTAGCAACAAGTTGCCCGTCGTCGGACAGCTCGGCGGTGGCCGAGAAAAACGTCTCTGTACCGGTTGCGCGGTAAAAAACTTGGCCGCTCCACTCGCGTCCGCGGTTTTAGGTTTGAAGCGTGCGGTTTTCACAACCAGCGGGCGGCCCCCGAAGACGATACCCGGGCCGGGCGGCAATCCAGTGCCGCCTCGCCAGTTCTCGGTACGGAACGGCGCTGCGGGCAAACCTTCGCTATTACAGAGATTCGGATTTGCCAACTTGTGCCAACCAAAACGGACTTGTGTCGGAGATTTAACGGTCGGTCCGCGGACGACGACCGTCATGCCGTCGATCGTTGCCGTAGCGGGTGCGAACTGCCCGCCAGCGTCGGCGATCGTAAAGCTATCTAAATCCTTTCCGTCGCGTGATTTCAGGCCGGCGCCGGTGTGGGCGAAGAAAAGCCGGATCTTGTCGCCCTCGATCCTCATCGACTGATAGAGCGGCCCGGAATAGATCAGGTCGCGATGTCCGTAGGTCTTGGCCAGTGCCCATAGCGCCAAACGCTTGCCAACATCCTGTTTGTTTCTCGGGTGGATGTCGCCCATATTGCCCGTAATATCGGTGGTTACACTCATGCCGGTGTTTGGAACAGACAGCGTGGCGGTCTGCGCCTCCCAAATTGCGGGCAGCGCGCCACCGCCGTATCCCGTGAAAGGTGCCAACTGCACCCAATAAAATGGAAACTGATCTTGCTGACCCCAAACCTGCCGCCAACCGGTGATCAGCGCTTTCATTTTCTCGTGGTACAGCATTCCCTCGCCCATATTCGACTCGCCCTGATACCAAACCGCGCCACGGATGGCGAACGGAACGAGCGGGTGAATCATGCCGT
This sequence comes from Pirellulales bacterium, assembly GCA_046582885.1. Lineage (GTDB taxonomy): Bacteria > Planctomycetota > Planctomycetia > Pirellulales > UBA7805 > JAYZEI01. The sequence continues at coordinate 902 of JAYGDO010000598.1, read as the reverse complement.
TGTATAGCGCCAACGCCGATTGGTGTTGCACCCGGTTTCCGCTCCCTTTCGGAAACTGGTCCAGATTGTCGGCGATGTTCTTTAGCGCTTCGACCGAGCGAAATCCTTGTGGCGGAATCCAGGGTTCGATCCGTGTGCCACCCCAATTACTGCCGATGAGGCCGATCGGGACTTTTAACTCCTTGTTAATCTTGCGGCCAAAGTAGTATCCAACCCCGGTGAATCCCCCGGCGGTTTGAGGGCTGCATTCTTGCCAACCTCCGGTACGCGCAGTGGCCAGTGGTTTGGCCGCCGGAGTGTGGCCGATCTTAATGTGACGAATCTGAGGATACTCGGCCGCCGCAATTTCAGCCGCGGCGTTGGTGGACTGCCCAACCGTCCACTCCATGTTAGATTGGCCCGAGCAAAGCCAAACTTCACCGACCAGAATATTTTCAATCGCTATCGTGTTCGCGGCCTGAACTTGCATACTCTGCCCCGTCTGATCCGGTTCTGCTGCAAGCGGGTCGAGGGTCACCCGCCAGCGACCGTCTTTACCCGCAACCGCGGTTTTGGTTTGGCCGGAAAACTTGACGGTTACTTTTTCGCCAGCATCAGCCGTACCCCAGATGGGCACGGGTTTGTCGCGCTGCAGTACCATGTTGCTGCCGATGACCGGGGCCAATGTCACATCGCCCCTCAGCAGCCCGGTGTCCAGTGCGAACCCACCAATCGCGATGAAAAACAGGGCCGTCGCAAATCTAGATCCGTTTCGCATGACACAGTTCCTTTGCCGCAGTTGGATCGCAGACGAACAGTTGGCGGGATGATTTCATCGGCGATCAATCGTTATAACCCGACCGAGCCGACATGATAACAGGATTCGTACGGCGAGTGCCAATCATTCCAATAATGCGGCCCAG
>JAYGDO010000561.1:0-11343 GCA_046582885.1 Pirellulales bacterium | reverse complement strand
GCGGGCGGTCGTCGCTGTGGTCGGACTATCCGCAGGCTGCTGACAACCAACCGCCGCGAATGCGGTCAAAATGATTAACAGGCATCTTTGGCCGGGAACACGTTGCAGATACACGACAAGCCACCCCTCCCCGCGTCATTTTACGAGTGACACGATACAGCAGGAATTTCGGCAGATCAAGTCGTTACCCGGTGACGGGCGGGTCGCGGGACAGGTTTCGACGTGCTGTCCGCCGCTCAAAGAAGGGGGCGATTTAGCGATCGGCCAATCGTTGGCTGAATTTTATGTGGCGGTTAAAACCGAATCAGAGGAATTGCGGTGTAATCATGCGGGGGAGCAGCAAGACGCATTCCGGGAAGACAATCACCAAGACCAGCAGGATCAACATTGGCACCAGGATGATTCCCACGTCGGCTAGAGCATCAACGACCTTGATTTTTCCAAGCGAACAAGAAATGAGCAGGCATAGACCATACGGGGGAGTTACCAGCCCAAATGCGAGCGAAATGACGCCAATAATCGCAAAGTGGATCGGGTGCATCCCGACCTTTTCGGCCAGCGGCAGCAACACGGTGCCCAGGACAATGATTGCTGGGATGGCGTCAATGAACATCCCCACAATAAGGAATGAAATGGCGATCAAAAATCCCGTGGCGACCATTCCCGTGTCCCATGCGGTCATAACCTCAACTAAGGCCTGAGGCACTCGAAAATAGGCCAGCAGCCAACCAAACGCCGACGCGGTTCCGACGCAGAAAAGAGAAATAGCGGCGAAGCGGGCGGACTCGTAAAGCACTTTTGGAAATTGCCTCAGGCCGATCGAACGATAAATCAGCGCCCCGAGCAAGGCGGAGTAAATGACCGCAATTACCGATGCCTCCGTGGGTGTGAACAGCCCCCCGACAATCCCCCCCACGATGATTGCCGGTGTCACCAGGGCCAACACCGCTCGCCCCAAGGCGCGAAGAAACTCTCTGGAAGAAGCGCGTTGGTAGATCGGGTAGCTGCGGCGGCGGGAGTAGACGACTACCGTGGCCATCATCATGAAGGCAATCAGAATTCCGGGAACAACTCCGGCTAGGAATAGCCCACTAATGGACACGGACATCAATCCGCCCCAGACAATCATCATGATGCTCGGCGGAATGATCACGCCCATCACCGACGAACAGGCTGTGATTGCTACGGAGAAACTCGAATCGTAGCCCTGTTTCTTCATAGCGGGGATCATCAGTGAGCCAATCCCCGCAGCATCCGCCGTCGACGATCCGGAAATTCCTGCGAATAACATGCTGACAAGAACGTTGACATGCCCCAATCCACCGGGTAAATGCCCGACAGAAGTGCGGGCCAAATTCACCAGTCGTTCGGTAATGCCGGCAGAGTTCATTAGGTTGGCCGCTAACAGAAACAGGGGCACCGCCAACAGAATGAAGGAGTTGTAGGATTTCCACATCTCGTTGATTAGCAGAAAGGGAGTCAGCCGATCATCGAGCGCAAAAACCGGAACGCAGGCGAGTCCCAGCGCAAATGAAACAGGGATCCGCAATACGATCAGTATGCCGAAACTGCCGAACAATATCGTCGCGACTTCGCCTGCACTCATGACTGCACGAAGGGCTCTTTACTTGAGATTAAGCGGATGTCATCGGCGATATTCTCCAGCAAAAACAAAAACCAAGTTGCTCCGGCCAACGGGAATGAAATATAAATGCTGAGCATGTTGATTCCACTCATCTCGGATGTCTGAATATATCCGAATTTTGCGAAATCAAATCCGTACCAGAAAAACACGATCGCCATCAGCGTCATCCCAAAATGAACGATCAGATTAGAGATGCCTTTTTGTCGCTGCGTTTTTGGATGCGGTAGCAGGTCCACGTCGAAGTGCGATCCATCCCGTACGGCGATCATCGAACCGATCATGATGATCCATACGAAACAGAACCTAGCGACCTCCTCGGTCCAGATGTATCGTGGAACGGCGCCCGTATATCTGGAGAGAATTTGCAGAAAAATCGGGACAATCATTAGGCCCATTAGCGCCGCGATCAAAAACTTCAACAGCCGGTAGTAGCGTTCAAGCAGAAACTTCGTGAAGTGCGCGATTGCCGACATAAAATCAGACTATCGGGTTGGATAACGCTTTGGCGATGAAGTTCTCCGGGACCGCGCCAACCGCCCGGCTATTCTACGGCGTTGATGCGTTCCAATACATCTTCGGCTTTTATTTCTCGGGCATAAGCGACCTTCACAGGCTCGGCCAGCCGAGACAATTCGCTGCGTTGTGTGAACTCGTGAATTCTCGCCTTACCCTCTTCCGCCATCTTCGAAAGAATTGCGTCATCTTCGGTGGATTCAAGCTGTCGCCCGTATGCTCCAGCTTCGCGGCCGGCTTTCACGATCGCTTCTTGTAGATCTTTGGGGAGTCGACGAAATACTTTTCCGCTGAAACACAACGGGCGGACTGTGATGGCGTGTTGGGTCAGGGAGATTTCCGGACCGACCTCGTAGAACTTCATCTGCTGAATACCGGCCGCCTCATTCTCCGCAGCGTCGATGACACCCGTTTGGATGGCATTATAGATTTCACTGTAGGCGATGACGGTGGGAGAAGCCTTGATCGCTTGGAATATGCGGGTCTGAATTGGGGCGCCCATCACACGTATGTTCAGCCCCCGGAGCTCGTTCATATTTGTGATGGGCTTATTGACGATGAGATTGCGAGTACCTCCGCCAGCGTATCCCACCAACAGCACATCGGCCTTTTCGGAAACCTGATCGGCAATAGGTTGGAGTGCGTCGCTATTGAGAACTTTGTTCCAATGATCCAGATCCCGGAACAAAAATGGCATATCCATTAAGGGGGCCGCAGAGGAGAATGTGGACATGTGTGACGGAGAAACAATGCCATAGTCCACCGAGATACCCCGGCTCATATAGGCGAAATAGTCTTTTTCCAGTCCCAATTCGCTATTTAGGTAGAGCTCGAACTTGACCGGGCCATCGTAGTACTTTTGAACCAGTTCTTCGAACTTCCGGATGGTGCGAGTGAAAGCGTGACTTTCACCAAACTGAGTGGCTCCCTTTAGCGTGATGACGTCCGCAGAAGAATTCGGACCCGCCGATTCGCCTTCAATTCGTCCCTCCGGTCGCAACAGAACCGCAGCCAGTATCCCGACAAGCAGCAGCAGCGCCGATGCGATGCACAATGTTTGTTTCATGGGATGTTACTGGCGAGGATTTTCTGGACTGGGAGACCTTCGGTATATCGCTGCGGGCCAAAGTGTTCGTCGAACCGTGGCGGGACGACCATAACACGATACGTCCCCAGGGCGGTTTGGGCTACCGGCCTTGGTGTTCCCTTCCATGCTGATTCAGCGGGTAACAAAACATGCCATTGAAGATCATGGAGTTACCCTTAGCGGAAACGTACAAATCAGGGGGTGTACAGCATATTGCAGAAAGTCTTGCCGACTCGTCACTCGATCGGCCTCGTTGAGTCAGACTTAGGCTGTTTCCTGAGTGCGATTCAGTTTCAGGTCACGCCTGGAAACGATCCCGGCCGACCACCAGCGAACGCATTTTCGCATCGGCAACGCTGCGAGGGAGCATCCAAAATCCGCAGTCGGGATGGACATACTTGATGCGGTCGACGCCGAGTTGGTTGGCCGCATCTTCGATGCGCGCCGCCACCGTGTCCGGGGTTTCGACTTCGTTGTCTTTGATATCGATCACCCCGATTCCCAGTCCCAACTCGGGTTTGACATCTTTGAGCATCGATAATTCTTCCGCCGGCCGACGCGCGATCTCCAGGACGACGTGATCGGCATTCAGAGCATTGAGAAATTCGACGAGCTTTTCGTACGTGCCTCGTTGGATCGTTTGGCCGCCATAATTGCCGTAACACAGATGGACCGCCTTCTCACCGCGCGCTGCATCGAGAATTCGATTGATTCCGGCTGCGGCGATTGGGCCGTCTTCGGCATTTCCGGTCACGTTGGCTTCGTCCACTTGGAGGACCTCGGCATCGATCGTGGCGACTTGCTCGGCCAGCACATCACCCAATGCGATGACGAGCGCTTCGAGGTCGCGATAATGCGAATCGGCCAGCACTTTGGCCAACATGTAGGGACTGGTGACCGTGAACTTTTTGGGCTTGGTGGTCAGTGTTTGATACAACTCGTAGTCTCGCGGCAGATCCAGCGTTCCAGCCGACAGTTCGGCGGAGACAATGCCGGCCGGCTTCGATCGATAACCCATGCCATGGTCCGCGCGCCAACTTTCCACTTCGCCGGCCGTCAATTCCTGCCGGATGCCGCCCAGGGGCCGTACAAAATAGTCAATCATCCCATTTGTGTCGGCGTGATTGATGTCCCAACGATAAAGTTCGCCGTCGGCCACCACGTCGATGCCGGCAAGTTCCTGCGTCTTGATGACCGCCAACATGGCATCGCGCAGACTTTCGGTGTTGCTGAAGACTCGCAGCCACATAGGCACGGGATAACTGCCGACAACGGTCGTTTTGATCATGGCCAGAGAGTTGAGAGTCTAGGGATGAGAAACAGGGGCCAAATGCAAACCTTAACGTCTGGACGATCGGCCCTCAACTGGACAGGCGGGCGGCAGGTCAATTTTCGGCCAATCACTCAAAGACCCTTTGGTTCTATCTCAAATCATCTGCAGCGATTCAAATTCCCACGTTTCCGGCGGTTCCATCGAATCGAAATCGGGCTCGACGGAAAATCCGAAGCCGGGGCAATGCAGCGATTCGATCTCGAAACAGCCGTTGCGAACGCTGGGGGCGATGCGGCCATGCTGCTCCGCGTAGAAGTCGGGGTGTTCGCGAACCGCCGCATGTCGCTGAGATTCGGGGAGATACGTCAGTCCCGGATGGTAGTGATGGCCGTTTCTTTCGACATGTGAAATGCCCAGTGTCGCTGCGAGACAGAGATCGGCCTGCACGGGAATGATGCCGACGCTGCACAAATCCTCGCCGGTCATCAAGAAATCGGCTTCGTTGCCGCGGTCATTGTGAAACCAAGTGAGTCCGGCATTCAACAGACTTTTGATCGTGCCCTTGCAGTTCTTGCTGCTGACACCCCGATAGCCCAGTTCAATTGCCTGCCGGTATGACTCGAGCTGTCCGTCGGACTCGTCAATAATAACCGGTTTGCGCTTAGCCAATTCGCGAATGCCGCCGGTTTGTTTGGACTCTAGTGCGATCCCGCGATCGAGCGGCTGTTCGATGGCGATGGTGTTTTTCCACAGCGTTGCCAGTTCGGTGCTGCTTTCCAATGCGTCGATCAATGCGTCGAACTCTGCGGCCGATGTGTATTGCTCGTTACCATCAAGCGTGATGCGATAATCGTCGCCGCGGTGGCGTTCGACGATCTGCGCGATCGTGACGAGTCGAAAATGATCGTGATCGAGATCGTTGGCCACCTTGATTTTAAAAAACTGCGTTCCGGTTCGTTCGACGTACTCCTCCAGCGCCTGAGGAAATCCGTCGTCCAAACGCTCGTCGGCGGGAATGTCACCCGTCGTCAGGGGATCACCAAGGCCGACCGTGTGCCGTACGAATACCGACTGCAAAGGGGCGGCCGGCAGCCAGTCGGCAGGATTTACGCCGGAGAGTTCCGGATGCACGTCGCCAGCCGCGATGGCGTAGATGTTTTGCCGCACAGCCGAAGCGAAACTCTGGTTCGCGGCACGGGCCACCGCGTCGATGATGGCCCGCTCGACCATGCTGACGCCAAAACTCGCCAGCAGGCTGCCGAGTTCCCATTCGGCCGCCCGCATGTGGACCCTTTCGCCGGCCATCAACCAAGCCGGGAACAGTTTGGTTGGGCTCGCCGCTTCTTCAAGAAACGTTTTTTCTGCCAGGTCGATCACGGTCAGCATATCGTCGATCTGCGATTCGAAGTCCTTGCCGGGCGTTTTGTCAAACCAGCCGGGTGGCAAACAGTCGCCGCTGTACCCGGTAACCAGCCTTCCGTCCGTCTCGATCGTGGCGCTGAGAACGGCCTGCGGGCAAGCCGTCAAGCAAGCCTTGCCGTAACGAAACGGAATCCGCGTGACAGAATTCCGCAGGCCGAGTCGAGTTTCCTTAAGAGAGAATTGCATGCACACCCCGTTTTTTTCGTTTAACCGCGATCCTGCAGCAAGCGGTTAAACGGGTTCGTTAGCCTCCGGCCAGCCACTGTACAAAAAATACGATCAGCCCGACGAGGACCCAGGAGGCGAGAAATCCGATAACGTCCAATTTTGTCGGTCTCGGCAATTCGATATCGGGATGATTGAACCACTTTGGAACCGGCGGCTCGGCATCTTCCGGCAGCGTACAAGGTGATTCGACCTTCTCGCCTTCTTTGACCGGGGTTCGCATGACCCGATAGAAGCGGTCGAGTTTTTCTTGAGGGTCGCGCGGCGTCAAAAAAGTGACGATTATGCCCGACGCCAGGCCCGCGCTCAGATAAATCAGCATCGTCCACGAGTCGAGAATCTTAGACCCATCTGCGTTCATCGCGAAATGTAACCAGGACAAATCTTTAAGCGACTCGTCGCCCAAAATTACTGGCAGGTAAGCGATAAAAGCCCAGGCTGCATAGGCCACGATGCTGGAAATCCAAACGGCGGCAGACGTCCAGCGACGCCAGGCGATCCCGATCCACATACTGATTCCGATCGCCGCCGGGGTCTTGATGATGATTTTCAACGCATCAATGACGTCCGTAAAGGTCGTTCCGAGAATCAACGCCACCAGGACAATTCCCAAGGCGGCCAGGCGGCCGACGCCGATGTAGTGACGTTGCGATTTTCCGGGCCGAAAGTACCGCCGGTAGATGTTCTCGGTGAACAATCCGCTGCCAACAATCATTTGCGCATCGCAAGTACTCATCATCGCCGCCAGCAACGACGCCAGCAAAAGCCCGATGAGTCCGGGCGCAACGCCCGGCAAGATATCGTACGCGGCGCGGCCAAAAAGTTCGTCGGCAAAGTCTTTGTCGAACGCATTCAGCTGCCGCTGTTCCTCTTCGGCCAAGTCTTGAAATTCGGCAGAGGTTCGCTTTTTCAGTTTCTCGTATTCGGCGATCTTCTCAGCGCGTGCGGGATCGTCGGCGGGCGGATCGGCCAATGGCCCCGTATCGCTCAAGTACCAGACAATGCAAGCCAGCGCCGTAAACGTCCAGGCAACCGTGCAGATGCGTTTAATGAAATTTCCGACCGTGAAACCGAAGCGACCCTCGAATTCCGTCTTACCGGCGCCGCAAGCGCCCATGATGTGCGGCTGAACGACGATGCCCGCCAATGCCGTCAGCGCGAGCATGACCACATAGAAAATCGTGATCGGCTCCTTGTTAAGAATTCTCGCGACTTCGGGTCGCCCAAAGAGGTCGAGCATTCCATCTTTCAGATGCGCATTTTCATAGAGGGCGGAAAGGCCGCCGATCATATTGAACACCCATGGCAGCAGCAAAAATGAAAATGTGATCGTCAAAATCCCCTGGATGAAGTCGGTCCACACGGCGGCTCCTAAGCCGCCGGCCATCCCGTAAACCACGAACAGAACTGTTATCGCCAGAATCGCGATTTGGTAGCCTTCAAGTGGATACCAAACGATGGTGTGGCGCGCGGCCGTCGCCTCACCGCGCTCGTCCCACTGCGGCGCGTTGACTTTCGGCACGATCCGCAGATCCAAATCTTCGGCAACGGATTCCAGTTCACCGCCGGTTAGCGCGTTGACCATCTTGCCGGCCGCAAACAGCGATCCCGCGATGAACGTGATCGCCATGATGATTCCATAGACGGCATACAAGGCCGAAGTGCTCGAATGATACCGCGCTTCAAAAAAGTCGCTGGTTGTCAGCGCACGCATGCGCCGCAGAAGCGGAGCAACAAGCCAATAGAACGGGGTCGCCCAGAGCCACAAAAACTGCCACCAGATTCCAGCCAATCCGGCCCGCCAAGTTCCGGCGACGACGGCCGTCGCTTGCTCGGTGCTCGTTCCCGAGCCGAAGGCAAAAAACATCATGAAGATTTTTCCGAACCGTCGGCCGCCCATAAAAAAGTCGGACATGTCCTTGACTTTTTTGTAGGCCATAACGCCTAGCACGGTGACGCCGATGAGATAGACGAGGAGGACAAGCCAATCGATCCAGTGCAAACCAATCCACATGATGGGACTCTGGAGGAAACAAGTAGGTTGCAAGGATTTGGGAGAACCGCGGCTGCGCCGGATGAGGTCTCCCTCGTCAATTTACGCACCGGCTTTGTCAGGCCGGCTAGAAATCCGGACTACAATAACCAGGCACCAGCAGCCGTGCCGTGAGTTATATGAAAAGAGGTACAAAGTACAAGGGTCAAGCGACTTGCTCCACCGCTTGAGGTGGAATAAAACCAACGGTCGGGATGCCGCTAGAACATGGATCGTAACCGCCGCCAACCTACAAGAATGCAGAGAGCTCAGGGCGGTGGAAATACCGCCGCAGAACTGCCGGATCGGCTGAAATTGGGACTCCGATATGTTTTTTCTGTACTGCGAAGCCTCCATCGATCACCACCGGCTGAATATGCAGAGGTGACCTGATGCCGCAAATACTGGTAGTTGATGACTCTCCTGTCGAGCGGCGGCTGGTGGGCGGCCTGTTGGAGAATGAGGGTTACTACAAACTTGAATTTGCCAACAATGGCCGGGCCGCGCTCGAAGTCATCGCCGACCGACCGATCGACCTGTTAGTCACCGACCTGCAAATGCCGGACGTCGACGGGCTGCAACTGGTGCGGGAACTTGGGCTGCGGGGGTCCGACTTGCCAATCATCCTGATGACCGCGCACGGAAGCGAAACGATCGCCATCGAGGCGTTGAGGGCGGGCGCCGCCGGTTATGTCCCCAAGGATCAACTGGCCGATTCATTGGTCGACTCGATTGAAAGAGTGCTGGCGATTACAAATACGAGTAAGACCACGAATAAATTGGCCGATTGTCTGAATGGCACGCAACTCGAATTTGTACTGGAAAACGACCCGTCGCTCATCGAACCGCTTGTCCACTTGGTGCAGGAGGACATTCGGGGAGTCGGCTTTAACAATGGCACGACGCGGCTGCAGTTGGCCATCGCCTTGGAGCACGCGTTGCTAAATGCAATGTATCGAGGCAACTTAGAGGTTACGGCCAACGACATGGAGATTGCCCGCGAAAGCCAAGTGTTGGGCCAGGACACCGATCCGGTTCAGCAGCGGCGCGGGGAACCGCCATATTGCGATCGTCGTCTGTATGTCAACATCTCGATCGCGGCGGACGAAATACGCTTCGTCGTGAAGGACGACGGCCCTGGATTCGACGTGGAAAAGCTCGCCAATCCGTCGCCTGAAACGGTGGCGCAAAGCGGCAGAGGCCGCGGCATCTTGCTGATGCGGACGTTCATGGATGACATTTGCTACAACGACGCGGGCAACGAAGTGACGATGGTCAAGTCGGCGAGCTGATCGATTACAACGGCCGGGGGGGCAAGGAGTCCCGGCCTCCCCCATGCCGCCACTTAATTTGCGGCTTCCCGCACGATCGGCAAGTAGTACGGATCGTTGACGATAAACCGTCGTTTGGCTTGTCCCGCCTGTCGCTTGTAATCCTGCCAGGCCCGTGGCGTCGATCCTCCGCGGCGATACGCTTTCCACAGCGCGTCGAGTTCGCGGACGTAGAGTTCCCAGTTCGCTTGCCTGGATTCGTCCTCTTCACGACGTTCGAATCGGCGGACCGTCGGTTGAGTCCAGTGGTATGGCTGTGAGTGGTCGACGACCAATTCACCTGGCGGTACGGTGACGACGGCCGCCAGAAGGATTCCGGAGAGGCCCATTTTCTATCTCCTAGGTTGGGGACAACATTCTGCTCTTACTTATTCAAGTCTAATTCGGCGGGTTGCTGTGAACAAACATAAGTCCAAAAATCACGCGGGATCGGCAGATTCGAACCGGCCATCGATGCCAGGCAAGTTCGGATCAATCGGTTTGGTCCGACTTTGACGGTGGGTCGCCGGTCAGCTGCAGCGTATCCCAGTCCTGCGGCAACACCGCAGTAACGGTCGCCGCTTCGCGCGTCATCGGGTGGCGAAAGGTCAAGGATCGTCCGTGCAGCGCGATTGCGCGGCGGCGGCTGTCCTCGTATTGCTGGCCGAACGGGGTTTTCGAACCGTACTGCAAATCGCCTAGAATCGGGTGCCCCCGCTCGGCAGTTTGCAGACGGATTTGGTGCATGCGGCCCGTTTCTAATTTGATTTCCAGCCACGAGCCGCGGCTGCACCGGCCGATTGTGCGGTAGTGCATGACCGCCCGCTTTGCGTCAGCGTGACGCTGATCGACGACTTCGGCCCGCGCCGCGCCGGGAATTTTTCGAACCCAGTCCTGCCAGGTGCCGGCCGCCGGCTGAACGATTCCGTCGACGCAAGCCCAATAGACTTTGCCGATCAGCCGACCAAAAAATTGTTCGGATAGCCGCCGGCAAGCACGAACGTGACGAGCGAAGAGCATCGCGCCGGAAACGGGCCGATCCAGCCTGTGAGGGACGCCCAGATAAATGTTACCGGGCTTGTTGTCGCGCTCGCTGAGAAATGACTTGAGCCGCACCTCCATGCTATCGATGCCCGGCGGCGCCTGCGTGAGAATACCAGACGGCTTCAGCACGGCCAGGCAGGGACCTTCTTCGTAAAGGATCTCGACGTGATCGCTCATTGCCGGCTCGCAAGAAAGGCGAAATTGGGCCGTGGCCAACTAGCCGCCGGCGCGTTGAACCTTGATAACGCCCTGCGTCGCTTTGTTCGTCAGTCCACTGTCCTTGCTCGCTCGAGCCGCCGTCAGCGTGGCGATGGCAATCTTGTTCGCCACTTCCTTCTGGCCGGCCTTCAGCGCTTCGTCGAGCAGTCCGAGCCCCGCTTCGGCGACCGCTTTGAATTGTGCCGGCGATTTGGACTTGCTGTGTAGTTGTTCGAAGATTTCGACGCGCTTCTTCAAGATCTCGCCGCCGCCCAGTTCGTCGACTTTCCCGGCTAATTTCATCGCGTCTTTGATGTTTCCGTCTTCGACGGCCGATTTAATGAGCGGATCCAGAGCGACGCGCGTCGCTTCAATTGTCTCGCTGTCTTCGCTCGCCCGCGCCGCCGATAGCGTGTCGTTCACAAGCTTTTCCGCGATCGCGGTCGTGGCCGCAGCGTCGTAGTTCGCGGTGCTTTGCTTGATCGCCGCGTATTCCGCTCGGAGCTTTTCGAGTTCCTTGGCGGTGTTCTTGGTTTCTTCGGCCGTAGCGGGAGTTTTGCCTTCCAGTGCTTTGATTTCCTCTTCGCACGCTTG
>JAYGDO010000578.1:0-8618 GCA_046582885.1 Pirellulales bacterium | reverse complement strand
ACGGCAAAGGACAAGCGGGCATTGGCGCAGAGGTTGTTCGAAAAAAGCCTGCAGTCAGACGCCTACCTCGAACAATTCGTACTGTTGGACTATGCAAGAAAACTGGCGGTTGCCGCACACGACTTGCAAACGGCCGTCGAGTCCGTCAACTGGCAGAGTAAGCTTTTTGAAGTGGACCAACTTGGGTTGCTCGGCAGTGTCGTCTCTTCGATCGAATATTCTGAAGAACAGCCGAACGAAAACGCGGCCGTGGCGAAGGTTGGCCTTAGTCTAATCGATCGCGCGCTGGCCGACGATCGCTACGATCTGGCGATTGAAATTGCCGACGCGATTACGAAGCCTGCGCACCGGTCATCGTCGCCGGACCTGCCGCGGCAAGTTCAAGAAGCGGTGCGCGAAATTCGTTTGATTCGACGACCGTTCGATCAGCTAAAGCCGTCGCTTGAAACGCTGGAGAATAACCCCGAGGATGCGGTCGCCAACACCGCCGTAGGCCGGTTTTATTGTTTTGTAAAAGGTGATTGGCAGCGAGGGCTGCCGCATCTGGCAAGGGGAAATCACCTGCGGCAGAAACAGTTAAGCGAACGCGAACTGGCCGAGGAGCGACTGCCCGAAGAGACGTTCGCAATCGCGGAGGGCTGGTTCTCTTTGGCGGACGACGAAGAGGCTTTGCTGCCGTCTTCCATTTCACGGCAACAAGAGCAAATCCTGCGTCATGCGCTGTCGTTGTACGAAGCGATCGTGCAGCGTCTGCCGGCTTCAAAACAGTCCGAAGCTCAAACCCAGATCGCTACCACCAAACGCAAACTGGAGGGCGACAGCGCCGCCTCGCCGGTCCGCACAACGCGCGCCATCTGGTACATGAACGAAGTTAGCATGCAGCCATTCGCGATGGGGAAGAAGGGCGATGGTAAACTGAGGCAGACCACCGATGACCCGCGGGCGCCGTTTCGCGGTACGGGCGTATTTTTTCAGCAGAGCCGTAGCAAGCAGGATTTGATTTTTAAAATTGAATGGGACAAGCGAATTCGGCAGATCACCCTTCAGGTCAGGAACGCGAGGAAACTCCGTATTCAGTTGTTGGACAACAGGACAGAGCGTCCACTTGGCGGCGTCGGGCCCTATAACTTTGGCAGCCAGACGAAGGAAATCGTCGTGAACGTGCCTGCCGCGATCGGCGGCCGATTCTATCTGCATCTGCACAACGAAGCCAAAGATTGGTTTTATCTGGGCGGTGTCGAGTTGCGGTAACTTGGCCTAGAGTTCCAAGTATTCTTCCAGTGCTTCTCGCATGACCACGGCGTCCGGGGCTACCGCTGTCCAGATTTCAAAACAAATGACGGCCTGATTGACGAGCATCCCCAAGCCGTCCAGTATCTGGCATCCGCGGTCGCTTGCTTCCCGAAGGAATTGTGTTTTCGGCGGGTTGAAAATTACGTCGGCGACAACCATCTGGGGCGAAAGTGATTCCGCGACGATCGGCACGCGTGCTGTTTCGTCGCCGAGGCCGATACTGGTCGCATTGATGACGACGTCCGTGTTTTGGTTGACTTCAAAAACGCCGGTCCAGGGCAGAAATATCGCGCTGGTCTTCACGCGATCGTTCAGCAGGTCGGTCAACTCTTGGCCGCGGTCGGCGGTGCGATTAACGATCGTAATCTCGCTGGCGCCGGCCAAGCCGAGCTCGACCGCGATGGCGCGCGCCGCCCCACCCGCGCCTAGAATGACTACGTTCTTGCCATCGACTTCCGTCGTCTGCTGGAGCGAACCAATAAAACCTTTGCCGTCCGTATTTTCACCGATGTATTTACCGTCGGCGTCACGGAAAACGCAATTGACGGCGCCCATCAGTTCTGCGGCATTGGTCAGTCCGTCGAGATACTGGATGACTTCGACCTTGTGTGGGATTGTAAAGTTCCCACCGCGAAATCCCATCGCCTTCATGCCCCGCACCGCATCGCCGAGTCCTTCGGGGCGAACTTCGAAAGTGAGGTATCGGCAATCCAAGCCCGCGGCGGCAAAACACTTTTCCATCATGTATTGCGTAGGGTTGCCCGCAACCGGTTGCCCCATGCAACTCATGACGTCTTGAAGTGATGATTCAGACACAGTTCGGTAGGTTGCTAATAATCCATGGTGAGCGAAATCGCGAAACGTCAAAGAACGGCTGAATTTTTGCGAATCCAGCCGCGAATGTCCAGTCTGAGGTTGAGCGATTAATCAGGAGTCCAGAATTTTTCGGGGTTGTCATGCTGGGTGTTTGATTTGATTCGTCGGGCTTTGATGCGGACGTAGGGTGGAACGAATATGCTGCGGTGGGCGAAACTGCCGTTTTTGGCGTCCTGTTTTGCATGAAACGGTTCGACGAGATCTTCGATCACGAACCCACAACCACAGAGGCCACCGATCAGCTCTTGCCAGCGGTGTAAAAACTCCATCGTCCCTTCTTCCCGATGCGAGCTATCAGCGACTTCCGGCAGCGGTCCGGTGCGATAGTACGGTTCGGTCAATTCATATCCGGTCGCTGACGAATTTACGGCTGCCTGCAGACTGCCCGGCTGTTTGTGTTGGCTGATGTAGAGCCCGCCGGGAGTCGTGACACGGGCAACGTTACGATAGACGGCGACAACGTCGGGGACATAGCAGGTGCTAACCGGATGGACAACGATATCGAAGGAACTTGTGGCGAGTGGCGAAAGGTCGTCGATTGAAGTCTGCACTGTGTTGACATGAAGTTTCCGCTGTTCGGCTGCTATTCGGTCGATCGCTAGCATTTCGGCACTGATATCGACAACCGTGACCTCCGCCCCGGCGGCGGCATATAGAACACTTTGCCGACCGCCACCGCTGCCCAGGCAGAGCAGTGCTGATCCGGAGATCCGGCCTTCGAACCATCCATCGGCATCTAATAATTTCAGGGCCTCCGTGAAATCTTTGTTGCTGATCGGTTTCGTAAATCGCTTTTGATTAATCGCAAATTGATCCCACGCACGGCAATTGTGTTCGTGGATAGCTGAGGAAGCCGGCGGCTGGTCATTCGGCAGTGGCATATCGATCCCGCACGAAAAAAGCCCGGAACGAAATTCCGGGCTCAACGATTTCAATTAAGCGATCAGTTGTTCAGTCCAAAAACCCGCGAAGTTCCTGACTGCGGCTCGGCTGCTGCAGTTTGCGGACGGCTTTCGCTTCGATTTGCCGGATTCGTTCGCGAGTAACTTTGAAGATGTGTCCGACTTCTTCCAACGTGTAACTGTAACCATCGCCGAGCCCGTAACGCAACTTGATAATTTCGCGTTCTCGGTAACTGAGAGTCTTCAAGACTTTTGCAATGCGGCCGCGCAGCATTTCCTGCGCGGCACCGATCGCCGGGCTGTCGGCGGTGCCGTCGGGCAGGAGGTCGCCAAAGTGGCTGTCTTCGCTGTTACCAACCGGCCGGTCGAGGCTGATCGGATAACGACTCATGGCCAGTACGCGTCGCGTTTCGTCCAGTGCCGTACCGGCTCGTCGCGAGGTTTCCTCGATCGTTGGCTCGCGGCCCAATTCCTGTAGTAACTGGCGGGAAACATTGCGAACGCGCGACATGGTTTCGACCATGTGAACCGGGATTCGGATCGTGCGGCTTTGGTCCGCTACGGCTCGCGTAATTGCTTGGCGAATCCACCAGGTGGCATACGTGCAAAATTTAAAGCCGCGGCGGTATTCGAATTTATCCACGGCGCGCATGAGGCCGGCGTTGCCTTCCTGAATTAAATCTAAAAAGCTGAGGCCACGATTACGGTATTTTTTGGCGATGGAAACCACCAGTCGCAGATTGCCTTCCGACAGTCCGCGCTTAGCAATTTGGTATTTGGTGTAGACTTTTTTCAGTCGTTTAATGCGGTTCCGCAAGCTCTTGGGTGTTTCCTGCGTGGCAAACAAGATACGACGGTACTCGGATACCCACCGGGTTCGCTCTTCGACCGGTTTGCGGGTACGCTTGTGGGCGCGGATGCGAGATCGCAGCTCGTCGATGCGGCCGGTAAATTCTTCAAGCGCTTCGATCATAGGTTCGATGCGATGCGTCCGCAGACCGAGTTCCTCAACGAGGCGGACTGCTCGGCGCCGCCGGCGGCCAAGTCGCTTCCACGCCGCCTGGCGGGCCACGGCCTTCTGGGACTTGCTGGCTGCGATGCGATAGTCGCGGCGGTTTTGTTTTAAGAGGACATCAAGGCAGGCGAGGTTGTGCGGCAAGCGGCCTAAAATCTGATCCTTTTCCAGGCGATCGGTCACCGAGACTTGAACGGTACGGTCGAACGGAAGTTCGCCGTTATTGACCCGTTTGAGGACGCTAAATGCCATCTGAATGACATAATCGCATTCCAGCAGTGTCCGCCGAAAATAGGCCCGCGTCTCTTCGATTCGTTTGGCTAGCGCGATTTCTTCGGCGCGGGTCAATAGCGGAATCTCGCCCATTTGCGTCAGGTACATCCGCACCGGATCGTCGGACCAAGAATCTGAGTCATCGTCCGCCAAAAGTTCGGCAGCACCTGCTTCAATTTCTGCTTCGTCTAACTCCTCTGTCGGGCCGGCGGTATCTTCTTCATCGGTGGCCTGCAACTCGACCTCTTCGGGTTTCTGGACCAGCGCGAGGGCTTCGGCAGAATTGTCTTGTTGAGCTACGTCTTCTAATTCATCGAGCAGTGTGTTGTACAATTCTATTTTCCTCTCGTTGGTCATTGTTCTAGGAACAATGGGAGAATCCATCCGTCAATTCCAACCGCAGCGGTGCGATTGATGTTTTGACACGAACAGGCCGCAAAGAACACGACGCTTACACACGGTGACCTGCTTTTTCACGTCCCCCGCGGAGCGCCGGCGGCATACAGACGCCGTGTCGATACATCTAGTCAAAGGCCGTTGGGCGTTTGTTCCGCACACAGCCACAAAATTGTACCACCAATTCGTGGTTAGTTTGTTTGCTCCCGCTATTTGGTAAAAGATTACGATTCAGTTGCCGCGGCGTAATGAACGGGCAAGGGAATTCATCCAAAGTGTTCTGGACAACTCGCGAGTATCAGGTAGGCGGCTCCGTACTTTCTCTCCCAAACGCCCTGACTGGACGAAGCCCGAAGTTAAAGGCTGTCTAGTCTGGACAATTCTAAGCAAGCCGGTTGTCAGGGTCCAGACTTACGCCCTGAAGATTTAGGAAAGTATCGCAGGATTTTTGGATTCAGCGGTCGTGCAGATTTACTGACTTAGATGAACTTTGGCAGTCATTTGAACTGTTTATAACGGCTAGAATGCGACGGCGGGTCGATGGTCGTGTGTGGTTGTATCTCATTGGAGTTAAGTAAATTACGACAAGCTGGAGTTCTCGAGATCCGGCCAGCGGTGCCTCAAGTCATGGATTGACGGGGTCCATTTTTGCCCAGTTATTTGAAAGTCGGGTTCCCTTAAGTACGCGGCGGAGCTCGATGGTGTCCCTGTCGAGTACAAACAGCCTTTGTTGAAAGAATCCTGAAGCCATCAGGATATAGACCCGTCTGGTTTCGGACAGACGAAACCACTTCCACTGGGCAACATGCGGATGTCGTGCCACAATTTTGATCAGTCGAGTATCGTCTTTGCGAATTGGAGAGACGCTGCGGCATGCTAGGCAGCCGGTTGCCGAAATCGCGTTTGGGCTGACGCCTTCGCCGCATCTGGCGCACGGCACCATTTCTGACGGCAGGATCGATTCGCCGGTGACTGGGCAAGTTGTTGCAAAGGATCTCGAGATCAATTTGCCACTCACGGCCGATTTCATCAATTCGGTGCGAGGCAGTCGTTGCCCACTTTGCTGGCAGATGCCCAATTGATCTGCTGCAACGATTCGATTGTCGCTGGTCGATGCTACAGAAAATGTATCCGTAGCAGAAATGGGACAACGGAACGGCATCGGCTTGATGGTGTTGGCCCAGTCGGCAAACGAAGTCTCCGCGGTTGCCGCAGCGGCTGTGAAGCGTATTTTTACGCGGGCATATTTGCACCAAATCAAAGCAACGGCATTTGGCTTGGTGTTGTCCTTTGCCGCTGCCTTGCCGGCGCATTTAATGGCGGCGGTTACCAGTCGGTCAACTTCGCGCGGTGGTATCGCAGTCGGCCGTTCGGTCTTTAGGAGGTCGGATAAACCAAGGGTGGCGAACAGTTCGGAATCGACAAACCGCCCAGTCTCGTTCGCCTGCCCGAAAATGATAAACGTGTTGTTGGCCTCACCGGTCGGATCGTCCCACGAAACCCGAACGACCGGCACATCGTCCAGTGTACATCCTGCCAAGTGCGCGCTACCGCTCTCGACGTGATAGTGGGCTAGTAAACTGCTGGCCAAATCGCGCACCTGATTCGGCTGCCGGCTCGGCACCAAGTGCGATGGTTCAAGGGTCTGTGTTATCGGCGAACCGGTGTCCATAATTCCGCACGATTCTAACGTAAATGAAGATCGAGTTTTACTGGAATATTCGGTTATCGCCTTTCGAACGCGTGGCCGCTGTCGTAGAATTCGAACCCCGCCACCCGCCCTGTGGAGGCGGCACCGTCCGGCACACCGGAGAGGCGACCGATGAAGGCAGCTTACATCGAAAAAACTGGTCCCGCCAGCAACATCATTTACGGCGACCTGCCAACTCCCGAGCCGAGCGGCCGTGAGGTGTTGGTCAAAGTCGGTGCGGCTGCGCTGAATCCGATCGACACGTATATTCGGGGCGGAGCGAACTATTGGGACCTACCCCTGCCGTTTATCGGTGGTTGCGATCTCGCCGGTATTGTTCAGATCGCTGCCGCCGAGACTTCACGATTCGCAGTTGGCGACCGCGTGTGGGGATCCAATCAGAGCTTGTTGGGTCGGCAAGGTACTTTCGCCGAGTACGCGGTGGTGGACGAGTGTTGGCTCTACCCGACTCCGCAAGAAGTGAGCGACGAAGAGGCGGCGGCGGTTTCCTTGGTCGGGATTACAGCCCATTTGGGGCTCTTTCGCGAAGCAAAACTGCAGCCCGGCGAGACGATTTTTGTCAATGGCGGCAGCGGTGCCGTAGGTTCGACCGTTGTTCAGATGGCGAAAGCAATCGGGGCGAAGGTGGTGGCGACGGCAGGCAGTGCCGAAAAGTTAAAAGCTTGTGCGCAATTGGGAGCGGACAGGGTAATTAACTACAAGACTGCGGATGTTGCTCGTGATACGCTCGAATTCGTTCCCGACGGTGTCCACGTATATTGGGAGACGACGCGAGAACCTGATTTCGTGCGTGCGGTTGAACTGCTGGCTCGGCGTGGTCGGATGGTGCTGATGGCGGGGCGCGACGCTCGGCCGGAATTCCCCGTCGGTCCGTTTTACGTCAAAGGCTGTTCACTCCACGGTTTCGTCATGTTTGCGGCCACGCCCGAAGAGCAACGCACGTGTGCCGAGGACATTAATCGGTGGATGGTCGAGGGGCAATTGCGACCGCGGATCGATCGTGTTCTGCCGCTTTCCGATTTGGCGGCGGCGCACCGGTTGCAAGAAGAAAGCACCGTTAATCAATCCGGTGCGGTGTCGGGCAAGATTGTCATCAAGCCCTGATGGATGTGGATTCAGGGAACGGTCCGCTGTGCTGGTTTCGAATAAGTTCCGAGAGTCGAGCCACCAACGTGGCGTCAAGGGTTGCCGTTCGTCCGCCAGCGCAGACGGCTCCCCGTACGGCAAAATAGTCGGGGCGCACACGGCGCAGACGGACAATGGCACGTTCATCTAGCGACCCGGCCACGACAGAGATCATTCCACGCGATTGGACATCCGTTACCAGTGCGCTAACATCGCCCTCGGCCCAACGCTCTAGCAATCCGCCCCGCTTCTTGTCCCAGGTGTCGAGCAAGGTTGCGGCGCAGTCGAATTCATGGGCACAGTCGATGATCTCGTCCGGCGGCGGAGCCCCGGCGTGTTGCCAGTCGGCGTATACGACCGCCACGTGGTGCACGTCTGCGGGCAACCGCTCCATCGCAATCTTCCAGTGCGCGGCCCAAGATGAAAGGCCCGCACCGCCTGCCAATCCAATTTTCGCGAAGCGGACTCCAAGGCCCTCGAGGTCGACCGAGAAGTTGCCCGCGTTGTCCGACCACTCGCCGAGGTCTCCAAGTGCGACACTAATCGGCCTCGCCGTGGCGACTTCGCGAACTACTGCTCTAACGGTTTCAGTACTGGGTGCGCCAAGCGACCCGTTGCTGGGTTCTTTAATGTCAATCAAGTCGGCGCCGGCGTTGTACGCGGTGACGGCCTCATCCGCATTTCGCACGCTAATGATCAGTTTTGTCACGTTGTGTTGCTTTCAAGGATGCGATTCTATTTTGGCGGTCGTGGCCATCGCTCGTTGTGCCTCGCGAAGTTTTCGATTGAGTCGATTGACCACGTGTACGTCGATTGGTTCGGACCATGTTCCTCGGATAATGATGTAGCCACATTGCCAACTGGCGATCGACGGTATTGTCTTTTGCTGATGCCAGTCTCGCGCGTTTTCGGCGAGGCGGACAACGATGGTGACAATTGCGGTTTTTACGATCTGCTGCACCGATATATTGGTGTCGGCCTGGCCGATAAAGAAACAGTCGACGGCGCCGATCGGCAGCACATACGG
>JAYGDO010000525.1:0-9778 GCA_046582885.1 Pirellulales bacterium | reverse complement strand
AGGCTGGCGGGAGTCACTGGTGTCGCCGGTTCGATCGAGCAGTTGACGACCGGACCGTTGGCCTCTTTACGCGGCGTCCTGCATTATGACCTAGATGTGGTGAATGACTTAGTTGCGTTGTATACCGGCGACAACGTCCATCTGATGGGCCGTGGCAAGCGGGAGTTTGCTTTCCGCGGACCGCTCACAGCGACGATACCCGATACTGCCGCAGAAACGGACCATTGGATTGCGAAGATTGTCGCTAGCGCTGCACTGGACTGGGATTCGATTAAGGCCTACGGCCTGACCGTC
This sequence comes from Pirellulales bacterium, assembly GCA_046582885.1. GTDB lineage: Bacteria > Planctomycetota > Planctomycetia > Pirellulales > UBA7805 > JAYZEI01. The sequence continues at coordinate 9,484 of JAYGDO010000525.1, read as the reverse complement.
GGAGAAGGCGAATTGGCGGGCACGATAAACGACGGCCTCGTTCAGTTCTCGCCGCTGGATCTGGCCTTCAGCGGGGGCCGTCTGCGGACGACACCGATGCTCCATTTCCCCAAAGACTCCCCGCGGCTGACACTGAGCAAAAACAGCCAAATCGAGCGGGCGCGGATCACGCCCGAGCTATGCCAATCGTGGTTGCAGTACGTCGCGCCGCTGCTGGCCAGTGCCACCCGCGCGGAAGGCATATTTTCAATCGAATTGCATAACGGCGACGTGCCGGTCACCCAGCCACGCGACAGCAACCTGACCGGCGACCTCACAATTCACTCGGCGCAAGTCAGTCCCGGACCGGCCGCGCGGCAAATCGTTGCCATCGCGCAGCAGGTTGACGCCATTCTCCGCCGTCGGGCGGTACAGCAGTCTTCAGCGATGTTGAACATCACCAACCAGGTTATCCCATTCGAGGTCAGAGACCGTCGGGTCCATCATCGTGATTTTCGCATTGAGGTTGGGGATGTCGAACTCCGCAGTGGCGGCAGTGTTGGATTGGATTCGACGCTGGCACTGATCGTCGAGATTCCAATACGCGATCGTTGGGTCGAGCGCGATCCAGGGTTGAGGCCGCTCCGCGGGCAGACGCTGAAGATTCCCATTCGTGGCACGCTATCAAAGCCGAAAGTGGATAACCGGGTGCTCAAAAATCTGGCCAAGACGATTGCTGGAGGTACGGTCACCAACCTCATCGACGATGCGTTGGAGAAGGGACTTGATTCGCTGTTCAAAGGTCTAAAACCGTAGTCTTCGTCCGGCGTTTGCAGTATGCTGTATGCTGTTATCTCCATTGCAACGAGGTACGCCGTATGAAACACCTTTTGCTGGTTCTGCTGTTGGGTTTGTTTGCATTCGGTTCCGCGTACGCGCCCGCCGCCGCACCAAAAAACAAAGCGAAGAACGCGAAGAAAAAGAAGACATCGTTTTCTAAGGCTTCCAGCGTGTTCGAATCGCTGGACAAGAACAAGGATTGGGAACTGAGCTTCCGGGAACTGGCCGTTGCGATTGAACCGAAGAACATGAAGAAGGCGCAATCGCTGTTCAAGCAACTGCAAAGCGAGAACGATCCGAAGAGCAAACAGCGGTCGACACTGAATGTGTCGGAATTCCGTGACGGCTACCAGAAGCTCAAGGCGCTAAGCAAGCAATCGGGCGGCGCGAAGAAAAAGAAACGATGACGACGGAGCGAGTTTCAATTTTGGGTAGTCGCCTCAGTCGATAGTATCGATCGGTGCCTCGCGCGGCGGCTCGGATGGACGTGGCTCGGTTGGACGTGGCGTGGTTGGTTTGGTTGGCGGTGGCGGCGGTCCGCAGCGGAGATTGCCTCGCATGCGAACTTGATATTCGCTCTCGCCACTAATCGGCTGCCAACCGGCCGGCAGTCGATATTTGTTGGCGATGCGTCGTGCGGTCAGGTAGGTTTCGTAGCTGTCGGTCCAGACCAGAAATCGCAGATAGTGCTGGTTCTGGTTAAGTTTGCCGATCGCCTGTTGAAAATCGGAATCCGCGTCTTTGATTTCTTGGACGGTCTCACCGGCGGTACCGCGACGTCGGAAGACGACGTAGGCGTAATCGTTCCGCTGCTCGAGATGCAACGCAAACGAATGACTTCGGAACGTCTGGCGATTGAATGCTCGGAACAGTTTGTCGCAGTCGATGCCCTTTTTCTTATCGCGGTCGAGCCGATTTTTTGTAATGTAGGCGGACGTCCATTTATTGGCGCGGTCTTGAGCCGCCTCGATGTTGACCGGCATGATCACGCCGTCACGGCAGATGAAGTTGATCGGCTTTGCGCCCGGTGTTGCCTTGCGAGGATTGGGTAAATTGACAATTTTGGCCGGCAGGACTTCTGGCGGCTTCGTAATTCGCAGCCGGTTTTTTAGAGAAGCGAGCTGATTCTGCAAGTCGCGCTCTTGCTTCTCCAGTTCGGCGATTCGTTTGATTTGTTCATCTTCGAGTTTCTCCGCCTCTTTGAGCCGTTGCGCCTGTTGCTGTTCGCGTTGGTTTAGAATGTCTTTTTGCCGCTTAGCTTGGGTGGTGACCTGTTCCTGCAAGTCGATTCTCACAGTCTCCGCGTCGTCGCTGTTGAGTTGTGCTAATTCCGCTTCGAGGTCCGATCGCCGTTTGGCCGCTCGTTCGGCATCGACAATCCTTTCAGGATTGATTTCTATGTTGTTGCCGATCCGATTGACGGCATCGCCCACGCCCAGCTGGGTGACGACGAGCACGATAACCAAAATGCCAACGACGTTGGTCATGGTGTCGAGCAGTGAGTCGAGGCTGCCCCCAGCGTTACCTTTTTTCCGTCGAGCCATCTGTTCGCCTTACCGGCGGTCAACTTTTCTTGGTGAACAAACTCAAGTCGATTTTTCCATGCCCGACAACTGGCAGTTTGCCGTTTCGGGCATATTTCGAACGGGCCACGTTGCGGGCGGAAAAGTAAGTACTAATCGCGTCGTCCCGCACCAGGAACACGATAGTGTCGCGTTCAGATTCGGCGACCTGTTCGAGCAGATTCAAAAACATGACATCTTTATTCAAGTCCGCGCGGCGGACGGGGTGCTTTGCTCCATCCTGGTAAATGATGATTCGCGAAGCGGCGCATTCGACGAACGTTGGGTTTAGATTCGTGCCGCTGCCGCCCGGTTGAATTTTTACGACGGCTTCTTCCGGCGGCGCGTCGAGACGCTTGAGGTCTTCTAGTAGTTTCTTGATCTGCCCGTCCAACTGTTTGATGTCGGCCAGCAGTTCGGCGATACGGTCCTTGCGGCGGCGGAATTCCTGCTGGGGGATGTCGGCGGTCGGCAGGGCGCGAAGGCGGGCAGCCTCGGCTTTTAGCCGCCTCAGCTCGTCTTGCAGCGCAACCAAGCTGCGGTTCTTTTCGGTCGTGTCGCTGCGGGCTTCCTCGATTTGCCGCTTCAGGGTTTCAATGGCCGCGTTGTCAGTCGCAAGTTGCTTCTCGGCGTTTTGGAAGTTTTCGATCGACTCAATGGCCGGGTTGTCCATCTGTCCCAGGGCCAGCGCGGCAATCATCAGCGTCAATGTCCCGATCACGCACGCCAAGATGCTGAGAAAGGGAAACAGCGAAACTTCCGGCGCGGCGCTGCGTTTTCGTTTTGCCATTACACTTCAACCCCAAGTTCGGTCGTTTAATCGAGTCCCGGCCGGGCGGTGGCCTCTCGAGCGTGGCGAACACGCGGTCCCCGTTGGTTTGCGGTTAAACGAGCCGATCGCCATTGGCATTTGTCACCCTCGGTTGCCGCCATTTTTTCTCCGGCCGGAAAACCAACCGCGCCGCGCAGTCTGTTGGACGAGGACTTGCTGCTGGCCCAAGTCGGAGAGTACATCGCTGAGTCCGCGGAGGCCGCGTTCCAATTCGGCCACGTAGGCGTTGACCGCTTCGGCCGATTGCCGCATGTTTTCTGCAACCTGCTGCTGCGTGGTTTCTGCCGTCTGCGACATGTTGGCGATGTTGGTTTGAAACTGTCCCGCCATACGCTCCAAGTCCTCGGTCCGAGCGAGGTGCTGTTCTTGGATTCGCTGCCAACCTTGCGCGACCTGATTGGTCAGCGACACGCCAATCGATTCCAATTTTTTTGTCCATGATTTGATTTCGGCGTGATGGGCGGCCATGGCCGCATCAATTGCTCGCTTGACGTCGAGCGGCGTACCGCCACCCGCCCGGTCTGTTCCGCTACGGCCATCGTCGAGACGCTTGAGCAGATTTTCGTTGCAGTATTCATCAACCCAGTTGAGCAGATCTTCCTCGGATTTTTGCATCGAACTGGCTGGAAACATCACCAGCATACTCATCACCAGCGCGACCAACGTGGTATCAAACGCCGTGGCCAAACCGCCGGTTACGTTGTTGAGCGACTCTTTTAGTTCTTCGAGTTTTGCGGCGTCCAGGTCGCTGGAGAAACTCTCGACAGCCGCACCGATGCCGATCACCGTGCCGATGAACCCGAGAATTGGAATTGCCCAGATGAAAACTTTCATTAGCGTGTAACTTGAATCGACCGAGTTCGCATCGATTTCAGATTGCGACGCCATGATCGTCGAAACTTCGGCCGCGCTGCGGCGGACGCGAAAGTGTTCAAGCCCGCGCAGCACGCGGTTGACTAGGAAACTTTCACCGGGCGAAACCGGCAGACTGCGGACGTGGTTGACGAAACGCTCGACGTGATTGACCGTGATGTCGCGAGACAGTTCGTTGGGCAGCATGTCGAACAGCATCGACTGCTTTTGCCGCTTCAGTTTGCGCGACTTGAGAACCAGGATCGCCATGGCCCAACCCATCAGAAACGTTAGTGCAGGCGGAACCCACCAGCCGTGCTCTTCCTTAATGAACAACTTGCCGAACCCGGTCTCCGATAGTGGATAGACGAGGATGTAAAAGACGGCCGCCAAGGCCAGGCCGATGCCGCCGCTGATCAACATGCTGACGTTCGTGCCGTCGGCCCATTTCTGCGACCCGGCCCGCGGCGAGGCGCGGCGATTGGCGAGGGAGGTTGAATGGCCGCCAATGTCCTGTAACTGGGGCTCCAGTTCGCCAATCTCTTCGACCTCTTCCGTATCGTCCCGAGTGTCCGGGACAACGATCTGCGAACGGCAATAGGGACAGCTGACGCGTCGGCCCGCATGTTCGGGTCGGACCTTCAGATTTTTGCTGCAGCTGGAACAGGCAAACTCAAAGTACATTGCGTTGACGCCTCCCGGCGGAACTGGCTCCGCAGGCCGTTTTCACTCGGCCATGGTAGACCCGTTGCGAACGAGTTGGTTGCCGATTAACGACAATCGCGATTGTCTTGTTTTTGAGGCTGGGATCGAAAGGAGTACGCTGAAAGTGTGTAAACCACTATACAACAACCATTTGAGCTTATGACGGCAGCTTGGGCAACGGTGGCTGCGGCAGACATCGCCGGTGCGGGCTTTGTATGTCTTCGCCGTACGGCCACCGATAGGTTTCCCACATTTTGCATCTTCTTGCTATAATCAAGGCTCGTAACGGCCTGCACCGCGCTGTGGCGTCCCTCTGCGCGATGTGCTGCCTGTCTCGTTGTTTAGCGACATTCGTATTCCAATTTTCGGAGTTGTCAAAGTGCCAAGGATTACCGTTTTACTTTCATGTGCTTTATTGCTTTGTCTGCCGATGACGGCCACCGCGCAAAATGAGGTCTTGAATGAACTTTATGGCAATGGCGTGCACGCCTATTTCTCCAGCGACTACGCCAAAGCGCACGAACACCTGACGGCCGCCGTCGATGGCGGCAGCAGCGACCCGCGCGTGCTGTACTTTCGCGCGTTGTGTTACCTGGAAACTGGTCGTGAAGCAATGGCCCAAGATGACTTGGCGCAGGCGGCAAAAATTGAGATGGAAGCCGGCAATTTGTCGGAACGGGTCAACCGGGCGCTAACGAGAGTTCAGGGGACCGCGCGATTGAAAGTCGAATCGTATCGTTCCGAAGCGCGGTTAGCCGTTTTCCAGCAGCGGGCAAAAGCCACAAAGAAACGATTCGATTCCGGCGGTGCGGCCAGTGATCCGGCGTTTCCGGTGGCTCCGGTCGAACGGCCGGCGGCGGAACCGGACCTGTTTGATCCACCGGCCGATCCCGCGGCAACTGATCCCGCACCGGCCAAGCCCGCCGATCCGTTTGCCGAACCGGCGCCTGCTAAGCCTGCCGACCCACCGGCCGATCCCGCACCCGCCAAGCCCGTCGATCCGTTCGCCGATCCCGCGGCTGAACCGGCGCCCGCCAAGCCCGCTGAACCGGCGCCCGCCAAGGCCGATCCCGACGATCCGTTCGCCGATCCTGCGGCGGAACCGGCACCTGCCAAGCCCGCCGAACCCGCGGTTGATCCCGCACCTGCCAAGCCCGCCGATCCACCGGCTGAGGGTGGCGCTAAGCCGGCCGCTGCCGGTGCGGCAAAACCCCCGTCGGACAATGCCACAATCGGTATTGGACGAGCGCTGGGCGATGCGATTCTTGGCGGTGCAAAAGAGGCGGGCAATGCCGATACGGATGGCAAAGGCGACGTTCAAGTAATTGAACCCGAGTCAAAACCGGCAGATCCGTTCGGCGACGACCCCGTTAACGAGCCGGCCCCGGCGCCGGTTGCCGATCCTTTTGGGGATGACGACGCCGCGCCGGCTGATGACGCCGGTGCGGAAGAAGACCCGTTTGGAGACGACAACTCCTAACCGCTGACGGACCGTTACTGTGAACTTGAATGTGCCGCGGTGTGCGTTTCAGCCGCGGCATTTTTATTTGCGAATTGCCTCCGCCGGGTCGGTCCGAACCTCAAAATACAAAACGCCGAACCGGGCTAGCTCGTCCTGCCAACACTGCCGGAGGCAGAAGCCTGCGGCAGTGGCCATGCGGTCGAACTGCCCGACGTCGTATTTGTAAGAATATTCGGTGCGGATTGCTTCGCCGTTGGCGATCTCGAATTGGTGTTCACCCAAGGTGACGGTCTGGTTGCACCGGCTCACCAGGTACATCTCGATGCGGCCGCGCGATTGGTTGTAGGTCGCAAGGTGTTGGAACCGGTCCAAATCAAAATCGGCACCCAGTTCCCGGTTGATGCGCAGCAAAAGATTCAGATTGAATTGAGCCGTGATGCCGGCCGAATCGTTGTAGGCCGCCTCGAGGACGCCCGCATCCTTCTTCAGGTCGATGCCGATCAACAGCCCGCCACCGGCACCACACATGGCGGCGATCCGGCTCAGCAGCGCGACCGCATCGTCCGGTCGAAAATTCCCGATGGTTGAGCCGGGAAAATAGACGATGTTTCGCAGCGGCGTGCGGGAGGCGGACGGCAGTTGAAACGGTTCGCTAAAGTCCGCGCAAACGGGCAACAGTTCGACCCGCGGATAGGCGGCTGCCAGTTCGGCCGCCGTCTGCACCAGGTGATCTTGAGAAATGTCGATCGGCACATAGGCCGCAAGATCGCGCAGATGATCCAGCAACATCCGCGTCTTGCGGCTGCTGCCGCTGCCAAATTCAATCAACATCACACCCGCGCCGAACTGCGAGGCTATTTCTTCGACGGACCGGTCCATAATGGCCAGCTCGGTACGCGTCAAGTAATACTCGTCCAGGTCACAGATCGTCTCGAACAGCGCCGAACCGCGCTGGTCGTAAAAATATTTACACGGAAGTCGCTTCCGGTCGCAGCTTAGTCCGCGAACGACATCGTCGCAGAAGACGTCCGCCTCCGGCCGCTGGTTGAGCAAGTCGATCGGTTGTGATTCGTCGGGCACAAGTGCCTCGTGGACGACCGTCGTGTTTGAATAGTTTTGAGGCGGCCGTTATTAGACGGTGACCCCGGTCGCGTTTTGGGTTATTTGATCGGCGTCAGCCAACACAGCGCAACTTCATTTTGAAAGAATCAAAATCGCCCCGTGAAATGCTGTCGACAGCCGCCGTCGTTGCCTCTTTCAGTGTTTTCGCCGGACACTCACGCTAGTTGCCATTTCGGTTTTTGTCAACGATCTTGGAACGTGGGGGCGATCGGCTCTATTGGCCGCGGTTGGAACTGCTCCTCCGCTGCGGCGCAAAAATCTGTTTGACCGCTGCAATCGATTATCGGCCGATCGAAAACTCCCGCTCGACCCGCGTCTCGTTGCCTTGCCGGTCGCGCACGGTGACGAGGAGTCTGCCGCGGGTGAGCTTGGTGATCGGCCGTTTAAGTTCCACCTTCCAGATGCCTTCGGTGGTTGCCTTCATCTTTGCAGCCAGATTCTCGCCCGGTTTGACGCCACCTATTTCGAAATCGGCCGTCACTGATAAGCTGCCGGCGTCCAAACCACTGTAGTAATCGTGTGCGCCGATCAAAATGCGATCCAGCAGCGGATTGGCGCCGGGCCGCGGGTATGCGACCGAGAGAATCGGCCGGTTGTCGTCCAGCATCCAGCCGTAGCCTGCTCGATCGGCTTGCTGCGGGTCGTAATCCAAATCGACCGGACATCCTAAATCGATCCACCGCGTGATCGTGCGGCGGTCTTCGTCGGACAGGGGCGCGACTTTGCCCGCGGCCACGGCCTTCGGCGGCGGCATCTGGCTGCCGACAAAGTCGATATCCCACTTTGCTCGGAACCGTTGCAAATCGACCGGCTGGCCCCGTTGGACCAGATCGCGCTCGCCAGGTTTCGATTCGGAGGGGTGGTCGTCGTTGCCGAACCCGTCCAAACGCCGGCCGTAGATTTTCCAGACCAGCAAGCTGCGCCGCGCCTGGAATTTACGGATGTAGCGTGAGGCGTTCGGGTAGCCCCAGGTGTCGTAGCCCGGCGGTTTGTGACCAAACCGCGCCTTTTCGTCGGTAGCCAATCGATAGAAGGTGCCGGGAACTTTGGCCGTGTGCGGGATGTCGATTTGCTCGTCATCGGCGGCCAGATTCAAATTGCCGGCCGGCGGCTGTTTGCCGTCACTCGAATGGCAGAGGGCGCAGCTCCGCTCGAGAATTGGTTTGATGTCGCGGTGATATTCGACGTTAACAACTTCTTGTTTTGAAAATCTTAGGCCGGCGCTGTCATCGACATTCCACCGTTTATTCGACTCGTCGCGCGGCTTGTCGGTCAGCAGCGGTGTCGCGGCCGTTAGGTTCCAAACTTCGTACTGCGGTTTCGCCGCCGCCGTCTGGGAAAACTCCGTCGGTTTCTGGCTATGAGCGTGACAGCCGCCGCAGTTATTGCGGATTTCACCCGGCCGCAATTGATGCCAGGTCTGCGACATGTTGAGCAGCAGGCCGTCCTTGTCGATTGTCTGAAATGTGAACGCCGTGTCGGCCGGAATCTTTGCCAGAAAACTCGTGTCGGGGTTGCCGTCGGGATCGGTGGGCTGATCAGCGCCGGAGAACTTCCGCACCGGAATTTCCCCAAGAATTCGCAGCCGCTCGCTCGCGTGACTGTAAAATCGGCGACCGGAATTCGCGCCGCGCTGACGGTCGGTTGTCGGTTCCATCACTAAAAATCGCACGGCGTGTATTTCACGGTTTTCATATAAGCCCGCATCGCCGCCTTGATTGTGCCAGTTCAGCGGCATGCCGTTGCCGTGACTGGTGAAGGCGTCGAGCCCTTTCCAGGGATCTCGCGCCGCTGTTTCTTCGGGGCACTTTGCGGTCACTTCCCCCTCGGGCACAACGCCGTTGGGGTAGCTCTCTCGCTTGTAAAGACTTGAGGTACCGACCAATCCGAACGGCGTGCCTGCCGGCAAGTGGCGCGACAGCTTGCCGTCATTTGCCAGTGGCGTCAGCGCTGCCGGTTCGTCCACACCGTAAATCTGCTTGTACGGCACGACGGCGCGGGGCCAGCTTTCGTTGTACTGGGGATCATTTTTGATCAACAGCATTTGACTCGGTTCGGTCACCACATCGCCGTGTTTGATCAGGTAAATGCCGCCGTCGAGTTGCGGCAAAAACGTGTATTGGTGATTTA
>JAYGDO010000515.1:0-7595 GCA_046582885.1 Pirellulales bacterium | reverse complement strand
CAGGTAAATGCTCGGCGGACAAACCGCTAAATCGACGTGGCCGGACTCCTCAGCCCGGTCTCGAATCGCCTCGGCTAATGCAATAGCCGCCGCGCGGTCGAGGTTCATTTTCCAATTGCCCGCGATAAATGTCTTTCGCATCAACTTGTCCCTTAAAATCGCTGGGAGGGTGCGTCGACCGTCGGGACGTACCGAACGGTGGTGTGGCGATAGCCCCTCCCGTACACTATCCAATCTTTCGCCCCAACAACTCTACGATCGCTTTAACCTGTTTTGCTAGTTCATGATACTGTTCGGGCAACAAGGCCTGCGGTCCGTCGGACATCGCTTCTTCCGGGCAGTGATGCACCTCGATGTGTACGCCGTCGGCGCCGGCTGCTGCGCCGGCCAACGCACACGGTGGAATCAGATCAGGACGGCCCGTGGCGTGGCTGGGATCGACGATCACCGGTAAATGCGATTTAGCCTTGATTGCCGGGATGGCCGCCACGTCGTACAGGTTCCGCGTTTCCGTGTCAAAGCTGCGGACGCCACGCTCGCACAGCACCACGTTCGGATTACCGCCGGAAAGGATGTATTCGGCGCTCATCAGCAGATCTTTGATCGTCGCACTCATGCCTCGCTTGAGCAGCACCGGTTTGTTCGTTTTGCCGACTTCGCTCAGCAACACAAAATTTTGCATGTTGCGGGCGCCGATCTGAAACATGTCGGTATATTGTTCGATCAACTCGACGCAGCCCGGATCCATGACTTCGGTGACGATCGGCATGTCGTAACGGTCGCCCGTTTCGCGGAGGATTTTCAGGCCATCTTCGCCCAGTCCCTGGAACGAATAGGGACTGGTCCGCGGCTTGAACGCCCCTCCCCGCAAGATCGTCGCACCGGCGGCACGAATCGCGGCGGCAATCGTGTCCATCTGTTCCGCCGATTCGACGGCGCAAGGGCCGGCAATCAGCGCCACATGCTCGCCGCCTATTTTCGCGTTTCCAACTTCGACAACGCTCGGTTGTGCGTGTGCTTCGATGCTCGCCAACTTGTAAGCCGGCAAAATGGGGACCACTTTGGCCACGCAGGGAATCGCTTCCAGCGGCGCGGCGGCGATTTTTGATTCGTCGCCGATCACACCGATGACACAACGGAACGTACCGCGGCTAAGATGTGCGGTCAGGCCGAGTGATTCCACCCGTTGGACCACGTGATTGACTTGGTCATCGGTGACGTTGGGTTTCAACACGATGATCATGATGTGGTTACTCGTAAGTGATGCGGCATTGGGTACGATTCAGGCATGGTGCCGTTCGCCGCATGGGCCCCGCTATCCAATTGGCTCGGTCCGTTCGTAGGATCCTAGAATCTCCAGCCGCACGGATTTCTTGGCGAGCGATTCGATGGCCCGACGAATTCGGGTTCCCCGTTGGTGGCCTTCTAGCTCGACAAAGAACATATATTCCCCGCCGGACTCCGGTAGCGGAAAGGATTCGATCCAACTGAGGTTGATCCGAGTGCGTTTGAAGATCGCCATCGCATCGGCCAAGCTGCCGGGCCGATGCTCCAGCCGAAACATCAATGCCGTTTTGTCATTTCCAGTCTTGGGTGCCGACTCGCTGCCGATGACGGCAAATCGGGTAATGTTGTCATGATTGTCTTCAATGTTTTCCGCGAGCACCTTAAGTCCGTAGTGGGTTCCGGCCTGTAAACTGGCGATGGCCGCAGCCCCGGGATTCTCGGCGGCGAACTGCGCTGCGGCCGAAGTACTTGTTACCTCGATCGTCCGAGCGTTGGGCAAATGGGTGGAGAGCCACCGTCGGCACTGTGAAAGCGCTTGTGGGCGAGAGTGGATTTCTGTCACTTCTGAACGCTTGCCGCGACCGAGCAGATGGTGATGAATCCGTAATTGGACCTCGCTGCAAATTCGCACCGGGAACCGCGTGAAATTCTCGAGCGTATCGGCGATTCGCCCGTCGGTGGTATTTTCGAGTGGCACGAGACCGTAGTCCGCGGACCCTTCATGGACTTCCTCGAAGACCGAACCGATGGTTCCCACCGGCAAAAAATCAACGGCCTGGCCGAAGCAGTAGATGGCGGCCAAGTGACTGTAGCTGTGGAATGGGCCGAGGAACGCGACGCCGTGCGTTTTCTCGACCGCCCGCGACCCGCTGATGATTTCCCGGAAGACCGCACGTATACACGGTTCGCTGACGGGACCTTTTGATTGCTGGGCCGCCTTGTCGATGACCTCTTGTTCGCGGTCTGCGGAGTAAATCTCCTTGCCTGCAGCGCGTTTTAGATTCCCAATTTCGCCGGCCAGCGCAGCGCGATCATTAACTAATTCGACGATTTGGCGGTCAATTTTATCGATCTTACGCCGGTAACTCGCCACCGTTGCGGACTTTTGGCCGCCGGTGGCCGGTCGTGTCTGTTTCTTCTTTGCCTTCCGCTTCGCCATCCCTATCTCACCGACGCTTAAAACGTCAAAAAAAGTGCTGTCACTTGTACTTGGGTCACTTGAGCCTGTCAAGAAACTGCCAATTCGGCAGCACGACGAATGCGTCCCGTCGCTGTTTGCCAATTTGGCAGAAAGGCGATTAGGTCGTTTATTTAGTTTTTGTCGTAAGTATTCTAATATCAGGTAGTTACGAAGTTTTTAGTGGTCACGGTTTGTGCGTGGCATACACTTTGCAACTTAAGGGGGTAAATACGCGCCCACACTCACTTTATCTCTGGCGCTGCTCGAAAAAGGAAAAGAGGCAAGGCATGGCTCAAGGTGAAAAAATAATCGGCATCGATCTCGGCACGACGAATTCGGTGGTGGCGGTGATGGAGGGCAGTGATGCCAAAGTGATCGCGAACGCCGAGGGCAATCGGCTTACGCCCAGTGTCGTTGCCTTCAACGACAAAGCCGAGACCCTAGTTGGTGAGCCGGCTCGGCGGCAAGCGGTGACGAACCCGGCCCGGACGATGTATTCGATCAAGCGTTTCATGGGCCGTCGTCACGCCGAGGTGCAAAATGAAGAGAAGATGGTGCCGTACCAGGTTACGGGTGGTTCCGAGGATTATGTCAAAGTTAAAGCGGGCGATAAAGAACACACGCCGCCGGAAATTGCAGCGCTGGTGCTCCGTAAGCTGAAAGAGGCCGCCGAGTCGTATCTCGGTCACAAGGTCAACAAGGCGGTGATCACGGTACCGGCATATTTCAACGACGCGCAGCGGCAGGCGACTAAGGATGCCGGTCAAATTGCCGGCCTTGAAGTTGCCCGAATTATTAACGAACCGACCGCCGCCGCATTGGCGTATGGGTTGGACAGGGAAATACAAGAGAAAATCGTCGTCTTCGATCTCGGCGGCGGTACGTTTGACGTGTCGATCCTCGAAGTTGCCGACGGCGTCTTTCGCGTCATCAGTACGAGTGGCGACACGCACTTGGGTGGTGACGATTTTGACGACGTCCTGATCAATCACGTCGCCGATCAGTTCCAGAAGGACCAGGGGATCGACCTGCGGAAAGACAGTATGGCGCTGCAGCGTTTGCAGGAAGCTTGTGAAAAGGCAAAACGCGAACTTAGCTCGGCGCAATCCACAGACATCAACTTGCCGTTTATCACTGCGGACGCCAGTGGCCCGAAGCATTTGCAAATGACGATCACTCGGTCCGATTTTGAGAAGTTGGTCGACCATCTGGTTGAACGTTGTCGCGGTCCGGTGGAACAGGCGCTTTCGGATGCCAAGCTGAATCCGAGTGAAATCGACGAAGTCGTGCTGGTCGGTGGCTCGACGCGGATTCCGAAAGTTCAGGAAACGGTCAAGAAGATATTCGGCAAAGATCCGCACAAGGGCGTTAATCCCGACGAAGTGGTTTCGGTCGGTGCCGCGATTCAGGGGGGAGTTTTGGCGGGGGACGTCCAGGACGTGCTGCTGTTAGACGTGACGCCCTTGTCGTTGGGCATTGAGACGTTGGGGGGGATTTTCACCAAGCTTGTCGAACGCAACACGACGGTTCCCACCGAGCGCGAACAGACATTCAGCACGGCCGACGACAATCAGACGGCCGTAACGGTGCGCGTCTTCCAAGGCGAGCGTGAAATGGCCAACGCCAATCGGCTGGCGGGCCAGTTTAATTTGGAGGGTATCCCGCCGGCGCCGCGCGGGGTGCCGCAAGTCCAGGTCAAGTTCGACATCGATGCCGATGGAATACTAAACGTCTCGGCCAAAGATTTGGGTACCGGCAAGGAACAGACGGTGCGCATCGAGCAATCCAGCGGCTTGACCGACGATGAAATCGAGCGGATGAGAAAAGACGGCGAAGATCATGCGGAAGATGACAAGAGACTCCGCGAGTTGGCCGAAACCCGCAACAAGGCCGAAGCGATGTGTTTTGAGCTTGAAAAAATGATGAAGGAGCACGAGGACAAACTCGGTGATGCGGATAAGGAGCCGCTTAAGGCGGCCGTTGAGAAAACTCGCGAGGCGGCCAAGGGAGATGATGTCGAGCAAATCAAGTCGGCAATCAGTGAATTGGAGCAGGCGTCCCACGCGCTGAGCAAAGTGCTGTACGAGTCTGCGCAAACAGCCGCGGGCGGTGCGGCGGCTGGTGATGACACGAGTGGCGTTGGCGTTGGAGATGCGGCCGACGGTGGAGGTGACGATGTCATCGACGCCGATTTCGAAGTGAAAGATTCGTAAGCCAATCGGCGGCGTTCGACCCGAGCAGGTGGTACAACGAGGGCCGTTGCGCGCGGAGGATGGACGAATGGCGTTCCGCATGGACAAACTGACGATCAAAGCGCAGGAGGCGGTTCAGCGCGCGCAGTCGACCGCTCTCGATCGAGGTCAACCCGAAGTCGGCACGCTGCATTTGCTGGACTCCTTGCTTCAGGAGGTGGACGGAATTGTGGCGGCGATCTTGCAGCGGATCGGCGCGAATCGATCGCAGCTTGATCAGATTGTGCAGGCCGAGTTCGGTCAACTCCCGTCGGTACAAGGCGGCGGTCAGCCGCAGGCCGCCGGCGATTTGTTACAGGCGATGGAGCAGGCGACCGGCGACGCCACCGCGATGAAGGACGACTTTGTGTCGACCGAGCATCTACTGTTGGCGCTGACGAAGATCAATTGCAAGGCCGGGAACATTCTAAAGCTGTGTGCGGTGGACGAGCAGGACGTGCTCAAGGCGCTGCAGGCCGTGCGTGGGAGTGGCCGCGTTGCGGACCAGAGTCCCGAGGAGAAGTTCCAGGCACTCGAGCGGTACGGTATTGATCTTGTCGATTGTGCGCAGCAGGGAAAACTCGATCCGGTCATCGGCCGTGACCAGGAGATTGGCCGCGTGATTCAGGTCCTTTCGCGGCGGAAAAAGAACAACCCGGTGCTGATTGGCGAACCCGGCGTCGGCAAAACGGCGATTGCCGAAGGATTGGCACTGCGAATCGTGCAAGCGGACGTGCCGCAGAGTTTGAAAAACAAACGCGTCGTCTCGCTCGACATGGGCGCACTGATTGCCGGAACAAAATTTCGAGGCGAATTCGAAGAGCGGTTGAAGGCGGTGCTCCGCGAAGTGGAGGATTCCGGCGGAGACGTCGTGCTGTTTATCGACGAGTTGCACACGGTTATCGGGGCCGGTGCGGCCGAGGGCGGCAGCGACGCGGCCAATTTGCTTAAGCCGCAGTTGGCGCGGGGCGAGTTGCGTTGTATCGGCGCAACCACCTTGGACGAATACCGTAAGCACATTGAAAAAGACGCTGCGCTGGAGCGGCGTTTCCAGCCCGTCTATGTTGGTGAGCCGTCGGTCGAAGATACGATTTCAATTTTACGCGGTCTGAAGCCGCGGTATGAAGCACACCACGGGGTTAAGATCAAGGACGCGGCGCTGATCGCTGCGGCCAAGCTTTCCAGTCGCTACATCGCCGATCGCTTCTTGCCGGATAAAGCGATCGATCTGGTCGACGAGGCGGCCAGCCGTCTGGCGATGGAATTGGAGAGCGTTCCGGGCGAAATCGATGTGGTGCAGCGAAGATTGACCCAGTTGGAACTGGCGGCGCGGCAATTGAACGAAGAGACGGACGAAACCGCGCAAAAGCGATTGTCGGAAGTGCACGACGAGATGGATCGCTGCAGGCGTGAATTGGCCAATTTGCGGGAGCAGTGGGAATCCGAAAAACTCGGGCTGGGCGATGTCCAAAAGGTCCGACAGCAGTTGCAGGATGTCGAGAACCAATGCGGGCAGCTTGAGGCGGACATCAAGGAAAAGATCGCAGCGGGAATCGCGGTGGACGAAGCGCATTATCAGCGGCTTTACGAATTAGACAATCAGCGGAAAGAGTTGCAGCAGCACATGGAAGTCGAATCAACGGAGCAAGACGCCGACGGCGAGCAGGCTGGCGACGGGCGGCGGCTGCTTCGTGAGGAAGTGACCGAAGACGAAATTGCCGAAGTCGTCAGCGTATGGACCGGTGTTCCGGTTTCGCGAATGTTGGAAACCGAGCGGGCTAAATTGCTCGTCATGGAAGAGCGGCTGCACCAGCGTGTTGTCGGTCAGGACGAGGCGGTAGAATCCGTGGCGAACGCGGTGCGTCGCAGTCGCAGCGGGTTGCAGGATCCCAATCGGCCCATCGGTTCCTTTCTGTTTCTGGGCCCGACCGGCGTCGGCAAAACGGAGGTTTGCAAGGCGCTTGCGCAGATCATGTTCGACGATGAAAATGCCATGGTTCGGTTGGACATGAGCGAATTTATGGAACGTCACACGGTTAGTCGCCTGATCGGCGCCCCGCCCGGTTACGTCGGCTATGAAGAGGGCGGAAAACTGACCGAAGCGGTCCGGCGGCGGCCCTATTGCGTGATCCTCTTGGACGAAATTGAAAAGGCGCATCACGACGTTTTCAGCTTGCTGCTGCAGTTGCTCGACGACGGCCGCCTCAGCGACAATCACGGCCACACGGTCGACTTTACCAACACGATCGTGGTGATGACGTCGAACATCGGCAGCCAGTTGATTCGGCAGATCACGCAGGAAGGCGGTAGCGAAGACGAAATCCGTGAATCGGTTACCGAATCGCTACGGGCCCGGTTCTTGCCCGAGTTTCTGAATCGCATCGATGAAACTATCATTTTTCATCCGCTTGATCGCGACCAGATCGCCGCGATTGTGGACTTGCAAATACAGCGGCTGGCCGATCAGCTAGCGGACCGCGGCGTGTCGCTCTGCGTGTCGCCAGCGGCACGCCGCGCGATCGCCGCAGAAGGGTATGATCCAGCCTACGGCGCCCGGCCTTTGAAGCGGGTAATTCAACAGCGAATTCAGAATCCGCTGGCGACCGAAATGCTAAAGGGCGAGATTCCCGAAGGCGGTCAGATCAGCATCGATTCTGAAGATGAAGGGTATTCAATCGCAGTCGCGTCATCCGCAGAGGGGGCCAGCCTGGGGAAGGTCCACGGCAGGGTGGGATGAACGCACGGCCCGACCCGCAGATGGCGGACCCGCGGTCAGCGCTTTTCCAGATCCAATTTGCTGATGATGTGCCCGGCACCCGGCGTCAGGTTGCGCAGTGTGTCCGCGATCACAGCCTTTTCCGAGACGGTCGCTTTCGCCACGCGTTTGGTCAGCTTGG
>JAYGDO010000474.1:0-13952 GCA_046582885.1 Pirellulales bacterium | reverse complement strand
GAAATCACCGACGAAGTACTCGATAAGGCAGAAGCCTTGTTGGACGAATTGCGGCCGGAAAGCCCGCTGCGTCACCGGCTCGAAATGGAATTGGATGAGCTTCGTCAGCGAGTCGGGTGAACCCTGCTGAAAATTGCAGCGCTTTGCAGTGCGTAGGCCACAACAGGTGGCTCTACGCGCAACCACGCCGGCGGCTGCTGCATCTTGCGGCTCGGCCCGCTAGCGGTTGATCTTAAAGCCGATCGTCCAGCCAACGAACAGAGAATGCTGGCTGTTGCGCGGCGGTAGTCCGCGGCCCGCACCGCTTCCCAGATAGAGTACGTCAATACCCGTGCTGATGGCAAAGGACTTAGAAATGTCGTAGCTCACTTCCCCGCGTACATCGCAAGCGTGATTAGCTTCCGTTCGACGGTCTATTGAGAGGGGATTCTGTACGGCGGGTACAGCGGGGTCACCGGTCGGGACGAACCCGGAGTCGTGAATGAACTGTTGCGCCCAAAAGATGTAATAACGACCCTCCGACGAGAGGGTCCAACGACCCTTCTGCTTGAACCAGCGAAGTCCCGCTTGCGGTCCCCACATATGGCTTTCAATGGTTTGTACGTCAACGCCGAAAGGTTCAAGTACGGGTGCGGCGGGGGTGCCGACATTTAAGGAGAGAATGGCCCCGCGTTCGTGCATCATGCGGCCGTAACGCGCGCCTGCGAATACGTCTACGTAACTGCCGCGGTGCAGTTGTTTGAGTCGCCACTGTTTCATCAACTCCACACTTGCAAAGTCCAGGCTGTTTTCTATGACAAACAACCCACCAACCGTTTGGTTCGCGGCGAGGGCCGGAACTTGGGAGAAGCCGCTAACATTAGGACCGCCCACACTTAAGATTTCGAGCAACCAGCCGTGTTCTTCGTCGGTCATATAGCCAAGATCAAGCCGATGCCCCCAGGTCCAGTCCATTTCATCCGGCTGTGACGTCCCCAGAAGTAAGCCGCTGCCGGCGTCGTCCAAACGGCCCTGTGGCCGGCTGACGTTCCAGTTCACCCGGTCGTACGAAGCAAAGTATCCCCTGTTTGGTTCCGGGCCGCCTCCGAACGAGCTGATCTCCGCCGGCGCGAACATCTGTACATCGTGCCCGAAATCCAACGGACCAAACGGCTGAAATCGCTGCGCTGTGGCAACGCTGGTAGCGAATATCGAACTGGCAACTACGCTCAGCAAACAAAGGCATCGCACTGTAGACATCAAATCGGCTCTTTCATTCATGTCCGTTGTTGGGAAATCTGCCGCGCAATAGGCAACTTACCTGGACGGTAATATCGGACATGATGGTCGTACCAGTTGAGTAAGAAAGGAAAGAGATGATGGAATTGCAGGTCGTGCCGCGAGTCGCTGTCTAGCTAGCAGGCGAGGCTGCGGCCTCAGCCGAACCACGCTAGCTAACGAGGTTTACACCCGAATCGTCTTTCCCCATACTACTTCGCCGGTGTGGAGCACCGGCCCGAGGTAGCAACGATCGTTGCGGAGAGTGAACACGGATGCTACGACTTTCGATGAATGAATTGACGACCTTTCGCTGGTCGTTTGAAGAGGATGTTCATAACTATGCAGCCGCCGATATCAATGCGATAGGCGTCTGGCGACAAAAACTTTCCGACTACGGCGAAGAAAAGGGTATCGAACTGCTCTCCGAGTACGGCATGCAGGTGTCCAACCTGCTGTGGGCGGGCGGTTTCACCGGTAGTGAAGGCAGCAGCTTTGAGGAGGGGATTGATGATGCTGCCGCGGCTATCCAATTGGCCGGGGAACTCAACGCGGCCGCGCTCATCGTCTGCAGCGGCGGCCGCGGCGGACATATCTGGAATCACGCGCGGCGTTTGCTCGTCACCGCGCTGCGGGAACTTGCACCGCTAGCGGAACAAGAAAATGTTGCGCTGGCGGTGCAGCCAATGCATCCGAATTGCGCGGCGGACTGCAGTGTGTTGACTTCGCTGCGCGAGACGCTGGAGTTGATCGAAGAGATCGATAGCGAGGCGGTCAAGTTGGCATTCGATACCTATCATTTGTGTCAGTTTGACGAGTCGCTGAGCGAAATCGAAGACGTCGCGGCCCGCATTGCCGTCGTCCATGTTGCCGACTGCCGAGAGTTGCCGGGCCGCGAGCAGAACCGCTGTCTACTGGGCGAGGGGAAAATCCCGCTGCGCGAGATCATGATCCGCCTGTTGTCGGCAGGCTATGACGGTTTTTTTGATGTCGAATTGTTTGGCGAAGATGTGGAAACCTGCAACTACCAACAGTTGCTTCGCCAATCCAAGACCTTCTGCCAAGAACTACTTGCAGCCGTGTAGGTCACGGGCACGTTTACCGCATCGCTGAGGCGGCGGCGGGAAACGTGAAAACCCGAGAGTGCGAACGTAGCCGGATGAGTCACTTGCGGACGTTGCTACGATTTGGGCGGAATCAAATCCAGGCAGACGAGTCGATCCTCTCCGCGGACGTACAGCAGTCCGTGCGAAAGAACGGGCGCCGCCCAGCACGGGTACCGTAACAATCGCGGTTTGCCCCCGTCGATGGCATCCGGTTCTTCGCCCTCGCGGCGCAAGATTAACTCGCTGACGGGTTCGTACTTTTGGGGATTGACCTTGATTAGTCGCATCGTGCCCAGTTCGCCAAGGTAAACGAAGTGGCCATCCACGTAGAGCAGCGATGACCGTTCGCGCACTTCCGCTTCTTGCTCGATCCACTTCACCTTGCCGGTCTTCCAGTTGATGCAGCGGAGATCTGCGTCCGGCGAATTGCGGCCGCTGCAACCGTAGAGATAGCCGTTGAGGTGAATCGGCGTGTTCCAGTGCGTCAGCATGGCCTTGGCGCGGATGGTTCGGGAATCTTTCCAGACGACGTCGTAATCGCCTTCGGCGACCCGTAACAGCGAACTGCCGACCTGGTACGTTTCAGAAATGAAAACGTGGTCGTCAACGACCACGGGCGTACTGGCGTTGACGCTCTCCAGCAGCGTCGACCGCCACGGATAATGGAAATCGACGTTACCGCTGTTTGGCTCGAATCCGATTAACCCGCCACGGCAGAAGGCGAAACCCCACCGTCGTTTGCCAATGGTGGCCAGTTGCATGGATGCATAGCTGGCCAACTCGTCGGCCATTTCGTACTTCACCTTTCCGGTATATTTGTCGAAGGCAACGATTCCCGATCCGTTGCCTTTGACTCGTCCGCCGCTTTCGTACAACTCGGGGCTTCCCGGGGGGCTGCCTCCGATCATACAGATCAGCAAGTCTCCTTCGATCGCCGGCGTACTGCCGACGCCAAAAAAGTTTTGCACGACGCCGTATTCTTTGCTGGTGTCAACCTGCCAGACGAGTTCACCGTCTGCGGCCTGTACGCAGTGCAGCATGCCTTCGACACCTAAAATGTAAACCCGGTTGCCGTCCAGGATAGGCGAGCACCGCGGTCCGTTGTTGTATCCCAGTAAGTCGCGGTACTGCGTGGGATATTCGAATCGCCAGAGTTCCTTCCCGGTTTCGGCCTGCAGGCAATACAGCCGCGCCTTGTCGTCGTAGCGGTCGAACTGAAAGTAGCGGCCCCGGCTGACCGTACCGATCCCGTAACTGGTTCCAAGCTCGCGTTGCCAGAGAATTTTCAACTTGCCGGCGGACCAGTCCGTGAGGATTCCTGTTTCCGACGACTTGTTGTTGCGGGTGGGGCCGAGGAAAATCGGCCAGTCCTCGCCGGCTTTTCGCGTCCACAGGCTGGCAACCGCTGCCGCGGTGTTCTCCTCCGAAGTCGCCCGCGGCGGGGTTTTTGAGTTTCGATCACCAGGTTCCACATCGGCAGCGGGCTCGGCACCAGGCTGCGCACCGGCATCAGGTTCCGCACTGGCATCAGGCTGCGCACCGGCATCAGGTTCCGCACTGGCAACAGGTTCCGCACCGCCACCGAGTTGCGCACCGGCTGGATTTTTGTCGCAACCCAAGGCGAATAACAAACACACGAGACTTAGAGATTTCCAAGATTGCACGTCCGTATTCCTCACGAAGGGTGGGGGCGATGACAAATGTAGGATGCCAACGGGGTCCGCATTATAATCGTTTTGCAGTCCGTTTTTCCTTCGAATTGGGAGGCCGCTGAAATTCACGATGTTGGTCGTCAACGAACATCTATCGATTCCGCTGAAAGAGTTGGAGTTTACCTTTGCGCGAAGCGCGGGCCCAGGCGGCCAGCACGTTAACAAGGTAAATACCAAAACCACGTTGCGCTGGGCCGTGGCAAGCACGCCCAGTCTTCCAGAGGATGTCCGCCGACGATTTTTTGAACGGTATCGGCGGCGGATCACGAAGGATGGCGAATTGGTGATGACGAGTCAGAGGTTCCGCGATCAAGGACGTAATGTCGCGGATTGCCTGGAAAAGTTGCGGCAGCTACTGCTCGAAGTTGCCACGCCCCCCAAGCGGCGAAAGAAAACCAAGCCGTCGCGGGCCTCGCGCGAGGCCCGCTTGAAAGACAAACGCGTCCAATCCGAAAGGAAGCAGCGGCGACGCTCCGTGCGGCCGAAAGATATGGAGTAGGCTCAGCGCCGGCGCAGACTAGTTCCTCCGTAGCGAGGCACCGCTGCCGCCACGGCACGCGTTTTTTGCCCCCCACGGTGTGCCGAGTACGACGTCGGCGTCGAGCACGACGTCGGCGAGTGCAGTGATCGCGTCATCGCCGTCGTCCGTGCGGTCAGCGGCAATTCCTGCGACTTGCAATTGCACGGGCCTGTGTTTGAATTCGTTTTTTGGCGTCTTGATTGCGGGCGGACTGCTTTTAGCGCGGGAACGGCAGTTTCCACGACTTGAAGATAAACTTCATCGCGACGTCCTGGATTTGCTGGCCCTGCGGCAGTTCCGGCAAGCCCGATTGCTTCGAGCCATAGACCTCGCAGAGTACCCCGAGTTCTTTGCACCTCTTGTGGACGAGGGCTGCATTGTCCGGGTGGTGAACGCGGTCATCGGTCCCGGACCGGTTGTACAAAATAATCGGCGGTCCGTCCTTGCGCAGCTTTGGATAAGTCAGCACGGGAGTGCCCTTCGGTTGCTGAAGGGGAAACACCGAGCGAATTCCCAGGTTGTGCGCGTGCCCTACGTGGCAGCTGATCAAGGCCCCGGCCGAAGAACCTGAGACCGAAATGCGGGTCTTGTCGATGTTGTATTTTTGGGCCTGGGACTGAAGAAATCGGATGGCCTCCGCCGCGTGGTCCATGATTTTGACGTAATCCCTGTTGGTATGGACGAGAAACGGGTAATTGACGCTGGCGAAAGCCACTCCCTTCGGGTGGTATTTCCTCAGCACAGGACTCCGGGAAAAACCGGATTTGTCGCCCGTCTTGAAACCGCCGCCGTGAAAGTACACCACGAGCGGCGCCGGTTTCTCGGACTTGACCGTCCAAAGATCGAGAACGCTGCGATCATAGTCTTTGCTGTAACGGAGGTCGCGATAGGTCGGTTCAACCGCCTGAGCTGACGAAACTGCTAGGGCCAATACCAAAGAGCAGAGAGAGGGCATAGTTTTGTTCATGAGGTTTCCCTTAGAAAAGATTTTAAAAATTCGCCCCGCCGGCGGAGATAATGTGTGTGGCTGGCTGGATTTGTCCAAAGAAGAGTGATTCCAGGCCTTCACCGTCGCCCGATAGCTACCGCGCGCCGTCCGGGCTGAATGCGCCGCTCTTGGGTTCAAAGCGGTGTCCCCTGAGCGTGTTGTGTCCTTTGAGCGTGAGCGTCTCCGGCTCGCCGCCGTCGAGCCGCGACAGCCACAGGCAAACAATCAGCCGTTCCACGGCAACAACCTTTGCGCAGCAGGTGCGGACGATTCTGGCCCCCCAATTCTAGGCGTTGGCGGATGGCCACACCACTAGCAGCGGATGCTAGCAACCATTGGGGCCAAGAGTTTTCTTGTCGGCACAACTGTCTTTGTGCGATTCGAAACCCGTCAACCTCAAGCCTGTAAATATTTTAGGCAAAACTGTAATTCGTACATTAGCCAACCGCAGAGCTGCTGCGTACTATTGCTAGTGACACATCACTCATCTCCTCTCCAGCATAAAGGAGTATGCAATGCTTGTTCTCAGCAGGAAGACACAGCAGTCGATTCGCATTGGCGAGTCGATCACCGTTACCGTCGTCCGCATCAAGGGCAACACTGTACGCATCGGCATCGACGCGCCGGAGAGCATTAAGATCGTCCGCGCCGAGTTGCCCGACTTTTCGTCGTCGAAAGTTGAGACGCCGGAAGCGAAAGCCGAGGCCGGTGAACCGTATGTAGTCGGCCCCTTCCGACTTCGGGCCGTCGGCCAAGGCGAAGCGACCGGTGAGAATCCACGGCTGCCAGATCCCGAAAACCTCCGCGCGGGTTCGTCATTCGCCGCGGCGCGGCCCCGGTAGCGAGTTCGCCGTGGTTGGATGCGCAAGAATTCGGCCAAGCCGCCAAACATCCGAATTTCGGGGAGTTGCAAGCGGAGTTCTCGCGAATTCAGTTACGGCCCGCGAGGCGGTGAAAGGCCGAGGGGGGGGATTTTCTGCGAGAACGTTTTTAGGTGCTCCAGCAGAATGCGCCGCACTTCGAGTACCGTCAGTGGATGGCGGTGCGTCATGCGGTGCTCTGCGTTGACGGTCAACTCGGAGACGGCATCGGTCGATCTGGCGCTGGCGCCGGAGACCACCGTGTCGCCGGTGCTGGATTCGTTCCCCAGCCAGTCCGTTTCCGTGATCTGGCCAATCACGTTGTGATAGGTGACCCACGGTGCGCGTTCGGCCGCGCTCATCGCTTCGAGTGCCGGCGACCCCGGCGCGAGCATTTCGATGCTCGTCCGCGTCAGCCGGCTGCCGTCTTCGCCGAACACGTTGGGATTCTGTAAATTGAGTTGTTCGGCCAGCTTCACAAAGACCGGTGGTGGCGAGATCAGTCGGCGGCCCAGCCACTGTGTTGCCGAGTTCGAACGGGAACTCCCCTGATGCGGCGTCGCGATCGTAATCACACGGTGAATGGATGGGCTTGCACGGAAGAAATAGGTGCTGTGCAAACGATAGAGGGACTCGGCATCGCCCTTGACCGCATCGAAGGGCTTTTCGGTTAGCCCGTTCCAAAAATGGCCGCCGCTGTTGATCGTCTGCAATTTGGCGATAAGGCCGCCCATGCTGTGGCCGACCAGCACCATTTGGTCGAGCGCCGGTTCGTGGTGATGTGGGTCGAGGAGTTTGCGGATTTCGGCCAATTCCTTGCGCAAAGTCGCCGCGCTGTAAATGAATGGCTGCCCGGTCGGGTAAAAGAAAAACCAAAACTGGTAGCGGCGGGCGATTTCCGGCACGCTGCGCAGGTCGTTGAACATTTCCATCCACTTGATGGGGGTTGACCACAACCCGTGGACCAGCAGCACCGGGATTTTTCCGGGCTGGTACGGTTCGAGCATGTAAAGGCCGCTACGGTCCGACGTCTGGCCCGGATACAAGAATCCGCTGGTGGCCGCATGGACGTCTGTGTATTCGAGCTTGTCGAGAAAATAAGCCAGCGGCGTCGTCGTGTCGCTTTCCAGGGGCACTCGATATCCAGCGAGTGACACCGTTGGCGTCGTTAGCGGATCGTGCAATTCGAGAACCGCATTGAGTTTGGAAGAGTTATCCCGCGCGGCGCTGTCGGATTGTGGAACCAGCCGGAGGACGGCCGTCATTGGCACGGCCAACTTTGGCGGATAGTGCTTTTCCAGTTCGGCTCCGTCGGCGCGCGCTTTGCGGACGGCGATGATCGGCACCCCCAGCCCGAATTGGCGGTAGTGATTCGGCAATCCTCCGGTGCGAAAGTCGGAAACAAACTCGTATCTGTCAAACTCATGATCGCGCAGGTGTTCGCAGCGTGAGACAATGCCGAAACTCAGCGAATGACGGCCGACCTGACATTTATGTTGGACGCCCGTTCGAAAGCCTCCGTGGCGATTGACGATGCGCAGGGCGCGATCCAGCGAGTTGTTGTATAGATCGCAAGCGCCGCGGAATTGTGGATCGTATGGATTGCGGCTGGCCTGATTTTTTTTGTCAAACAGGTACATGTAAGCATGTGCCACAGACGTGGCGTAAAGATCGAAGGCCTTTTTTTCGTCGAGCTGTTCAATCCTCGCGGCAGCGGCGTGCGCCATGTCGGCGTAGGCGTAGACCTTGTCCGACGACGCTTCGATTTGCAGCGCATCCTCTAGCGAGGCCAGCATGATCTGGGGTTGCTGTACAACATTGTGCGGCAGGTTATATCGCCTCAGTAGTTGCTGAGTGCGGCGACTCGGTTCGGGGAATGTGTGTGCTGTCCAGGGTAAGTAGGAGCTGGGCGGCCGGTAAGGGTCTTCGCGCCTCTGAATCCACTCAGGGCTGCGGCAACCGGCGGATGCTAGCAAGGTGGCGCAGATGATGAACAAATATCGCATGTCAAAGGCCGCTGCAGCTATTGGGCACACCTGATGGGCGATTGGATAGACAATACCCCGATGCGTTAATAGTGCCCGCGTCCGCTCCAGTCAATTCAATCTAGCGACCTTGTGACGTGTAGATTACTTGGCCCATAATGTCCGCGCGCTATCTGTAGCCATGCTGCTACAGTTCAGAGTTTACGCCTGGAGCCAGCGAGTCGTTCAAATGGCGAAAGAGTTAGCCGACGAAACGAGCCGTCCGCCGGTTGCGGATGTCGATTTTGACTCGTTGCCGCGGTTGATGCGGGATCGGTCGTTCCATGGTGTGGTCGTCACCCAACTGTTGGGCGCATTCAATGACAGCGTGTTCAAGCAAATCGTGCTGCTGCTATGCGTGACCGTTGTGGTCTCGCCGGGCTCGAAGCCGTTGGACCAGCAGTTCGTTGCGCTGGCCCTGTTCTCGATACCGTTTGTCTTGTTTTCCGGCATTGCAGGCTACTGGTCGGATCGGATTACCAAAAAATGGATTATCGTCGGCGCAAAGGTTGGTGAAATCCTGGTGATGCTGTCGGCCGTCGTTGCGTTCGCGACCATGGCGGCCCGCATTCGGCAAGATGACAAACTGTTGACCGACGGAATGCCCTGGTTCGTCTTGATCGTGTTGCTGCTGATGGGAACCCAGAGCGCGATTTTTGGGCCCGCCAAATATGGCGTGCTGCCCGAGATGTTTCGCGCTGCGGATTTGCCGAAGTGCAACGGAATTGTTCAGATGACCACTTTCCTGTCGCTGATTCTAGGCACGTTTGTCGGTGGCGCACTGTTGGACATTTTCGACACGAATCTTTGGAAGGCCGGCGTCGTTTGTGTCGCGATTGCGATGGCCGGAACCATTAGTTCGCTTTTGGTGCGGCGCACCCCCGTCGCCCAGCCTCAGGGGCGGTTTCATGTTTCGACGGTGGTCGTCGCGCCGGACACCTGGGCGACGCTGCGCAAAGATCGTGAACTGCGTACAGCATTATGGGTTTATTCCGCGTTTTGGTTTGTAGCCGCGATATTTCCGATGGCTGTCAACTCCCTGGGTAAGAATACGTTTGGGTTGAATAACACCAAAACGAGCCTGCTGCCGGCTACCGTTTCGATCGGCATCGCCATCGGTTTTGTGCTGGCGGGAAAACTCTCCAGTGGCCGGGTTCGCTTTGGGCTGGTCCGTATCGGAACTTACGGACTCATTGCCGTTTTGCTGCTGATGTCGTTGCCGAGGTCGCTAACACCGGAAATTGCCGGCGATGGCTCGCGGGTATGGCCCCATTTGCTAGGATACTACGGAAGCTATTTCGCCTTGATCGCGATGGGGCTGTTCGCCGGATTCTTTGCTCTTCCGGTGCAAGTTTTTCTTCAGTCGCGTCCACCGAACAAGCTGAAGGGACGTATGATTGGAACCATGAACTTGGTGAACTGGGTCGGGATCATCCTTGCGTCGGTTGTCTTCTATCCGTTGTGCCTTTCGGTTTTTGAACAGTTGCGGCTGCCGAGTTTTTATATCTTTGGTGCAACCGCGTTGGTGTTGATTCCCGTTGCCATTTTTTATCGCCCGCAAGACGTAGACTTATAGCGCGCTATGATGTTCGAATCGATCGAAAGTGCACTCCGCCAACAGACCGATCAATTGCGATCAGCGCTGGATGCGCTGGACGACTGGTATACGACTGTCGCCGGTGTGATCGAACGATTGCGTGAGGCATTTGAAAACGGAAACACGGTCTTCGTCGCCGGCAACGGCGGCTCGGCGACGCTGGCGCAGCACTTTTCCGACGAGATGATCGGACGTTTTCTCGCGGCGAGGCGGCCGTACCCGGTCGTGTCGCTGACCGCCGACAGCGCGGTGTTAACTTGCATCGCCAACGACTTTGGGTACGAGGAAGTATTTCGTCGTCAGGTCGAAGCGCTCGGAAAGGCGGGCGACGTGTTGATTGCGTTTTCTACTTCCGGTCGATCGGAAAATATCTTGGCCGCCTGCCGGCAGGCCTGTGACCAACGGATGACGGTAATTGGCTTTAGCGGCCCCGCTGGCGATTTAAAGGACGCCGCCGATATTGCGGTGATCGCGCCGACGGCGGACACGGCCCGCATTCAGGAACTTGATCTGCACGCAGTGCATCTTGTCTGTGCGGCATTTGAGCCATCGTAGTGTCCGTTTAGCCGCCCTCTGAAATCTCTGCGAATTCAGTGGCCGCTGCGGCGTTCACTCCGGTTGTGCCTTCATCCGCGCGAGCACTTCGGGTAGCGGATAATCGATGATCGCATCTTCGCTGTCGAGCACCTCCCGCAGTCGCTGCCAGCCGCGTGTTACGAGCGCCTCGCGGTTACGGACAAACTCGGGATCGAGCCGCCGCTTATCGAAATCCCCTTCCACGAAGATCGGTTCAAATCTCTCGTCGACGATGAACTGCGCCAGCGATGGATTGCAGCGGATGTGGCGTTCCTTGCTAGTGTGCAACACCTCGGGTTCGATCATCCCGATCACGTACCTCAGGTAGAGGTCGCTTTCAGTAATCTGTTCGACATCTTTGCCGCACACCTCGCAGAGATAACCTTCGTCGCATTTGGCCATGGATGGGAATTGATTCAAAAGCCGAGCACATCACTCATGCTGTACATGCCGGGCGGTTTGCCTTGGATAAATTTTACGGCCGCCAGCGCGCCCAACGCGTAGGCGTCACGATTTGTGGCGTCCACGCAAAGTTCGATCGTCTCACCGAGTAACCCGAAGACGATCGTGTGTTCGCCGGGATGATCGCCGATGCGGATGGCGTGATAGCCGATTTCCGTCTGTGGCCGAACGCCGATGCGGCCCTCGCGGCCGTGGCGATGGTCGGTCTGGCCCATGACCGCGGCAATGATTTCGCCGAACTTCAGCGCGGTACCGCTGGGCGAGTCTTCCTTGCCTCGATGGTGCCGCTCGAGAATCTCGACGTCCACACCGCCGGAGTGCTCTTTGAGCGCACTGGCGGCGATTTCCGACAATTTCATGGTGAGGTTGACGGCCAGGCTCATATTCGGTGCCTGCAGCACCGCCGTACGCTCGGCTGCGGAGATAATTTCTTGCTGCTGGGGTTGGTTGAAGCCGGTCGTGGCTACGACGACAGGGATTCGGCGTTCGGCGCAAATGCGGACCATGTTGATCGCCGGCTCGGGAATGGAAAAGTCGATTACGCCGTCGACTTCGGTCTCCAACTCAGCCGTCAGTGGAACTCCGATCGCGTCAATTCCGGCCACTTGCCCCGCATCGTCGCCAAGTCTTGGTTGACCGGCGGCCTCCAGCGCTGCGGCAATTTGTAGCTGCGGATCGGCAGTTCCGAGTGTAACGAGCCGCTGTCCCATGCGTCCGGCGGCGCCGTGAATTCCGATTCTTGCTGTCATTGGTCTGTGCAGCGTGCACATTCGCACGCACCCTATGAGGGGAAATTGTTGGGGTGCGTGCCCGCACGCACCATTCGGTTAACTGTAAAGCTGAATGGCCTTAATGATTTCGTCCACGTCGTTTTGCACGGCAACGGCACGGTTGGCGAACGACGCGCGATTGACGCCGCGGCTGCCGAGCACGCGATTAAACATTTCCTGGTCTGTCGTATGGTACGCGATTGTTGCGTCCGGGTCCTTGAGTTGGTGGCCGGTCAAAATACAGACCACGCGATCGTCGGCGCCGATGACGCCTTGCTCACGCAGCAGTTTTGCACCGGCGACGCTCGCGCCGCTGGCCGGTTCGCAACCCAGTCCCCCTGCCCCGACCTGCGCTTTGGCATCGAGGATGTTTTGGTCGGAAACTTCGCGCACCACCCCGTCGCACAATTCCAGCGCGCGGAGGCATTTGTAAAGGTTGACGGGCCGGTTAATTTCGATGGCACTGGCGATCGTCGAAGCGCGTCGTTTCATCGCGTCAAGCTGCTCGTGGTATTGATCGACCACGGCGGTATCCGGGTTGCCTGAATTCCAACGTACATGCCGATTTTCAAACAGTTCGAACAGCGTGTCCGCGCCGGCCGCGTTGATCACGGCCAGTCGAGGCACTCGATCGATCAAGCCGAGATCTTTCAGCTCGCCGAATGCCTTGCCGAACGCGCTGGAGTTGCCGAGGTTACCGCCGGGCACAACGATCCAGTCGGGGACTTCCCAGCGCAGGCCTTCGAGTACCCGCAGCATGATCGTCTTTTGGCCTTCCAGTCGGAACGGATTCACGCTGTTAACCAGATAGATGTCCATTCGCGGTGCAATTTCACGAACGCGGCGCATGGCATCGTCGAAATCGCCGGCGATCTGTACAGTCAGCGCGCCAAAGTCGAGCGCTTGCGACAGCTTGCCGTAGGCGATTTTTCCCGAGCCGATGAAAACAACAGCACGCATTAATTTGGTCGCCGCGCAAAACGCGGCCAATGACGCGCTGGTGTTTCCCGTTGAAGCGCACGCCGCCCGTGTCGCGCCGATCGACTGGGCGTGCGTGAAGGCCGCGGCCATCCCGTTGTCTTTAAAGCTGCCCGACGGGTTGAGGCCCTCGTACTGCAGATAGAGTTCGCCGGCTGAAAGTCCAACGTATTTTTCAACACCGTCGGATCGCTGCAGCAGCGTCTGGCCTTCGCCGATGGTGATCGCCGTTTCACGTGGTGCAAACGGCAGCAGATCGTGAAATCGCCAGACCCCGCTGAGCGAAAGCGGGTCGCTGCGAAGGGCCCAATGCCGCTCAAAATCGGCAAGCGCGGTGGGCGGTTGGGCACGGTCCCAATCGTAAACGACATCCAACAAATTTCCACAGTCGCCACATTCGACATACGCATTGTCGATAGCATACTCGCGGCCACACGACGGCGAAATACAACGTTGAACGGCGACATCCACCTGGGGCGTGACGCTGATAGCGATGATCCTTCTGCAGGTCAAGAAAACAGCGGCCGACCTGTTTGGGCCGAACGCATCGGAGAACTTCCAGCAAGAAGTTAACGATTGTTAGTCATTTGTCGAAAAGCCAGTCTAAAAGAGCATTTGCAGCGCATCAAGGTCGCAACCGGATCTTAACTCGCATCCCACAGTTCGGGGGCCGGGCCTCGACTTGTCTGTCGGCGGAGCGTGCGGGTTCCCGGGGCTATTTGACAGTCCAAAAACGCAGTCTTAGAATAACAAGTCTCTCGTCTTTGAGGCGGGGGCACGGTGTTCGCAGGAGGCGGGGATAGAACGCTCGCAACGATTTGGAGAAACGTTGAGATGAAAAAATCTGAGATGAAGCCTTTCAAGGAATTGCTACTTGCCATGCGTGTGCGGCTTCGTGGTGACGTGGATGGTCTGGCGGAGGCGGCGTTAAGCAAGAGTCGCAAGGAGGCGAACGGCGATCTTTCCAGTATGCCGATTCATATGGCTGACATCGGAAGTGATGCATTCGAACAGGAATTTACGCTCAGCACGATGCAGACCGAGCAGGAAATACTCGGCGCGATCGAGTCTGCGCTGGAGCGGGTCGAGGATCGTTCTTACG
>JAYGDO010000427.1:0-9287 GCA_046582885.1 Pirellulales bacterium | reverse complement strand
GACGAGCAGAAAGCCGCGGCCGGCGCGCCGAGCGCAAACAGCGATGCAAGAATCGGAGCGGATGCAGATTCGCCTGACGATGCACCGCTCGATTCTGTCGTCGAAGAATCGGGCGAATTCGCCGGCGCAGCGGCCGACGATTCGGCCGGGGCGAAGCGAGAGCCCAACTCCGCGATCAAAGAGATCGAAAAAGGTATCGTCTCAACTCCCCGTCACAAAATCCAGGCTGGTCGCAGCGCTGCGGCGGTAAATGGACGACGAAAACTCGCTTCTGCGGCACCTAATTTCCTGACCGACAACGACGGGATCGCAATCTTCATTTCCGCCGATCGATTACCCCGCGATGGCGCGCTACGGAACCTGGGCCTGATTGACGCCGAGAACAATCTTCTGCCAAAGAGCAGCGTCGCGCAGAACATTCCAAACGAAAAGCCCAAATACGACGGAAAGAATGTCGCAAAGCTGGAAACATCACAAATCGAATCGCTTGCCAAAGGCAACGGCGGTCAGCAGTTAACCTATGCCATCGTCGAGGGAACCCGCGACGAAGTAAATTCGATGCTCGCTAGGTTACAGGCCGGCTCGGTGTCGTCCACAACGGTAAACATGAATCCGCGACTGGCGATGTTTACCCCTGCCCGAAATACTGCTGGCGGGGAGGGTGGCGGCTTGAACGCCGGGGCGGTCGATCCATTCGCGCCACCGGTGCTCGACGAAAATGCTGCTGTATCGGATAAGGCGCAAAAAAAATCGGCATCGCGGGAAAGCCGTGACCGAGTCGAAGCAGATGATATCGCCGGGGCAGAAAAACCACAGCAATCGACGCTGCGTGCTCGCGAGCAGTTCGCCAGACCGGCGGACATCGCAGCGGCTAAATCTTTCGCCGACCGCGTCGCTGATGTCATTGTGACCCGCGCCCAACAACAACGAAGTCTGCAGCGACAAATCGCGGCGGATCAACCCGATTCTGCCGAGCCACCCGCGGGCACCCTCTCGGATAAGCCGGCAGATGCGTCGAAAATTAAGCGCCGTGTCCGCGAGGAACGGGCCTCGGCCGCAGTTCCCGCCGCTGGCAAGCCAACCCCTAAGGCAGGAACCGAGCCCGCTGCGGCCGGTGCAAAAATCGAAGACCAACAGCGGTTGGGCGGTGCGAGGATCAGAACTTATCGCGTGCTGGTGGTCCTCGGTGTCAAACCGGGCACAGCGCCGACGGCCGATTCGCCCAAATAGTCGCGACGGGCTGCTTTCCTGTCCGCCCCGCAGTTTCATACAATTTCTGCATGAGCGCGTGGACAATTGTCGAGCCGGACCTGAATACAATTTTCGCCCGCAGCGGGCAACCGCTGGACGATCTTGCCGCCGGCACGATTCCCGCAATCATCTTGCGAAACGTCGTCTCGGAAGATGACTGCCGCGCACTGGTCGGCCACTTGATTGCCGAGGATTTGCTTTACGACCCGCGGCAACCGGTCCCGGCCAAGTTCCTCGACGAAGCCATTCCCGAAGGCTACTTTCGCGAAGGCAGCCAGCCGGCTTATGCCTGGAAATCAAAAACGGCAACGGGCCGCACACGGATCGATATCGGCAGCAGCCTCGGTTATCGCGGCTCGGACAAAGAAGCGTTTTTGACCCATGCAGAGGAAACGCACATGTTGTTCAATCGCCTGCTGGCCAAGGACAACAACCCAGTCCGCGTACTGTACGATAAGCTCGAAAAACTTTCGATCAACAAGCGTGCGGTGACGGCCTACGAACCGGACGGACGCCAATACGGACCGGCGATCATCCGGGCACATTATGGCGGCTACACCTACCAGCCGCATTTCGATTCGGTGCGGCTCCGCGAGAAGCGCGCAGACTACGCCGTACACGATTTCGATCACCAATTCGCCGGCGTGCTCGTGTTGCAGAACACGCACCTCGACGATCAAACCGCACAATGCGTTTTACATCGCTGTCTCTGGCAGCCGGAAGTCGATCCGTATCTAAGGGGGGACAGTTTCCACGACTACGCGCGGGATAATCACATCGAAAACGTCGAAGTCGTGCTGCAGCCGGGGGACCTTTATTTTTTTAACACCCGCTTGATTCATGAAGTACCCGGCGTGGCCGGCGAGTTGCCGAGAATCGTATTGGCGACTTTTATCGGGTACAGCAGGGGGCGGAACGAGATTTTCGTCTGGTCGTAGCGGCCGCCTGCCGCGCCGCTCGCGTCATCCATTCATTGTGATCGCGGCAACGATGCCGGCCCGGGTAACGCCAATCAACAACGGCGAAATCGGGCGGCCTGGACCGACAGCCGAATAGCTCTTGAAGGCTGGACATTCGGTAGCGGCTAAGCGTTGGGTTCAGACCCGTGTCGCCCCCGGCGTCGGGCAGCATCTCATTCGCAAGATCGTCGAAGTGTTTCACTCTTTGCCGGCTTCAACCCGCACTCGCAACGACTGGCCAGTATAGGTTCTCTTCATCACAAAATTGATTGAAACGTTGGCCATAACCGGGACCAATTGCGCCTCGACTGGCGGCGCGTCGTCGGCAGCTTTTAAAGTGATATGGCCCTCGGTCGCACCCGCAGTCAGCAGTGTCTTACTGTTGCCGCCGTCCAGTGTCACGCCCGGAGGAAGTGAGTTGCCGTACACGCTGCCGAGGTGCTTGTAGACGACGTCGAGCGTCACGTTTTTGTCAAAATTCTCGGCGCGCTCAATCGTCACATCGATACGTTTTGTTTCGCCAGGTTTCAGCGCAACTTCGCTCGTGCTCAGTTTCACCGCGACAATGTCACCCGGTGCGCCGACGCAAACCGTGTGCATTTCGACCGGCCAGTGACCGCGGCCGCCACCGGGTTGGTAGGTTTCTTGATACGAAGTGGCGACCGCCAAAAGTTCGACCGCGGCGGCGTCCTGAGGTTCGTGTTTAGCGGTGCCTGTAATGACGATGTTGTTCATCGCCGGTTGCGCGTCGTCGGCGGCCCGCAAAAGAATGCAGCCGTCCTCGCCTTTGCCGGCAAGAATTCTTCCGCATTCGGCCGATACGGCTTCGGGCAATCCGTCAACGGCCAGTTGAATTTCGCCTTCGAAACCGTTCTTGCGGACCGCGCGGACGTAGATCACCCCGCCGGTACCCGGCGTGAGCTGTGTCTTGTCGGTATCGACGTACAATTCGAAGTACGGCTCGCTGCGCGTCACTTTCAGAAAATAGGTGAAACGCGCCCCGCCGCGGAGGTGCAGGTCGCGAATCTCGATCACGTATTTACCGTCTCCCGGAACCGTCCAATTCTCAATCCAGGAATCGGCGTATGCGCGCTTGCCCAACTTCATATCGTCGCTGAGTTGAAGTTGCTTACCCTTCTCGTCGAGAATCCGCAAGTGGGAATCGAGCGACGACAGGCCGCGGCGGGCAATGATTTCAAACGAATACCGCACTTCTTTTTTCGCTTCGAACGAAAAACAATCGACGTCGCCGTCCGCGTCCATGCGGCCGTTGATACCGCCGGGCAGGCTCACGGCCAGTGCCGTTTCCGGTGTGTTGTTGTCTTCGGCAGATTCGGTGACGAGCGGTACGTCGCTGACCGACAGCGGCACCGGACCGGTCGTGGTTTCGCCCATCGACAAGGACGACCAAACCGTGCCGGGCGCGGCGTTGGCCGGCAACGTGACCATCGCAGTCGGTGCTTCCGGCAAACCAAAACCGATCAATTCGACTTGCGTTTTCACTCCCGGTGCGACGCCCGGTGGAAAGACGCCCGTCACCAGGGGCCGTTTGCTGATTTCAATGCAGTAGTCCCAGTACTTGTTGCCCTGGTAACGCACATCGCGAACCTCAAGCAGATACTCTCCATCTTGCTCGCACGTGTGTGTGATCAGCGGATCACCATAATAGTAGTTGTCCGACGACGCCAAGGTCGCGCCCGCTGCAGTGCGGAGCGTCAAAATCGGATCGGCGTGCTGCTGCAAATCGTGAATCTTGTTCTGCAATCGCATCGACCGCACATGAAAGCTGATCGCATCACCGGACTTGGCCTGAAACTTGAAGAAATCGACATCTTCGGCCTTCTCGATCGTTCCGCATACCGAGGCGGGCACCTCGATCGTTTGCGCGTCGGTCGGCTTATCGTTTTTGTCTGCTTCACCGATCACCGGATCGTGGCCAATCACAAGTTGTCCCAACGTGCTCGCACCCCGCGGGGTGGCAATGCGAAAGTCTCGCACGCCGGTCCGCGCGTCGGGCGCGACTGTGAAGCGAATCTTCATCGCTTCCAGTTTCGGCGGTTTGCCTTCCGCCTCTTCCTTCATTTCAGGGTGAAGAATCTCACCCGTCACACCCTCGCCGGTAACGATTACCTTGTAGGCGCCGAACATGCTGTGGCGCGATTGGATTTCATGCTCGCTGACCGCCCCGACCTGTGTCGCCACCGGCTTGAGACTCATCAGCATTGGATAAGACGCCTCGGCGCTGGAGACCGCTGCCGTGGAAAACACAACGAGGAACGCAAGGCATGATCTTGGCGGCATATTCATCGTTCCATTTCTTCGCGTTACCAACGGCGGTGCTTTGCGGGAGTCTTTCTAACGCACAAACAAAAACTGTTTCGAGTTGATCAAGGCCCAGAGCAGATCTTCATAGCACTCCGCCGGACTGGCCGCCTCGTCGAGAAACGTGCGGCTCGCTGCCATCTCCGCATCCGAGGGCATCCGACAAAGCGCCGACAGGAACAACTGCCGAACAATTTCATCGTGTGGCGTTTCAGTTTCTATCAGCTTGGCAACGCGGCCGCCTTTATCGGCGATTTTCTCTGCCAGAATTTCACCGTTCAGCGTGTGCAAAGCCTGCGCGAGATTCTCGTCCGGCGACCGCTCGCATTCGCAAACGCTGACCCGTCGCGGCTTGGCAAACACCGTCAAAAAGTAGTTCGGGTATTCGGCGTCCGGCAATTCGATGGCCCGTGTGCCTAGCGGCAAACTCTTGAATTTGGTTTGCACCCCGGTCGCGGCGTCCACGGCGTCCAACAGCAATTCGGCCGGCAAGCGTTTGACGCGATAGTGACTGTAGAAACGACGATCGGCCCGGTTGGCCTCGGTTGGTTGCGAACTGAGTTGATATACCCTCGACGTCATGATCGTGCGGATCAAATTCTTTAAGTCAAAACCGCTCTCGGAAAAGTCTTTCGCCAGCGCATCCATCAGCGCAACGTTGCTGGGCGGATTCGTCGATCGCAAATCGTCGATGGGTTCGACCAGCCCGCGGCCCAGCAAGTAGCCGACGTAGCGATTCACAACGGACCGCGCGAAGTATTCGTTTTCCGCCGAAGTGAGCCACTCGGCCAATGGAATGCGGCGGTCGAGCGGGTTGTCCAGCGGACCGCCCCCCAGCGGCGTCGGCTCCATCCGTTTTTTAGTGCGCGGATGATTAACTTCGCCCGAATTGCGGACCATGACGATCGTCTCACCGCCGAACAGACCGAATTCTTCACTGCCCTTCGTCCCGACGCGCGAAAAAAACGCGGCCAACCCATAGTAATCCGCCTGGCTGAAATTTTCGAACGGATGATGATGGCACTTCGCGCACTCGAGTCGCACGCCCATGAACAACTGGGCTGTCGCTTCGGTCTGCGCCGACGAATCGCGGTGGATGCGGAAATAATTGGCCGGCCCGCTCGAGTAGATCGATCCCTTCGCCGTCACTAGTTCGCGTACGAATTGGTCGAACGGCTTGTTGGTTCGGAGAGACTCCTTGATCCAATTGTGCAAAGCCCACATGCCCTGCTCACCGAGATCGTTGCTGTTATTGCGGATCAGGTCAGACCACTTCAATGTCCAAAATGCGGCGTACTGGTCGTTGTAAACGTCCAGCGCCGCGTCTCCGGTCAAGCCGAGCAGCTGATCGACCAGCTTTTCGCGCTTGGCTGGATCGTCCAAATCGATGAAGGCCGTTGTCTGCGCGGCGGTCGGCAGCGCACCGACCGCGTTGAGATACGCGCGGCGAATGAAGGTGGCGTCGTCGCAAAGCGGCGAGGGCTCCAAGCCCAATTCGCGAAACTTGGTGGCGGCAAACTCATCGATGAAGTTGTTGTTTTTCCACCCGGGCAGTTCCGCGGCGGCGGCGAACGGAATCACGAACATTGCAATCTCGGCATGCCCCTCGAATCGCACCATAATTGGCGCTTGGCCGCGATCCACTGCCGACACCAAGCCCTTGCGGTCGACCGACAGGATGCCTTCATCCACCGAATCGAACTTTGCCAACGACGTCACGTCCCGGATCGAGTCGTCGCTGTAATGTGCCTCGACGCGTAATTGTTGATGCAGACCGGCGGCGCCAACGCGGCGTGAAGGCGAGACGACGAGTTTGATCACTTCCGCCGCGTCGGCCGGCGGCGGCGCTGCGCCGGCGGCAATCCAAGCCTTGAGCGTCTCGTATTCAACCGACGACGACGACAATCGGAAACCACCACCGTGCGGCATGCGGGTTGACGGCTTCTTAAGGAGGAGGCTTTCTTCCGGTCGGGCGAAATTGACGCGGCGATCTCGGCTGGCTTTCGCCATCGCTTCGTAGTCGGCTTGCGGATCGAAGCCAAACACCGACAGTTTAAATCCGCCTTTGCCGTACTGACTTGCATGACACGCCGCGGACGCACAGCCCATTTTGTTCAAGATGGGGCGAATCTGGTTCGTGAAATCGACGCGTGGACGGTCAACCACGTCAGCCACCGTGACTGGAACTTCGTGTTTTGTGTCCGCCATGGAAACAGTCACCGTCGCCGCGCCATCGCCGACGGCAAAAATTCGGCCGCCGGACTCGACGCGCGCGACACGCGGATCGGACGATTCAAAGGACGCCTTAGTGGTCAAATCTTCGCTGCGCGCCGTCACGCCACCCGATGCTCCACCACGACGGACAACTAGTTGCGCGCGAGCGAAGTTCCCGCGTAGCGAAACTCTCGCCGGCTCGACGTGAATCGTTTCGCCAAGGCCGATGCGGGTCACGCCAAGTAGCAAAACCGGGAAAAGGTAATAAACCGCGCGTTGCATGTCGAATGAACCAAGAGGCGTGGGTACCGGGCGGGCGAACGGGGCGTCGATGTCAGCGCGAACCTAATATTTACTACGAAATCTCGCCGCAATGATCCGCATCACTCGCCACGCGTGCCGCGCAAGTAACTGGATTTAAGCTGTTTTTCGGTCAATGTTGCCTCCGCGATGCCAGCTGATATTATAATCGTAGGCACAATTAGTCGCGACCCAAACGGGAATACGCGGCCGCATCTGAACGTATCCCGGGCGCGCGGGCCGTTGGACCACGGTCCGACAACAACCCGCCGAGGACCGCAACTCGTTCTGCGGAGATTTTAATGCTCAATCTGCTTTCAGGTTTGACGCACGACTGTGAAGGGATTTCACGCCGAAATCTGCTGCAAGTTGGAACGCTGGCCGGGCTGGGCGTTTCGCTGCCGACAGCACTAGCGCGAAAAGGTGCGCTGGCGAGTGACGGTCGCCCAGCGAAGGACGTGAATTGTATCTTAATCTGGACGCGCGGCGGCACGAGTCATCACGATACGTTCGATCCGAAACCGGACGCGCCGGTGAGCGTACGCGGAGAGTTTGGTGTGATTGACACGGCAACGCCCGGAGTCCAATTCACCGAGATGGTACCGAACATGGCGCGCGAACAAAAACGTTTCGCGCTGCTGCGCGGCTGGAATCCGCAAAATGGCAGCCACGGCATGGCCGATCAATGGGTCATGTCGGGACGCAAATTTAATCAGGCGATCGGCTACCCGACCTACGGTTCGGTCGTCAGCTATTTCAAAGGCTTCAAAACGGCCATGCCGCCGTTCATGCAGTTGGGCGACCAGGTCGATCGGCGGTTCGGCGGCGGCACAGCGGGGATTCTCGGCCTCGAGAACAATCCATTTGAAATGCACTCCGATCCCAACTCGGATAAATTTACGGTCCGCGACATCACACCGCCACAAGGTGTGACTGACGACCGGCTCAGCCGCCGCAAGAAAATGCTGGCTCGCATCGACGCGCTGCAGCGCGCCGCGGAACTGCAGCCCGCGGCTTTCGACGCGCTGGACGAACACTATCAAGCCGCGTTGGCGATGATCACCGCGCCGGAAACTAAGAAGGCATTTGCGATCGGCGAGGAGGACGCCAAGCTGCGCGACGCTTACGGGCGGAACCGGTTTGGTCAAAGTTGCCTGCTGGCGCGGCGACTGATCGAAGCGGGCGTGCGATTCGTGACCGTCACCGACGGCGGCTGGGATACGCACCAAAACAACTTCAAATCGCTGAAAGAGAGTCGTCTGCCGCCCGTCGATCAGACATTGCCGAAGTTGCTGATCGACCTCGACCAGCGGGGGTTGCTCGATTCGACACTCGTCTGCTGGCTCACCGATTTCGGCCGCACGCCAAAGATCAACTCGGCCAGCGGCCGCGACCATTGGGCCTCGGCCGGCTTCGCCATCATGGCCGGTGCGGGAGTTCCCGGCGGTCACGTGCTCGGCGCGACCGACGCGGAAGGCGGCACGGTCGCCAAGGACGAATATCATTCCGCCGACATCGCCACAACGGTCTACATGAAGCTGGGCATTCCCCACAACCTGATCGCCCACAGCCCCGACGGCCGACCGGTTCAGTTGATCGAAGGCAAACCGATTCGTGAATGGATGTAATCGTCGCCGGTGCGGGCGAAAGGCCCGATTGACGAATCTCAACGCGGTGGCGGCCCGTCCTCGCTGTTCGTGTGGCTGAATCCTCTCAGTTGTGATGGAAGTGCTATCATTTTGATTCTGGCGGTCCAGCATTGAGACAGATTTCCCGTCCGGAAAAATCCCGACATCAGCAGGAGAAATCCGCAATTCATTTCTGTCAAACCCTTTACGAAATCTGCACTGGATTTGGCATAACCTTTGCGGATTACCAAGAGTCAACAGGCCGAACTAGAACTCGACGGCCCAAGACAAATCGAAACTGGGAGACAAAAAGATGAAAAAGCTTATGATCGCAAGCGTAGTCGTTGCAGGTTTGGCGCTGAGTGGTGAAACATCGACCGCGGAAGCCGCGGACTTTGGCATCCATTTTGGCCACGGTGGCGTCCATGTTGGACACGGCAGCGTCCGTGTTGGAATCGGTAGCGGACATCGCGGCCACTATGGCGGACATTACGACTGGCACAATACGAGCCACTTTGATTATGTCCCCGGGCGATATCGCCGCCACGGCAACCACTATCACTACACGCCGGGCCGCTACTATTACCACCGTTCCGGGCATTATGACTATCAC
>JAYGDO010000401.1:0-3646 GCA_046582885.1 Pirellulales bacterium | reverse complement strand
CTTCGCCTTTGCCACTGTAGGCAAATACGCGACCGTCCGGCGTGTGCGAGATCTTCCCGATACAGACCGTTCGGTAACCGCTGCGGCGAAACAGTTCGGGCATCGTCTGGCCGCCGGGGAGTTGCTCGGCCGCCAGCGCCGACTTGCCCGCATAGAACGCCGCATTGCCGCCCGTCACCCCGGACCGCGCCGGACTACGACCGGTCAATAACGCGAAGCGCGACGCGCCACACGTTGGCACTTGCACATAATGCCGTGTGAACAAAGCGGCTTGGGATGCCAATCGATCCAGATTGGGCGACTGCGCATGCCCGACACCGTAACACCCCAGCTCCGGCCGCAAATCGTCAATCGCGATGAACAAAACGTTGTAACGGTTTCGTCCGTCCGGCTGGGCGTTAGCCGGCAGTGCGGTCAGCGCCGCCGTGACAGCCACGGCCAAAACCTTTCGATATGATTTCACTGTTTTGACCTCCGAGAAGCAAGCATCGTCGCTGGCCCTAGCTTCGCGTGGGGCCGGCCCACGATGCTACGGTGACTGTTTGGGAGGCGGCGCGTCGTTTTTCGGTAGCCACCGCGCCAGCTTGTCCATTTTCGCCCGCCACTTGTCTGGCTGCTGAGCCGCGAGGTTGGTGAATTCATCCGGATCGGTCGTGTGGTCGTACAGTTCTTCGTCGCCATTGTTGAAGCGAATGTAGCGCCAGTCGGCCGTGCGCACCGCATGGTTGCCGCGGCCCCAGGTCGTGACGGCCGGCTGCTCGCGCGGCCGATCCGGATCGCGCAACTGCGGCGCGAAACTGACACCATCCAACTCGGCGTCGCCCGTCGCCAGTCCACACAGTTCGGTCAACGTCGGGAACAGGTCCACCAACCCGACCGGCTGCCGGCATCGGCCGCCCGGCTTCGTCACGCCCGGAACCACCAGCACCAGCGGCACCCGCGTCGATTCCTCCCACAGCGTGAACTTCTCCCACCGCTCTTTTTCGCCGATGTGCATGCCGTGGTCCGACCAAAGCACAACAATCGTGTTGTCGGCGTGCGGGCTGCGATCCAGCGCGTCGAGCAGTCGGCCAACTTGAGCATCGGCGAAACTAATGCTGGCCAAATACCCTTGCACCGCGGCCCGCCACTGATCGTTGGCCAGCAGCCACCGATGCCAGCTACGGCGGATCGAACGGATACCGACCTTTGAACAGTCTTCCAGATCGCCCTCTAGCACCTTCGGCAACGCAACTTCATCGATCGGGTAAAGATCGAAATATTTTTTGGGAACAAACCAGGGAATGTGCGGCCGGAAAATACCGACCGCCTGAAAAAAAGGCTGGTCCTGTTTCTTGCTAAGCTGTTCGATGGCCCAATCGACGACCTGGTGATCCGCCATTTTCCGTTCCGAGCCGTCGATCGCGGCGAAATCAAAAAAATGCGGCGGGCGGCCCTTGAGATCTTTCCCCTTGGCGATCGCTTTCCACGAAACGTAGCCGTCATCGTGATGCCTAACGGCGGCGGCCGCCGGCCACAGGGCCTCCGGCATCGGTTTGGTTTTGGACGGAAAGTAGCCGTCCCAAATTGCCGGGTCATTCTGTTGTTTTCCGTAGCGATCGGAAATCCACGACAGCGCGTGAAATATCTTGCCGCCGCCGGTAGCCCTGTAGCCGCCTTTGCGAAAGCAATCGGGAATCGTTACGGCCCTGGCCAGTCGCGGTGAACTTCGCCAATTTTGACCGTTGTGATAAATGCCGGACGTCGAAGGTCGGACGCCGGTCATAACCGCCACGCGGGACGGATTGCACGACGGAGCAGCGCAGTGGGCGTTGGTGAAGAGCACGCCGCGCCCGGCAAGCCGGTCAATATTCGGCGTGTGCACACCCGTTCGTCCGCCGAGGCAATTGACCCAATCGTTCAAATCATCGACGGCGATAAACAGCACATTTGGCGTCTCGGCGGGCGTCTCGGCGGCAGGGATCCGGCCGGCGCAAAGCACGACTCCACACCACAGCACCGCGATTAGATTCAATGCAAACTTCATGGACGGTCCGCCTGGGTTATTTGCCGCCGCGCCGTCACATCCTTCGACCATGCATCGTATCTCCCACGAAGACGATTGACAATTTCCGGCTGGTCACCGGCGTAGTTCTTCGCTTCGGGCCTGTCATCCGCCAAGTTGTGCAACGTGAGCCGGCTGTTTTGGCCGATTAATTTCCAATCGCCTTCACGCACGGCCCAGCGTTTTTGCCACTGAAAATAGAGCGTCTGGTGTCGCGACTCGGCATCCGCAGAGCGGATAATCGGCAGGACGCTGTAACCGTCGAGCTTGGCTTCCGGCCACTTCACACCGCAAAGTTCCAACACCGTTGGAAACCAATCCATCACGGTAATCGCTTGATCTCGCGCCGCGCCTTTCGGCAGTTTGGCCGGATAGCTGATGATCGCCGGCACGCGAATTCCTCCTTCAAGAAAGGATCCCTTTTGGCCGATCCATTTCCCTGTGGATCCGCCCCCGCTAGCTCCATAGAAATGCCCCTTGGGATGACCGCTCTTGTGGTTGTCGACACGAATGCGGTTACCCGTCTCCTCGGAGTGTCCGTTGTCACTCATGTAAATGATGATCGTGCTTTCGCGCAACCCGAGGCCTTCCAGTTGGTCCACGATTTTTCCAATGTAATGATCGGTGGCTTTCATGATCGTGGCATAGGATTTCCTCGCCGGATCCTTCGTGTCCTTGAAGGGTTCAGCGAATTCCTTGGGTGCCTGTTCCGGGTAATGCGGTATATTGAACGGGGCATAGAGGAAGAACGGACTGTCCTTGCTTTCCTCGATGAACTTCAAACACCGCTGCGTCATCATTTCGGGGAAGTATTTTCCATTCGCTTCGACCGGCACGGTACCTTCGTAGAGGTCGTGAAATCCGTTTCCGTGCAGGAAGTAGTGGTTGTAGTTGTCGATGAACCCATCGCGAATGCCGAAGAACTCGTCGAAGCCCTGTTTCTTCGGCCCGTAGTCACGATGGGAACCGAGATGCCATTTGCCGTACAAGGCGGTGCGGTAACCATTAGCCTTGAGGGCCTCGGCGAGGGTGACCTCCTCCAAGGCCATGTTGATACCCAGGGGGCCGTTCATGTCGCCCTGCGTCCAGTGATTGACACCACTTCGCTGGGGGTGCCGTCCGGTGAGCAGTGCGGCCCGGGCCGGACAGCACACGGTGTGGGCGTAGGCTTGGGTGAACCGCACTCCTGTGGTCGCCAGTTGATCGATATTGGGGGTCTGGAGATCCTTGGACCCGTAGCAGTTGGCGTCGAGGGTGCCCTGGTCGTCGGTGAACAGGATCACGACGTTGGG
Source organism: Pirellulales bacterium (assembly GCA_046582885.1). Classification (GTDB taxonomy): domain Bacteria; phylum Planctomycetota; class Planctomycetia; order Pirellulales; family UBA7805; genus JAYZEI01. Next base: position 310 of record JAYGDO010000401.1, on the reverse strand, counting down.
CTGCTTTGCGGCGAGTGAATGGAACAGCAAGAAGAAAACCAACAGCGGCGCAAACGGAATCGGCAATGTTCTCATGACTTGGCCTCTGCGGCACGTGTTGAAAATATCGCGGAAGACCATCATGATACCCTCTAACTGGCATGATACCCTCTAACTGGCCGGAAGTCTTGTTGCCGGACTAAAACGATCTTGGCGCTGCGAATGGAATCGACATCTGCACGGACGACGGCGCGAGCGGGTTCACTCCGCGACGCTCTGCGCCAATATTGGGGGTATGAAAGTTTTCTGCCGCTGCAACAGGAGGCGATGC
>JAYGDO010000347.1:0-19246 GCA_046582885.1 Pirellulales bacterium | reverse complement strand
CAACGAAAGTGACATGCTGGTCATGCCACAGCCGGATACAGCCTTTTTCGATCCGTTCACAGCGCTGCCGACGCTAGCGATCATCTGCAACATACAGGATCCCATCACACGCGAAGATTACTCTCGCGATCCGAGAAATGTCGCCCGCAAGGCAATCAACTACATGAAGAGCACCGGCATCGCCGACACCTGTTTCGTCGGACCGGAAGCCGAGTTCTTTATTTTTGACGACGTTCGCTTCGACCAAACACCGAATGCGGGCTATTACCATGTCGACAGCATCGAAGGTCAATGGAATCGCGGCAAGGACACAAAAGCCACCGGCGACGGCCCAAACTTAGGTCACAAGCTGCGGCACAAAGAAGGCTACTTCCCCGTCCCGCCAGCCGACCAAATGATGGACATCCGCAACGAGATGATGCAGACGATGATCGAATGCGGACTCGACGTCGAATGTCAGCATCACGAAGTTGGTACTGCAGGTCAAGCTGAAATTGACCTGAAGTTCAACGATTTGGTGACCATGGCCGACCACCTGCTGATGTACAAGTACATCGTCAAGAACGTCGCCGCCAAACACGGCAGAACCGTGACGTTCATGCCCAAGCCGATCTTCGAGGACAACGGTTCCGGTATGCACATTCACATGTCACTGTGGAAAGACGGTGAACCGCTCTACGCCGGCGGTGGATACGCGGGCCTGAGCGACACTGGGCTGTACGCCATCGGTGGCTTGTTGCGACATGCGGCTGCCGTGTTGGCATTCACCAACCCGACGACCAACAGCTATAAGCGACTCGTCCCGGGATACGAAGCGCCGGTCAATTTGGCCTACTCGCAACGTAACCGTTCGGCGGCTTGCCGTATCCCGATGTACAGTTCGAGTCCCAAGGCTAAACGCGTTGAATTCCGTTGTCCGGACCCGAGCTGCAATCCTTACCTAGCGTTCTCGGCCATGTTGATGGCGGTTCTGGACGGCATCCAGAACAAGATTCATCCTGGCGAGCCGTTGGATCGGGACATTTACGACCTCAGCCCCGAAGAAGCGGCCGGAGTGCCGACAACGCCCGGTTCGCTGGATGAATCACTCGCCGCATTGCGAGAGGATCACGGGTTCCTGCTCCGCGGCGACGTGTTCACCAAGGACGTGGTTGACACCTGGATTGAATACAAAACAGAAAACGAAGTCGAACCGCTGCGGCTCCGCCCGCATCCATACGAATTCTGCTTGTACTACGACATTTAATCGTCGTAAAACTGGAAGGCTTGAGGATAACACACCGGGCTGGTAGTTTGACTGCCAGTCCGGTTTTTTCATCGTGATTCAGTTGTTGCCGCTTCAACTTAAGAGATGCCCATCATGACCATCGACCAACGAACTCTCGACAAACTCCGCCAATTCGATTCGCCCACGATCTGTAATGTGATCGAATTATTTGACGTTGTGCCGCGGAATGCCGGTTACATGAACGGCGACATTCAATGCAATTTTCCAGATCTCCCTCCAATGGTCGGATTTGCCAGCACCGCCAGTTTTCGCAGCGCGGCGCCGCCTGCCGGCGGGGATGCTTACGGGAGCTTTGAAGAGCAAGTCGCCGGGTTTTCCGAGTTGCCGGGTCCGGCGATCGTTGTCTTTCAAGATCTCGACGACCCACCCGCCGCCGCAACGTTTGGCGAAGTGATGTGCACGATCTACAAGGGCTTCGGCGCGGCCGGCTTGATCACTTCGGGCGGCGGTCGCGACTTGGAGCAGGTCGAAAATATAGAGTTCCCCGTCTTTACCGGCTCGACAATAGTATCCCATGCTTACTGCCATTTTATGCACGTCGGCCAACCGGTCCACATCGGTGGTTTGGCCGTCCATCAGGGCGACCTGCTGCACGGCGACGGCAACGGCGTGACACGTATTCCGGCCGAAATCGCCAACGAAATTTCCGACGTGGCCCAGGAATTTGTTGACGCCGAATACATCATCATGGGATACATCCGGGGCAGTGAATCAAACACCGTGGAGGGCCTCGCCGCCGCCCGCAAAGAGTTCTCGGAGGTCGTCGCCAAACTGAAAGAACGCGTGCAGCGATCTTGACGGACAGATGCGGGCTGCCCCGCAACTAATCGCCGGGGCCGTCGATAACGTTCGCGGCAACAGTCGCTTCAGCTTCTTTGCTGAATGACAGTGCTTCTTCACGGCCACGCCCGACCCGACAGCCGGAAATCAGATTTCCTGTCCCCTTCCCCTCCATTCGAATTGCGGACCTCATGCGGGACGGCCTGCGCGATTCGAGAATGGTACAGCCGCTGATGTTCAAGTCGTGCGAGTCCACGGCGAGGATGCCGAATGGCGAGGGGTTGCTGATCGAGCAACCCGTCACATTGATGCGACGGCAACGAACAATTTCTAACAATGAGACTCCTGTCGTCTGACCTTCAGCCGCTTCATCCAAAATCTGGCATCCACTCAAAACACAATCGGCCGAGTCGACCAACCGCATACCGGCCGCGGCAGCAGTTGTGTGACGCCGCATGATGTTCGAGCCAACCGAAACTTGGCGGCAGTGCTCGATCAGCAGGTTATACTTTCGGCATGAGTAAATCGTATTGCCGCTAATCACCACGCCGTAACACCGCGTTAAATGCACGTTGTTGGTCTGGCTACCAATAACGTTGCCTACAATTGTCCACAATCCCGGTGGCCGATCTTTGTGCTGATCCGATCCAATAATGCGAATATTTGCGCCAGCGGGCGACGGCGACGCCTGGATTGTGTTCGAGGCAATTGCGATTTCGTTCACGGTCGCCCCGGGCGCGGTCGTATCGACGTATATTTCAGCCGTCGGTTGGTCGCCCAGCTTATGAGTGCGGTCCGTGTTGTATTCAATGTCGTTGCCCGTGATCTGTAGATTGCGAACCTCGGATCGCTCAATTCGGATACCACCCAGTCGATTGTAGCTGATGTGATTGCCAATGATGTTGATCTGATGCAGATTGACGCCATCTAAGTAAATTCCCCCGCCTCGGTTGTGATAGATCTGACAATCGCTGATGATCGTATTTCGGTTGCGTTTTGTCAGATGGACTCCGTTCCGCGCACCACGAATGGCAACGCGCGAAATGATCGCCTGCATCGTGCCGGTCAACTCGATTCCGTCAGCTTCGGCGTGACGACCTTCGATTTCAATATTTTGAATCGTCGGCATCCGCTGCTGCTGCCACACAGTCGGCTTAAATGTCTCCGGATCCGCCGTACCGCCGTGATTGCCGACCAGATGAAATGCCGGACCTGAACCGGCCATAAGTACTTTCGCGCCGCCGCCTGATCCCGCGATGCCGATTCGTCGCCGTTTGGTTAAATCAACGACAACAGGCTTGTTCAAAAGATAGTCTCCGGGGGGAAACTCTACCCATCCATCGCCCTCGTTAACGGCGTGTTGAATGGCGTCGAAGTCGTCTGTTTTTCCGTCACCACTGGCGCCAAAGTCTCTCACGTCGCTCATGATGTTCTACTCCACGAGGGCCGGTTCAGATCCGCAAGGCAGCCAGCGGATGAAAGCCAACCCAGACGGCTTTGCTGCTCGTACTCGCCGCTGACAGTAAACGCAACTTCAGATGAAATCCTTTATGTAGCGCATCGCCGGGCAATTTCCTGTTTTGCCACCGGCCGGATGATCCCACGTTCGCAAATAATTGCCTCGATTAACCGGGCCGGCGTAACATCAAACGCCGGGTTGTAGACGCCAATGCCGTCCGGCGCGGTTTGCTGGCCAAAGCCATGTGTAATCTCGCGGCCACTACGTTGTTCGATGGGAATCGCATCACCCGAGCTAATCGTTAAATCAAAGGTGTTCGTCGCCGCAGCGACGTAAAATGGAATGTCGTGTGCCGCCGCGGCCAGTGCAACTTGGTACGTACCGATCTTATTGGCCGTGTCGCCGTTGGCCGCAATTCGGTCCGCGCCGGTGACGACCGCTTGCACACGGCCTTCGCGCATGACTTGTGCCGCCATCGAGTCGCATATCAGCGTGACTTCGATCCCGCGCTGCTGCAGCTCCCATGCCGTCAGCCGGGAGCCTTGAAGCAACGGCCGCGTTTCGTCGGCAAACACGTGGATTTTCTTGCCCGCTTCATGCGCCGCAAAAAAGACCGCCAATGCGGTACCGTAGTCGGAGGTGGCGAGTCCGCCCGCATTGCAATGTGTCAAAACACCGCTGCCGTCCGCAATCAGCTCGCTGCCAAAGCGGCCAATCGCGCGGCACATTTCCCGGTCCTCGTCGTGAATCGCCCGCGCTTCGGCAAGAATTCTCGCAGTCATTTTTGCTAGCGGCTTGGCCGGTTCGCGGAGAACGACGTCCCTGACACGATCGAGTGCCCAAAATAGATTGACTGCGGTTGGCCGACTGGCCGCCAAGTAATTTATGACTTCCTCGAATCGCTGCAGCCATGTATCGGCATCGTTCGTATCGATGCTTTGCATACCGATACAAACCCCATACGCGGCGGTGATGCCGATCGCCGGGGCGCCGCGGACCCGCAGTGATTTAATCGCCTCTGCAACCGCCTCCACATCGCGCAACTCAATCTCAACCAACTCAATCGGCAGCCGCGTTTGATCGATTAACACGAGATGCCCGCCGGCGTCGCCAACCCAGCGCAGCGTTCCGATCAGATTGGATTGCGGTTTGGAGTTGGACATGATCGTGTCAGCCACCCCGCTCTCGATCGTCCCCATCCATCAACGGGAGAGAACCTGAACAAAGCCCCGCGAGAGGGAAGCCGATATTCATAGCTTTTCTTGCAGGGCGTCATTTTTGGATTTGATTTTATCGACGAGATTTACCTTAAATTCGGCCAGTTTGGCTCTCAGCTCCTCGTCGGCTGTGGCCAAGATTTGCACCGCGAATAAACCGGCATTACGCGGACCGCCCATGCCAATGGCAACACTGACCACCGGAACGTCGCCCGGCATCTGGACGGTCGACAGCAGCGAATCCAGCCCGCCCAAATCGGGTGTCGGCACAGGAATGCCGATCACCGGCAAAGTCGTATTTGCCGCGACGACACCGGCCAGGTGTGCTGCACCGCCAGCAGCCGCGATGACCACTTGCAGACCACGTTCGACAGCTGTCGTTGCATATTCGGTGACGGCGCTAGGCGTCCGGTGAGCGCTCATGACCCGCACTTCACAGGACACGCCAAATTCGTCTAGCGCGAGTTTGACTTTTTCGATTTTGGGCCAATCGCTGTCGCTGCCCATGACGATCCCCACTCTAGGTTGTTGTTCCGGCATGAAGTTTCCTTTCACTCACAATTTCGCAGCACCGTCGTTCGACTTCTCGTCTTCCGGCTCGAACTGCTCTTTCAAAAAAATGGCAAATGCTTCCGCAATTTTTTCGTTGATGACCGCGATTTTCGTCCGGCCCCTTAAACACACAAGTCGCCGCTCAGGATCGACCAGCACCGTCACTCGCTTTTCTCCCTGCCGGAAGCGGATCGCATAACTCCATGCTGACTCACCGGCAACCTGCCGGTCCCATAAAAAACTCTTGTCCGACGTCAATGCGTTCCTCGCGTGCGTGATCCCGCCCGCCTTGGCGATGTCGTGTTGATCGAGCACGAAATAGGATACGTCTCCATGTTCTAACGTCTGCCGGTCACCGGCGTCTCCGTGCGAGGTCAGTTTCATCGCCACAACATGATCCGCTTCGACGATCAGCCGTGCGGCCTCCGAGCCCCAAAAGTCGAGCGCTTGCCGCGTCTCCCGGTACCGCCAAGCGAAACCAAAAATCGCAGCGGCCAACGACAGTCCAAAAATGCCAACGATCGTCCACTGGCTACGGGTCATTGCAACCGGGAACGGGATTCAGTCCGTTCACATATAGGGAAAACAGAACGAATTCTTTCCTGCACACTTTGTCTCATCTGCGTACATTAGTATACTGAAGCGCTGATTACTTTCGACCGGAGTCCGCGACCCGTTATTCAATGAACCGCCAAGAATATGCCGAACGAATTTGATCCTTATCGCGAAGCGTTGGTGATGGAACACCGTACCGTCTGGCCCGAAGAACTTGACGATTTTGAACCGGCCGGCCGCGCCGCATTGGAAGAAAAACTACATGCTGCCCCCGACGAGGCCGAGGACTTGACGTATGAGCGCACACATACGGGCTTTTGTCGCCAGATCACCGTGACCGAGTCAGACCTGCAGCGAGTGAAATAGAAGCCGCCTCAAGACGTAAATGGGGAAGGCGAAGCCCCTGCTGGGCTTGCGTTTTGAGGCCGTAAAACTCGGCGGGAGCCCATGCACTCCCACGTGAAAATCACTCCCGCTTATCTCAGGAAAACGTTTGGTGACTGATTCCGCCAAAACCGTGCAGGTCCATTTGGGCGAACGGAGCTACGATATCACAATCGGCACGGGCATTCTCGCCGGGATTGGCGACCTCGTCGCCGATCGCTGCCCGACCTGGCACGCGCTGGTCATTACCGACGAAAACGTCGAACCGCTCGCGGTTCGCGCGGGCGAATCTTTGACCGATGCCGACATTACGACTGATTTGATCGTGATCCAGCCCGGAGAACTTAGCAAGTCTGTCCAATTCGCTGATATGCTCTGGCGCAAGTGCCTCGAATTGGGTGCGGATCGAAAGTCGGTCGTCGTTGCAGTCGGCGGCGGCGTGGTCGGCGACTTGGCGGGTTTCGTTGCGGCAACTTTAGCCCGCGGCCTCCGGTTCGTCCAGGTGCCCACGACGCTGCTGGCCCAAGTCGACAGTTCCGTGGGCGGCAAAGTCGGCATCAACCTGCCCGACGCCAAGAACCTGGTCGGCGCTTTCTGGCAACCGCACGCGGTGCTGATCGACACCTCAATGCTCGACACCCTGCCGGACCGTGAGTACCGAGCGGGATTGGCCGAAGTGATCAAGTACGGCGTAATCCTAGACGAAGCTTTTTTCGAATATCTTGAATCGAATATTGCGGGCCTGAACCGGCGCGAACCGAATGTCCTGCAACACGTCGTCGCCCAAAGTTGCCGGTTGAAGGCCCAAGTGGTCGAACAGGACGAGCGCGAAGAATCGGGCCTGCGGGCGGTGCTAAACTACGGCCACACGTATTGCCACGCGATTGAATCCGTGACCGGTTACGGCGTGCTGCTCCACGGCGAAGCAGTTGCGATCGGCATGGTCTGTGCGTCGCGGTTGGCTGAGCGACTTGGACGAATTTCCACCAAGGTAACCTCTCGCCAATTCGACTTGCTGAACGCCGTTGGCCTGCCAACCACGGTGCCGATCGTGGATCACGACAAATTGCTCGATTGCATGCGGCGCGACAAGAAAACAGAAAGGGGCGCGTTGCGCTTCATCCTTCCCGCGCGGATCGGCCACGTCGAATTGGTCGCCGACGTTAGTGAGCAAGATGTAATCGCCTCGCTGAACGAAGACCATGGCTGAATCTACGGTCAAACAATCCGGTTCCGTGAACTTGGATATTCGCGACTGGCTTTGCCTGTCGCTGGTCTCCGGCGTCGGACCGCGCATGCTCAAGCAATTGCTTGATCACTTCGGCAACCCCACGTCGATCCTCAACGCCGCGCCTAGCGAGTTACGGCAGGTTCCCGGCGTCGGACCAAAGCTCAGTCGAGCGATCTCTACGGCACGTGACGATGTCGATGTTCAGTCCGAGCTGGAACTTTGCTCTGAAAATGATATCCGCATCCTCACGTCTCCGGACGACGACTATCCGAGGATGCTCCGCGAAATCGACGATCCGCCACCAACACTGTTCGTCCGCGGCACGGTCACCGCGGCCGATGCGCTGGCGATCAGCATTGTCGGTTCCCGCCACGCGACGCGATACGGCGAGGCACAGTCCGAACGATTTGCCACCAGCCTAGCTCGCGCGGGGCTAACCATCGTTAGTGGCCTCGCCCGCGGAATTGACGGGGCAGCGCACCGAGCGGCACTCAAAGCGGGCGGCCGCACGATTGCGGTGCTGGGTGGAGGCATCTTGCGCCTCTACCCGCCAGAACACGCGGCGCTTGCCGATGAAATAGTGCAGCAAGGCGCGATAATAAGCGAGATGCCCCCCCGCTTCGCGCCGACCAGCAGTTCCTTCCCTCAACGCAATCGCATCATCAGCGGGCTGACGCTCGGGACAATCATTGTCGAGGCATCGACCCGCAGCGGCGCGCTGATCACCGCCCGCCACGCAATGGAACAGGGCCGTGAAGTTTTTGCCGTCCCCGGCCGCATCGATAGCCGCAGTTCGCGGGGCTGTCACGCCCTGATCCGCGACGGCGCGAAACTGATTGAAAGTGCCGAAGATGTGCTGGAGGAACTCGGGCCACTCATCGAATCCGCGCCGCAGGACGATGGAACGATCCTTCGCCATCCGGCCGAATTACAGTTGAACGACACCGAGCAGACCGTACTGCAGGCAATCGACACCGAACCCACACTCATTGACCAAATTGCCCAACAATCCGGCATTCCTGTCCATCGCGTCCTGTCCACGATCAGCGTCCTCGAAATGCGGCGACTGATCGTCCGCACCAGCGGCAACCAAGTCGCCCGCGTTTGAGTATACGCTACCGCCAACCCGTTATCTGATTTCTCAAGCATACCGCTGGCTTCTGAAGAACTGCGACTTGAACCAAAGTGATTTTCAAGACAACAACCGCCGCGATCAAAGACCGTGAGGACCTGTGCGGGGTGCCGGCGGGCCCGCTCCGGCGTGCAAAAATCGCGGCCTTCAATAATCTATAGGACCCCTTTTTTTCGCGTGACACCCGGACTGGCATCTTAACCGGTCGTATTGTCTCGCAGTAAAATGTATTGTGGATTTGCAAATCAGTTATCCTCCTCGGAGCATACGAGAATGATCGCTAGCCGCACTTCGCTTGTCATAGTTTTAGCCGCCGCGATTCTCACGTCCGCCGGCCGGGCCGAAGATCTTTCGCTGCGACTGCGTTATCAAGTTGAGACAAGCAACGACAGTGGCCGATTCCACCGCTTGATGCGTGCCGAAAAGTGGAAGAACGAACAGACCGCGATTGTTGTCTGTGACGTTTGGGATTTGCACCATTGTTTAAACGCGGTACGACGTGTGGAAGAATTCGCACCGCGATTGAACAAAGTGCTCGCCGCTGCGCGGGATCGTGGCGTAACCATCATTCACTCACCAAGCGACTGCATGAACGCCTATGCGGACCATCCGGCCCGCAAGCGGGCGCTGGCGGCACCGAAGGCCCCGACACTGCCCAAAGACATTCGGTCCTGGTGTTCACGTATTCCGGGCGAAGAACGGGCGGTTTATCCGATCGACCAATCCGATGGCGGCGAAGATGACGACCCCGCGGAACACACCAAGTGGGTCGCGAAACTAAAGTCGCTGGGCCGCAACCCCGGCATGCCCTGGAAAAAGCAGTCAGACCTGATCACGATCGACCCACAGGGCGATTTCATCAGCGACCGCGGCGACGAAGTGTGGAACGTCCTCGAAGCTCGCGGGATCGTGAACGTGATCTTGACCGGCGTGCACACCAACATGTGTGTACTGGGCCGCCCGTTTGGACTCCGTCAAATGGCCCACAACGGAAAACACGTCGTACTGATGCGCGACATGACCGATACCATGTACAATCCGCAGCGCTGGCCGTACGTCAGTCATTTCACCGGCACCGACCTGATCATCGCGCACGTGGAACAGTTTGTCTGTCCGACCATTACCAGCGATCAACTGATCGGTGGCGAACCGTTCCGTTTCAAAAACGACAAACGACCGCACCTGGCCATTATCATGGCGGAGGATGAATATGAGACAAATCATACGCTGCCCAAGTTTGCCTTGGGACATCTTGGACCTCATTTTCGCGTCAGCTATGTGTTCGGCAGTGATAAACAGCGACACGCGATTCCCGGTATCACCGTGCTGGACGACGCCGACGTCGCGCTGCTGAGTATTCGCCGTCGTGCGTTGCCGCCGCACCAAATGGCAGCCGTACAGCGGTTTATCAAATCCGGAAAACCGGTTGCCGGCATTCGCACGGCCAGCCACGCTTTCAGCCTAGGGGGGAAGAAAGTCCCACCGGATGGTCTCGTTACCTGGAAAGATTTCGATGGCCAGGTTTTCGGGGGCAACTATACGGGCCATCACGGCAACAAACTTAAATCTGTGCCTCACAATTCGGCAGCCGCAAAGGGCCATCCCATTTTACACGGCACAGAATCGCTTCCGCCCACGTTTCAGGGCGGTTCGCTCTATAAAACTTCCCCCTTGGTCAAAGGAACGAAAGAACTCGTTTCGGGAGTGATCGAAGGCCACCCGGAAGAGCCGATCTCGTGGACGTTCCGACGGACGGACGGCGGAAATTCGTTTTACACATCCATGGGGCACCCCGCGGACTTCCAGAATTTTCTTTTTCTCCGGCGGCTTACGAATGCCCTCCACTGGTTGGTCGGCGGCGATGTTGAAAAATTGCCCGATATCCGTAACCGGCCGCCGTACACCCTGCATTGGACGACGATGAAAGTTCCCGCGGCTTGGGAATCCGCTGCGGGTGGTGCACTAAAAAACTACGACGGCGTAGCTTGGTATCGTTGCTCCGTTCGTCTGCCACAAGCGTGGATTTCACGGCGAAGCTTGTCGTTGGCGATCGAGCCGAAAGACGATAAGCTCCAGGTTTGGATCAACGGTGAAAAGCTTCGGCAATCGAAAGGCCGCTTCGCAATCAGACCCGAAACGATCGCGCCGGACGACGCCAATCTAATTGTCGTTCGGGTAGAAGATCGAGGTGGTGAAGGTGGCCTGCGCGTCGCGCCGGTTGTAACGTCGGGAGACAAGCAGCTTGAACTCAAAGGCCGCTGGCAGTTTATTATCGGCGACGATGACTCGAGATCGAACATGCCACTACCCGCAAAGTTTGGCACGTCAACTGACATTTTTTTTGAACCGTAAACGGAATGGGCTCACGCAATGACCTTGTCCGCCACCTTTCCGAATACGTCCGTCAGCCGGAACTCTCGGCCGGCGTGCGTGTAAGTTAGCCGCTCGTGATCCACGCCGAGCAGGTGCAAAATCGTGGCGTGCCAGTCGTGAATCGTGCAGCGATCTTTGACGGCGTAGTAGCCAAATTCGTCGGTCGCGCCGTAACGAAATCCACCTTTGACGCCACCGCCAGCCATCCACATCGTGAATCCTCCCGGATGGTGGTCACGGCCCGGCTCGGCCTTACCTTTCTGCACGGTTGGCGTCCGCCCGAATTCGCCACCCCAAACAACCAGTGTATCGTCCAACATGCCGCGACTCTTCAAGTCTTGAATTAAGCCGGTAATCGGCTTGTCGATCTGAGCAACGTTGATCGAGTGTCCTTTTTCAAGATGCGTGTGTTGGTCCCATTGTTCATTGTTGAACTTCAGACTGTGCGCGTGACTGACCTGTATGAAACGTACGCCCCTTTCGGCAAGCCGCCTCGCCAGCAGGCATTCGCGCCCAAAGTTCTCGGTTGTCTTATCGTCCAGCCCATATAGCTTCCGCGTTGCTTGCGATTCTTTACTGACATCCAAAGCTTCCGGCGCCGTCATTTGCATGCGAAAGGCGAGTTCGAACGACTCAATGCGGGCTTCGAGTCGCTCATCGTGGCCAATCGATCCAGCCTGAGCAGCGGCCAGTTCGCCCAGCAGTTTCAATTGCAGCCGTTGTTGTTCGCGCGTCTGTCGTGGGTTCGTCATGTAAGGAAACGTTGCGTCTTTGGCAAGTGTATTGGGATATCCGGGAGTCCCCAGCGGTACGCCTTGATGCACCGATGGCAGAAACGACGCGCCAAAATTGTTCACACCGCCATGCAACGACGTCGGACAGATCGTAATGAAGGCCGGCAAATTCTGATTTTCGGTTCCCAGCCCGTAGCTCGTCCAAGCACCCATGCTGGGCCAAATCAACGATTCGCTGCCTGTGTGCATTTTCATGCACGCGCCACCGTGCGCGACGTTGGTTTCGCACATCGAGTGAATCATGCACAAGTCGTCCGCAACTTTGGGCAAATGTTGCCACAATTCGCTCATCGGAATGCCGCTTTGCCCGTGCTGCTGAAACTTCCACGGCGACCGCATCAAGTTTCCGCGGGCCGCAAATGTCACTCTGGCGCCTTTGAAGGGCAACGGCTTTCCGTCGTTTGCCTGTAATTTGGGCTTGGGGTCAAACAAATCAACATGCGACGGGCCGCCGTGCATAAACAAAAAAATGACCCGCTTGGCGCGAGGCGGATGATGCGGTAATTTCGGCGCGAGCGGACGCTCTTTCGACCGGTGACCTGAAGATGGCGGCGAGCCAGCGGTGACTTCATCGGCCAACATGCCGCGCAGCGCCAGTCCGCCAAATCCGACGCACATTGAACTGAGCAGTCGCCGCCGCGGGATGTGATGGTGCCGGTTCATCGCAGTTCAATTAACGTACATGAATTCATTGGAACCCAACAGAACGTGGCAAAGGGCGCGCCACGCTTCTCGGCGGCGCGACGCCACATCCAGCTTCACATCGACCGACGTCCCGTAGTCCTTTAAAAACGACTCGAATTTTTTTAGCTCCGAGTCGGTGGCCGGGCGCCCGTGCAGCAGAAGAACCAATTCGTTGATCCTTTCGCTGTCGTCCGGGATGCTTCCGTCGGCAAGCAAACGATCCGCCAGTCGCCCGGATAGCTCGGCGAACAACGGGCTGTTCATCACGAACAGCGCCTGCGTGGCGATAATTGTTTCCGAACGCTTGCCAACCGGTGTTGCTGCATTGGGAAAATCAAACAACGTAAAAAATCGGTAGACATTGGTGCGAACCACGGGCAAATAGACCGACCGCTGCCGCGCTTTATCGTATGCCATACGGTTCTTGCGCAGATCCTCCGGGGATGGATCTCCCGACTTAACGGCCACAGGCTTGCCGCCGATGCGCGATTCCAACTGGCCGGCGACTGAAAACATTGCGTCGCGGATCACTTCAGCCTCGAGCCGCCGTCGCCGCTGTTTCCACAACAGCCTATTGGCAGAATCAACAGCGGTGGCTTTCGGCGAATTCGCCGCTGACGACATACGATATGTCTGCGATGTGACGATCGAACGGTGCAGTTCTTTGAGGGACCAATCGTCGTCAATCAGTCTGTTCGCCAAATAATCGAGCAGTTCGGGGTGCGTGGGCCGGCGGCCGCGCACCCCAAAATCGTTCGGCGTTGCGACAATCCCCCGGCCAAAGTGCCAGTGCCATACACGATTGACGATCACGCGGGCCAACAGATGCGATGCCGGGGACGATCGATCGACCAACCACTGGACAAGTTGCAGACGACCGCTTCGCTGATCGGCTATTTTCGGCCGGTCCGCCGTCGAGAGCGAACGGAGAAATCCGCGGTCAACTTCTTCGCCCAAATCCAAATGGCTGCCGCGACGATGAATTCTGACATTACGTGTTGCGCCGTCCGATACGGCCATCACAGTTACTTTTTGCGGTTTAGAGTTATCCAATTCGGACAACGTCGCCGTTAATTTTTCGATTCGCTTCATCCGCTTTATCAACTCGCCCGAGGACGTCTCGGAGATCAGCCGGACTTTATCGATGTGCGACATCATCGGCTCGGATTCCAGCCGCAAGACGTTTTTGCCTCGCACCAATTCGCCTGCGCCTTCCGAAAACCACGTTTGCGTCTCGGGGAACCAGCTGCCTGTAACTTTTGCGATTGCTCTATCGTTGACGGTTTTACCATTAATGACCAACCGTCCCGGTCGCGATTTTTCCGCCGCATAACGCAACTGAACCACGTATTGTCCGGGCCGCACAATGTCGAAGTCGTATTCGGCAAAGTTCTTTTGCGCGCCGGGGTCGGAAATAATTCCAATACCCTTGCCATAGTTCGCGTCATCCACAATCACGTTGCCGCGATCGAACTTCTCGGCTTCGCGCACAATCGCCGCGCCCTCTTTGATCCGTTGGTCGATGGCGCCGTTAATTTGGTCTATTTCCGCCCGCAGGTCTTTGATTCGTCGCTCGCGCCGCTGCTTGATTCCCGCATCTTCAATGACCGACAACGGACGGTCGGAAACACTGGTGCTGTGAAAGATGCCGGCCAACGCGTAGTAATCCTTGGTCGGAATTGGATCAAACTTGTGGTCATGGCATCGCGCACAGCCAATCGATAAACCGAGAAACGATTTGCCGAATGTGTCAAGCTGTTCGTCCACCATGTCGGATCGCATTTTGGTTTTGTCTTTTTCCGCCAGAATCTTCATGCCGATGGCGAGGAATCCTGTCGCCGCCAGATTGTTTTCGTCCATTGCGGGATCGGCCGGCAAGAGATCCCCGGCGAGTTGCAGCGCAACGAACCGATCGTATGGCAGGTCACGATTCAGCGCGGCTATGACCCAGTCGCGATAGTGGAAGGCGTGGGGATAAGCGTGATTTTCATCGCCGCCGTTGGAGTCGCCGTAGCGGGCAACATCCAGCCAATGCCGCCCCCAACGCTCGCCGTAGTGTGGCGAGGCCAGCAATTGATCAACAAGCCGTTCATATCCGCCCGGTGATTTGTCACGGATAAACGATTCGACCTGCTGGGAGGTTGGCGGCAAACCAATCAAATCAAAATACGCACGGCGTAATAACGTAAAGCGGTCCGCGGGTGGGGCGGGTGTAAGGCCCGCGCGTTCCAGCCGGGCCAAAATGAAACGATCGACGGCGGTCCGCGGCCAATTAACGTCGGAGACGCTCGGCAGCTGAACTTGACGCAATGGATTCAGCGACCAGTGCTTTCGCCAAACGGCACCCTGCTCGATCCAGCGGCGGATGAGATCGATTTCGCGGGCCGTCAGCGATCGAGCCGAGTCGATCGGCGGCATACGTTCGTCCGTATCGTTCGATGTAATTCGTGCGTAGAGCTCGCTGTTCGCCAAAACACCGGCGACAATTGCCGTCTTTCCCGACTCAAGCCGTCTGGTCGCACTGGCCTGCGAGTCCAATCGCAAACCGGCTTCGCGCTTCTTTTCATCGGGACCGTGGCACTCGTAACAATTCTTGGCGAGTATCGGTGCGATATCGCGGTCGAACTGGACGACGACGTCCGCTGCGGTAAGTTGCGCACCGTTACAGGTGGCCAACCACAGCGTTAGCAACATCCCGCATTTCGTCAGTCGGCCTACCATGCGGACCATTTTAACCAATTTCGCCGTCCACACGGCAAAATTTCAGGCCGCTATCGGGTTGCGATCAGGTGCAGATTCAGGTCGGTGCTGCATCCCGGCTGCTCGGGTGTTCGGTACGACCCGCCCTCGACCACAGCCGGATTGACGAAGTAGGGCCGCAGGTGCGGAATGTATTCTAAGAACAGCAGTTCGTGGTCCAGCGCGATGTGATTGAACAAAACCAAGTGTTGATGAATCTGTCCCATGTCGCCAACGTGGGGCACGACCCGCACCGGAAACTTCTTGGCGAGCAGTACCACGGCGAGATATTCACTGATTCCGGCCAGCCGAGTGCAATCCGCCTGGACAATGCCGACCGCGGCGGCCTGCAAGAAATTTTTCCAAATGACGCGATTCGCAACGCACTCGCCGACGGCAATCGGGATGGGTGCGATTTCGCGCGCCAACCTCTGGTGTGCCAAAACGTCGTCGGGCTGAGTCGGTTCCTCGATCCAATATGGACTCATACCGCACAACTTGGAGCACACATCAATCGCTTTCGGTAGGGACCAAGCCTGATTGGCGTCGAGCATAATTTGGGCACTGTCGCCGACCACTTCGCGGACGAGGTGCGCGCGGCGGACGTCGCGCTCCGCATCCGGCGAGCCGACTTTGAGCTTCATCGCTGTGAATCCGGCATCCACGGCGCGCTTGGCATTGTCGCGGATCTTTTCGTCAGAATACTGGAACCAGCCGACGGATGTGTCGTAGCCGGGATAACCGGCCTGCAGCACCCGCATGCGAGCTGTCCGCGTCGATCGAAGCCGCTGCAGTATTGTGATGGCTTCGTCATGCGTGAGCACGTCCTCGTAATAACTCAAATCGATCAGCGCCACGATCGCTTCCGGCTCGAGATCTAAAAGCAATCGCCACAGCGGTACTCCACGATGTTTGGCCCACAGGTCAAAACACGCGTTGCTAATCGATGACAGCGCGGAATGAATGACCCCTTTATGAGGACCGAGCCAACGAATCTGCGGGTGTTCGGCGATTTGTTTTTGCACCCGGCCGAACTGGGCCATCAGTTCTTCGATGTCGCAACCGACAATCGGTTCGACGAGAAGCCTGATCGCATCACAAACAAGATTCGTTCCGCCGCCCAGCGTATAAGTAATTCCGCTGCCGGTCAGATCCGAGTCGCTTTCTAGCAACGTCACTGCGTAGCCATACTGCGGGTCGGTGTGAACCGCATCCGAACCGGCGCCTTCATCGAGATCGACTCGCAAGTCAACAGTCTGAAAGCTTGTTACAGCCGTCAACGGTCGATTCTCCATTGCCAGCCATCTCGCAGGCTGTCATTGACGACTGCGGCGTCTGGCCAGCGCCCACGATGAAGGTCGACGATCACCTGTGCCGCCTCAATGCCCATCTGCTCCATCGACAAGGCATCCGCACCGCCGAGATGGGGGCTAACGACAACGTTATCCATCCGCAACAGCGGGTTGTCGGCCGCAATCGGCTCGATTTCGAAAACGTCCAAACCGGCCCCACGCAGATGGCCGCTTTGCAGCGCTTCGATCAGCGCCTGCTCGACAACCAGCTTACCGCGAGCGGTATTGATCAACACGGCGCCGCGCTTCATCCCCGCGATTCGTGCGCGGTTCATCAGACCCTCGGTTTCTGAGTTTAACGGGCAGTGTAACGTGACAAAGTCCGCCTCTGCGAGGAGGTCATCCAGATTGGCCAGTTTGATTTGGTGTTCGGATACAAACCGCTCGTCGGGGCGTGTTTCTGCAGCGATGACATTCATTCCGAGCGCCTTGCCGCGAACGGCGACGGCACGGCCAATTCGGCCCAGGCCGACAATGCCAAGCGTACTTCGACGCAACGGCATCGTCTGTTGGCGGGTCCATTCGCCAAGCCGTGTCGTGCGGTCCAGCGTGACCGTCGATTTTGCCACAGCAAACATCAGCGCGAGTGTCTGTTCGGCCACGCACTCGTAATTTGCCGTCGGCGTGATCGTAACGGGAATACCAAGTTCCGTGGCCGCCGCCACATCAACTCGGTCATAGCCGACCCCGAAACGCGCCAGCACGCATAACCTCGGCAGCGACGTCAGTACCCGCCGCGTTAAATGTTCGCCGCCCGAAATCAGCGCGTCATAACCCTGCAATTGCTCAATGGTTTCCTCTTCGCTGCACAGCCCACGATTCAAATCGGTCGTTTCGGCAAACGATATCTTAAAACCAGCTTCACGCAGCAACGCCTCGCCGGGCGTGGCTTTGCTCAGCATCGCTTCGATGGAGATGAAAACGTTGGGCATCGGTAACCCTAATTATTTGCTGCGGGGAGTTTCGGCAGCGATTATTTCTGAGATTTCAACTGCAAGTAACTGATGCGGCGCGGCACCTGGCCGCCGGTGGCCTTCATGTTGAGCTTGGCCAGATCGAACGGATAACCGCCGCCCGCGTGATCGGCGAAGAAGACGACTGTATTCAAAATTATCAAGGCTTCCACATCGGAATCTGTTGTATTGAGTGCTTCGTAAAGCGTCGGTCTTGGATCGGTCTCGCCGAGAATGCCTAAAAACTCGGCCGCGCGGACTCGGACCAAGCGGGCGTCGTCTTTTAACCGCGCTGTGGCGGCCGGAACCAGCGACCTCGCCTGTTCACCGAAACAACTGCATGCGGTCAGCGCCCAATAACGCTCCCACTGATTTTTCGACGCCAATGCCTTTTCTAACCGTGGCCGTGCCTCGGCCAGCGGCAATAGGCTCAGGTCAGCGACATCGATCAGCCGCGCGATTTCCTCCTTGTGTGCTTGACCGAAGGCAACCGGATCGGCGAGCGCATGCTGGACCATATGACTCTCCGGATAAAAACTCAAATCGGGCATGCCTTTCACCCGCTGCTGCAGCCGCCGCCGCAGATCACGCAGTGCATTGATATGCCTGGGATCGCCGGCGAGATTGCGGACTTCATGTGGATCGGATTCGATGTCGAAGAGTTGCTCCACCGGCCGCCGCTCGAAAAACTGCCGCTGCTGGGCGTTTAGCTTGCCAGCGAGGAATCGCGTCCGCCACTCGGCGTAGGCCAGCATGCGGTAGCGGTAATTATTCTGCAGTCCGTCGGGATAGAACGCCTGGTAATTGCGGATGTATTTGTAGCGGCCCTTGCGGTACGACCGGCAGAGGTCGTATTTTTCGTCGAAGCGATCGGCGTGGCCGAACGTCTCGTCGCGGGCAGCGAGTGACTGGGCCGACACGTCCGGACCCAGAAAAGGGCGGCCGTCGATTTGTTTCGGCACGTCCAATCCGGCCAAACGCAACAGCGTTGGTCCGAAATCGACGAACTCGACAAAGCCCTTCGTCCGCGATCCCCGCTGCAGCGTAACGAGGTGTTTCCAATTCTCCGGAATGCGGACAACCAACGGCACGTGCAGTCCCGATTCATAAATGTAACCTTTACTGCGCGGCAGCACCCCACCGTGATCGCCGAAGTAGAAAATAAATGTATCCTCAAGCAGGCTGTCTTCTTTGAGCTGACCAACCAGCTTGCCGACCACTTCGTCGATCGCGCCCATCCGATCGTGATAGCGGGCATAAGTGTAACGAAACGTCGGCGTATCGGGATGGTACGGCGCGAGTTTCACGCTGTCGGCCTCCGTGCGCAGCCCACCCCGCTTCATTTCCGCCTGTTTAAAGTGCAGCGAACTTTCATGCGACATACCGAACGACTGCATGTGAAAAAACGCCGTCTCTTTCGTTGGCCGCTTCCGCCAGGTCGCCTTGTTTGAGGATTCGTCCCAGACGCCTCGGCCCTCGACGGCGTTGTAGTCCTTTTTGTTCTTATTGGTCGTGTAATAACCTGCCGTGCGCAGGTAAGCGGGGAACATGCGCAGGCCGTTTGGCATCGGTGCAAGCTTCAACTTGCGATGGTATTGCGTGCCTATCCGTGGACCGTAGCAGGCCGTTGCCAATGTCGTCCGCGCGACCGAACAAACTGGCCCGCATGAAAACGCGCGCTCAAAGACAATTCCGTCCCTCGCGAGAGCCGCGATGTTGGGCGTCGCTGCGCCGCTGTCGTCAAACAGCTTGA
>JAYGDO010000306.1:0-5264 GCA_046582885.1 Pirellulales bacterium | reverse complement strand
CTTCGCCTCGTACGAAAAGTGGGTAAAGGGTATAAGGGCTTTTGACGTCACTTACTTGGTGGGGCTCTGCAGTCTTTTCTTGAATGGTTGCCATCAAGAGAGTTATTCTTCCTTTTTCCCCTTGAGTTTTTTGGGTGGGTTGCGTCGAAATTGTCCCACCAATTGCGGCCCGTTATCTGTGGGCATAGATTTGTGCCAGGCAATGCAGGCCTTGGTAAACTTGGCGACCAGTTCTGGATGCTTCCCGGCAACGTTTTTGGTTTCGCCGCGGTCGGTTTCCATGTCGAAGAGTTCGGCATCGACTCCGTCATATTCGCAGAGGAATTTCCATTTGCCAGCCCGCACGGCCAGGTCCGGCAAGTCCTCGTCTCCATAAAAGGAATCACGATCGGGCGGACGGCGGAAATAAATTGGCGCCTTGCGCGAGTCGACCGATTTACCCAGTAGTGTCCCCGGGAGGGATTCCCCATCATACTTTGCATTCTTCGGATGCGGCGAGCCGGTAATGTCCAGCAGCGTCGGCACCAGATCAATAGCTGAAAATATAGAGGTGCGGTTCACATGGTTTCGCCGGGCGACCAATCCCGGCCCCCAGACAATGAGTGAGGAGCGTACTCCCCCTTCATAGAGATGGGTCTTAAATCCGCGGAAAGGACCGGCTGACCCGGCACCCTGCTCCGGCCCGTTATCCGAACAGATGAGGACCAGCGTGTTGTCGCGCAGCTTGGGATCGTTGCCGATCAATTCAAAAAGTTTACCGAATTGGCGGTCCATCTCCTGCAATACCGAATGGTAAAGCCCGCGTTTACCATCGGCCCACTTGCCCACAGGCGGCCAGAAGGGGCTGTGCACGTCATCGGGCCAGAGGTTGACGTAAAAGGGTTTCTTGGCCTTGACCGCTTTCTTAATAAAGGGAATCGCTTCATCCACAAACCCGCCTGTGATTTCCGAGCGTTGCATCCAGCGCACGCCCCGGCCCAACCGCACCGCATCAGCCCAGATGCGCCCGGGCTTTTTGGGATCCTGCCCGGGTTTGAGCGTGAGCGGCAGGAGCTTGGGCCCCATGCCTTCAAAATTAGTGAGTGACGCGTCGAAGCCGTATTCGGTAATGGCCGGGGCCTCGGCCACATCGCGCTGGCCGCCCATGTGCCATTTGCCAAAGTGACCGGTGGCATAACCGGCCTTGTTCAGCGCCCGCGCGAGCAGCGGCGCCTGGGGATCGAGCCACTGGGCCATGCCGCGGCGGTTGTTCATGTCGCGGTGCGCCAAGTAGGAGGTAATCCGCCAGCGTTGCGGATAGTTCCCGGTGGAGATCGCCGTGCGCGAAGGCGAACAGATGGGGGAATTCACGTAGAACTGCTCGAAGCGAATGCCTTCGCTGGCCATCCGGTCGATATTTGGCGTCTTGGCCAGCTTGTTGCCGAAGCAGGAGAAGTCGCCCCAGCCCATGTCGTCAATAAAGACGAGCACGATATTCGGCGTGGGGATCTCTGACTTGCCGAACTTCGGCAAATCGCAATAGCCCGTGTCGTCTGACAGGATCGGGACGACGTTGGGCCTGGATTGTTTCGCAGGCTCTTCCGTCCATACCGTACCCGTAGGTACAACGGTAGCTAACAGGAACGTCAGTACGGCGCGTGCTCGCATCAGTTTGCTCATCCTCAAGCGTTCTAGTTCTTTCCTACACGCCCCCATCTTCGCCCCGGCAGGGCGGGCCCGCAAGTCTTTTGGCAGGAAACCAGCAAGCGGGTAAGGCAAAATAATCGCCTCCCCGTTTTTTCAGCAGAGGCTCAACCTCAGCGCCGTCAGAGGTCGATATCTGACCTGGCAGTCCGATACCGCTCTTCGAGTTGTTTTTCGAGAGCCACGTGTTGATAGACGGCCGGTGTTTCCCGCCGCTCGTGGCCCGTGATCAGCTGCGGCCCGGCGTCAGAAAGCCCCGCATGCCGCGTAAGCCAGGTGATGGCCTGGGCCATATATATAATTGTGTGATACTGTGAGCCCGGTTTCTACGCAGCAATTAAAGGAAATGGCGGTTTGAAGATACGTAGCCCAATCTTGATTAAGTTCGGGGCCGTGGTATTTGCCGCAGCCATGTGGCTGCTGTTTCGTACGTTGAAGCTGGATATTCGTGAGGATGCGGAGGACACGAATCCTTATTCGCCATCGACGAGAGACCGTTTCCTTTACTGCGTCTGGCACGATTCGATGATCGTTCCCACTTTTGGGGGCAAACATCGTCGCACGGCGGCGCTGACCAGCCAACATACGGACGGATCGTTTGTGGCGCAGGTGCTACGGGTGGTCGGCATGTCGACGATCCGAGGGTCGACCAATCGCATTCGCCCCAGCGCCATTCGCGCACTAATTAAGACGGCGGAAGACAATCACATCGTGATCACACCGGACGGTCCACGTGGCCCCCGCCGGGAAATGAGTGTGGGGATCGCCTATTTGGCATCCCGCACGGGCCGCGGCGTCGTTCCCACGGCTTACTCGTGCACCAGGTGCTGGAGAATTCGGGGGAGCTGGACCGATCTGCTCATCCCCAAGCCGTTTTCGAAGGTATTTCTGCTGGCCGCCAAACCGATCGAAGTTCCCGCGGAACTGGACAGCACCCATCTCCAGGAACATGTGGCCTTGATTCAAGCGGAGATGGATCGTCTCAACCTCGTTGCGGAAGGCCTCGTCAACGGGGCGAAGCCGGGCAAAAGTGACGGCTAGCCTGCACGCAACGAACGGCATCGTCTCAGCGGGGTTCATTTCCTGCGCATTCGCCCGGCAGCGGCGGAGGGCGTCGAAAACTCGCACACCGCGTTTCACCATGTCGCGGCTAAAGTTGCCAAAGTCCGGCAGCGGCAGTCGTAACTCTTGCCGGCGCCGCGACGCGGCGTCGGTCTTTCGCCGGGCGAATGTAGTTGTCCGCCGCTGTTACGCCGCGGGCTTCAGCTCCTTGACCCGCACATTGCGATACCAGACCGGTTTGCCTTCGTCCTGGAAACCGATGTGGCCGGACAGCGGGCGGTCCTTGACGGCGGATTTGCTCAAATCGAGATCGATAATCCGTTCGCCGTTGAGTACGACCGTTAGCTGGTTGCCGTTGCAGGTAATGGTGTAGTGGTTCCACTCGCCGGCCGGCTTGGCCATGTTCTTAGATGGCGCGGCCGTGCCGATCACGCCTCCGCAGTCGTGGGCCGTCGGATTTTTTTTACCGTGGGTGTCGAGAATCTGCACTTCAAACCCCGATTTGACCTGGCTGTTTGGATCGCCCACGCGGAGGAACACACCGGAATTTCCCTTGGCGTTGATTTTGAAGTCGAGATCCAGGACGAAGTTGTCATATTTGCGCTTGGTGGTGATGTAATCCTTGTAGCGCATCCAGCCTGATTCGCCTGGCCGAGGGTGCAGCGCCACGGAGCCATCCTTTTCGACGAGCCAATTGCCCGTGGTTTGCCAACCGGTCAGGTCCTTGCGATTGAACAGGGCTCGGAAGCCGTCTTTATCCGCTCCGCCGCTGCCGGTTAATGTTTGATGAATCGCTCGCGCCATGACGCCCGCCCCGTCGGCGTTGGGGTGAATTTTGTCGGGCAAGTACTGTGGAAAGGGTTTCAAAGTGTTGTACAGGTCGATGATCGGAGTGCCTTTCTTTTTGTGCAGCCGATCGACTGTGGGGATAACGAATTCACGTACGGGAGGGTCTTTGATGCCGAAGTTGCCTTTGTCGATCACGGGCGCGGGGTAGCAAATGTAGACGCGGGGCTTGGTTTTCATTGCGGCGAACAGGTCGATCATGGCTTCGTAATCTTTTTCGAAATCCCGCTCGAGCGTTTCGCGGTAATGTGGCTTCACGTCGTTTGTGCCCAGTTTGATAATCACGACGTGTGGTTTGAATTGCTGCGCCAGCTTGAACTGCGGGCTGTCCCAGTAAGACGGGTTGACCCTCTTCAGCATCGTCCTCGCAGAATGGCCAAAGTTGCGGACATCCCATTTTTCTCCCAACAGCGCCCCGAGTTGAGCCGGGTAACTGTTGCGAGAGCGGTCCCGGACTCCGGCGCCAAAGGTGATGCTGTCGCCAACGCAGGCCACCCGAATCTGGCCTTCGTAGTCTGCGGTCTTGATCGGGGCCGAACCGACCGGTTCCGGGCCGTGGGCGAAAAATAGCAGACAAGCGATAAATACAGGTGCAGAGATTCGCAAAGTCATCAAAGCCTCCCCGACAAATTATGGTAGATTTTGCAGTTCAACAGGACGCCCGATTATAACGCACCGGCAGTTCCAGGGGAAAACGCCCCGCGAATCCGCCGTTTCCGGACGTCAGCCGCCGCCGCCGCCGATTTTTCGGTTTGCGATTTTGGTTTCGGATACTTAGAATCAACCGCACGTGCTGTGCCACCCGCTTACAACAACTCCTGCCAAATTCGGAGAAAGACCCATGTCACGAATCACTCGCCGTCGTTTCCTTCAAAGTACGTCCGTCGCAGCCGGCGGGTCGTTGATCCTGACCGGAACTCGCGCATCGGGCGCGGTCGACGGCGCCAACGATCGGCTTCGCATCGCGGTCGCCGGACTCAATGGCCGAGGCCGCAGCCATATCGGCGGTTGGCGGGGGCAAAAGAACGTTGAGATTGCCTACGTCATTGATCCCGACAAGCGCGTTCTCGAGGGCACGGCAAACGGGCTGAAAAATCAATTTAAAGATATTAAGGCGGTGACCGACGTCCGCGAAGCGCTCGATGACAAAAACCTCGATGCGATTTCAGTCGCTACGCCGAATCACTGGCATTCGCTAATCACGATTTGGGCCGCGCAGGCCGGCAAACACGTTTATGTCGAAAAACCGATGAGCCACGATATTGCGGAAGGCCGCGTTTGCGTCGAAGCCCAAAAGAAATACGGCGTCGTCATTCAGCACGGAACGCAGCAGCGCAGCGACGGCGGCGCAGCAGGGTTAACGGAAGCCGTGAAGGCGGGGAAATGGGGTAAGCTCAAGATCAGCTATGGCTATTGCTGCAAGCCTCGCGGCGGTATTGGCATCAAGTCGACGTCGGACGCTCCGTCCAATTTGGATTGGAATCTGTGGCGCGGCCCGGCGGAAATCGACGCCTACCACGGCAATTTTGTCCACTACAACTGGCACTGGTTCTGGAAGTCCGGCAACGGCGACCTGAACAATCAGGGTACGCATCAGTTGGACCGGGCCGTTTGGGCCATCGACGATGATCAGCTGCACCCCGTTCGCGCGATGGCGATCGGCGGGCGGTTCC